>DHJN01000035.1:873-5491 GCA_002404345.1 Actinobacteria bacterium UBA4719 | reverse complement strand
GGTTCCCTGCGAGTTCCGCGGCCACGAGCGGCCTGGAGCGTCCCATGGATGCCTGCGGTAATGGCACGTTAATGGCACGGAACCGGAATGTGAGTCGACTGGAGAAGGTGCTGCCACCGGGCGTGGTCACATTTGGGCATGTTCGGGGAGATTGGTGCGCACGCAACGCAGTTTGGTGATCTTTTACTCTCTCCGCTACAAGAGCGCTAGCCCCAAAAGTCCCCACATTTCCGTTGACACCGACGACGCCCGGCCGGGAGACTGCCTCTCACCGGCACGCCCGTGCCGCACCATCGGGGGAGGCTTTCGTGCCCGTACAAACCACCTATCCCGGCGTCTACATCGTCGAGCAGAAGTCGGGGTCGCACGTCATCACCGGGGTGTCGACGTCCGTGACCGCCTTCGTCGGTGCGGCGCGCAAGGGCCCCGGCGACACCCCCGTCGCCCTGACCAGCTTCGCCGACTACGTCCGGACCTTCGGCGACGTCATGGACACCACCCATCCCATGGGGCACTCCGTGGGGCTGTTCTTCGCCAACGGGGGCAGCCGGGCGATCATCGTCCGCGCGCTCGGTGGTGGCGCCGCCCAGGCGACCCTGCCGCTCCCGGCGGTCAACGGGCTCCTCCTCGCCCTCACCGCGCGATCCCGCGGCGGTTGGGCCAACGGGACCGGCGGCGGCTCCGGCGCCCAGGCCGGCCTGTTCGTCGAGGTCAAGGCGGCCACCCAGTTCCCCGACGACCGGTTCACCCTCGTCATCGCCGAATGGACTCCCGGTGTCGGAGGCGGTCCGGCGAGCATCGTCGCGCAGGAGACGTGGGCGGAGCTCTCGATCTCACCGGGCAGCCTGCGCTACGTGGAGACGGTGCTCGCCGCGAGCACGCTCGTCACCGCAGACGTAACCGGGGTCCCGGCCCCGGCGCCCGGCGCCGGGACGTCGACCGGCACGGTCGCCGTCACCGGTGCGACGAGCGTGACCGTCAGCGGCAAGGCGATCCGGCTCTCGGTCGACCAGGGTCCGGCCACCGACTACCTCCTCTTCCCGACCGAGAACCCGCCCGTCGCGCACACGGTCAACGACGTGAAGGCGGAGATCAACGGGGCCGGCTCGATCTGGCCGGTCACCGCGAACGTCTCCGGTGGGAAGTTCGTCCTCACGAGCAAGACGACCGGGCTGGACAGTGCCGTCGTCGTCGGGCTCATCGGTCTCGGCGACGCCTCCGAGGACTTCGGCCTCGGCGTCGGCCGGGGCGGGGCCGAGGTCGCCGGGTCAGCGCCGTACCGCCCGGCCGTGGCGATCCCCACCGGACTGTCCGGCGGCGCCGACGGCTCGACGCCGACCGCCTCCGACATCGTCTCGCCGACCGCCGGCCAGGGCATGCTCGCCCTCGACACCCTGGACTTCCCGCGGTTCAACCTGCTCTGCCTGCCGGGGGTGACCTCGAGCGACCCGACCCCGGTCAACACGGCGCTCGACTACTGCCGACGGCAGAACGCCTTCCTCGTCGTCGACCCGGCGGCCGCGTTCAACCCCGCGCAGCTGAAGACCGCGGCGAACCTGCTGCGGGCCCAGGGCGCGCACGGCGCCATCTACTGGCCGCGGCTCGTCACGGCCGACTCGACGCCGGACGGGTTCGGGGCCAGCGGTGCCGTCGCGGGGATCATGGCCCGCACCGACTCCTCGCGGGGAGTCTGGAAGGCTCCGGCCGGTCTCGACGCCGGCGTCGCGGGCGCGCTCGGCCTCACGGCGCCGACCAACGACGACGTCTCCGGTGACCTCAACCCGCTCGGGCTCAACGTCCTGCGGACCTTCCCCGGCGCCGGCATGGTCGTCTGGGGGGCGCGCACCCTGGCGGGGAGCGACGTCCTGCAGAGTGACAGCAAGTACGTCCCGATCCGGCGGCTCACCGACTACCTCTCGGCCAGCCTCTACCTCGGCACCCAGTTCGCCGTCTTCGAGCCCAACGACCCCGACCTGTGGGCCCAGCTGCGGCTCGCCGTCGGCGGGTTCATGCGCAGCCTGTTCCAGCAGGGCGCTTTCCAGCAGTCCGAGAAGCGGGCCGAGTCGGACAGCTTCTTCGTCATCTGCGACTCCAGTGTCAACCCACAGACCGAGATCGATGCCGGGCGGGTGAACGTCGTCGTCGGCTTCGCACCGCTCAAACCGGCCGAGTTCGTCGTCATCACGATCACCCAGATCAGCCAGGCGGGAGAGTGACATGGCCGAGTTCACGGTGAACCCCACCCGGTTCGACCCCTACAAGAGCCACATGTTCCGGGTGAAGTGGGACGGCGTCTACGTCGCCGGCCTGTCCAAGATGTCGCCGCTCAAGCGGAGCACCGCGCCGGTCACCCACCGCGTGGGCGGCGACCCGAGCCACGTCCGCAAGAGCCCGGGCCTGACGACGTACGACGCGGTCACCCTCGAGCGCGGTGTCACCCACGACCCGGCCTTCGAGGCGTGGGCCAACAAGGTGAGCACCCTCGAGCAGCCGGGCATCTCGCTCAAGGACTTCCGCAAGGACCTCATCGTCGACGTCTTCAACGAGGCGGGGCAGAAGGTCATCAGCTACAAGCTGTTCCGCTGCTGGGTCTCGGAGTACCAGGCCCTCCCCGCCTTCGACGCGGCGACGGCGGCCGTCGCCATCCAGAGCATCAAGCTGGAGCTCGAGGGCTGGGAACGGGACACCGACGTCACCGAGCCGGCCGAGCAAGCCGTGTGAGGTGGCCACCGGGCGCACGGCCTCACCGCTGGCTCGGCTGGCGGCGGCCTTCGAGGACGGCACGGACCTGCTCAGCCAGGCCGTGGCCGTCCTGCGCGCCCGCCCCGACCGGTCCGAGCTCACCTTCTATGAGGTCGACGACCCGGCCGACCTGCCGATCGGGGCCGCGGACCGGCGTCTCCTCGCGGCATACGAGGAGGTCACCGGCGGCCCGCTCGATGTGACGGCACCGTGCCGATCGTGCGGGGCGCGGACGACGCTGTCCCTCACCGTGTCCTCGGTCGGCTGGCACGTGTGGGCGTCGGTCCGGACGGGGGAGGGGAGCGGGCTGCGCGAACCCTCGTATGCCGATCTGCTGGCCTGCGCGGGCGAGCCGGCCACAATCCTCGCTCGGTGCCGTCTCGGCACCGTCACTGGGCCCGACCAGGCACGGGGAACGTGGGCCGACCTCGACCGGGCCGAGCAGTCCCTCGCCGGACCACTGCGCTCGGCCTGCGCAGAGTGCGGGGAGCCGGTCACTGTCGATGCCGACGTCGTCGCGATGGTGCTCCGCGGGCTGGCCGTCGTGTGCGCCGAGTTCGACCGGGAGGTGCACCTGCTCGCCTCGACGTACGGGTGGGACCTGCCGACCATCGAGGCGTTGCCCGACCAGCGCCGCCAGCGGCTCGCGGCCCTCGTCTCCGGGGTGGCCTGATGGGCCCGACTCCCGCTCCCGGGCCCCGCGGCGGTCCGGCGCAGGGTGGCTTGGCCCGGGTCCTCGCCCGGGCGGCACTTCCGCCGGTGGCCGTGCCGAGCGCGTATGCCGGTGAGTCCCGGCCCGTCGTCCGCCCGGCCTTCCTCGACCCGCCGATCGATGAGGGACCGGCAGCGCCGCCGTCGGTGCCGCGGGTGGTCGCCGCCCAGCGGAGCCCCGCTGCCGTTTCCGTACCCGGCGAGGCTGCGGCCCTCGCCGATCCGTCGCCCAGCCCGACCGGAACGGTGACCTGGCTGCCTGCTCCGGACGTGGTGGCCATGGAGGAGGAGCACAGGGCGGCCCCGGCGGATGCGAGCACGGCACCGCCCACGCAGGCGCCTCCGACGGACCCCGGACTCGAGCTCGAGGTGGGACGTCCGACGGAGTCTCGCCCCGGACCTGTTGCTGCCCTCACCGCCACGCCGGGCGCCGAGTCCGTGCCGCCACTCGCCGCCGTGGCGGCGCTGGCGACGGTCGAGCCAGGGGACCCACCCGGGCCCGGGTCGGTCGCCGGCACCCGGGAGCCGGTCCCGATGGGGGTCGACCAGCCGGTGCCGCAGGTCACCCGGGTAAGCCGGTCGGCCCCGGAACGACCCGATCGCCCCGATACCCCGGCGCCCACCCCATCAGCGCCTCCCGTCGTCATCGGCCGGATCGAGGTGCATGTGGATTCGCCTGCGGCACAGGCGGATCCGTTCGCCGGTTGTCGGGTCGTGGCGGCCGGTCTCACGGCCCGGCGGGGAGGCGGCTGGTGAGCCTGTTCACGCCCGGTCCGCCCGTCATCGCCGGGGTCGACGAGGTTCTGCGCGTCCTCACGACCGAGGCCATGAAAGGCCTCGCCAGCCCGGTCGGAGTGAGCGTGGGACCGCTCGACCGGCCGGTGGGCGGTGCCCGGCTCAACTGGTTCCTCTACCGGATCGAGCCGTCCACGGCATACGTGAACATGGAGTCCCCCGTGCGCGGCTGGCACACCCGCCGCGGTCACCCACCCCTCGCCCTCACCCTGCGCTACCTGCTCTCCGCCGACCCCGGCGAGCTCACCGCCGACGGCAGCGAGGACGACGTCGTCCACGCCGGTCTCTCCGCGGTCATGTCGGCGCTGCACGACAACGGGATCTTCGGCATCGACACCCCCGTCGCGACCGGGCCGGACCGGTCGGTGGG
>DHJN01000035.1:242-771 GCA_002404345.1 Actinobacteria bacterium UBA4719 | reverse complement strand
CGGCGCTCTGGAACACCGGCTCGCACGCCCTGCGGCTCTCCGTCGGGTATGCCGTGAGCCTCGTGACCGTGCCCCCGCAGACGGCGTTCGTCGCCGGGCCGCCGGTCCAGGTGCGTCGCGTCGGCGTCGCGCCGGCCCTCATGCCGGTCGTCGCCGCGGTCGCCCCCTCGACGGTGTTCTTCGACGAGCCGATGGCCGTCCGCGTCCGCGGCCTCACCGACGCCCGGCGGGTCACCCTCGGACGGCTGGCGGGCGACCCCGACGACCCCACCGACGGCCGGCCGGACCCCCTGCACACGCACAGCACCGGCCCGTGGACCCTGCCGGCGTCGCCCACCGACGACGGCCTGCTCGTCCACCTCCCGAACGACACGATCGTCGCCGGCCAGCGCCCACTCGTCGTGACGAACCTCGCCGACGGCCTGCCTGCCGGCAGCGGCCACGCGATGGTCACCGTCGTGCCGGTCGTCGTGTCGGCGTCCGCCGCACTCCAGGCCGGGGTCGACGTCACCCTCACCGTCCAGCACGC
>DHJN01000035.1:0-156 GCA_002404345.1 Actinobacteria bacterium UBA4719 | reverse complement strand
GTCGGAGCGGCGACGGCTGCCCTGCGGACCTATCGGTCGGCGTGGTCCGCCGACGACCTCGACGACGCGGCCCGGGCCACCGCCGGTGTGGGCGCCCTCGACGGGCAGTCAGCACTGGAGCCAGATCTCCCTGTGGGTGGAATGGTTCCGGGGGTG
>DHJN01000063.1 GCA_002404345.1 Actinobacteria bacterium UBA4719 | reverse complement strand
GTCGAATTGCCCACTAGGTCCATCCGGGTGCAGTGGCCGCAGTACTGCGGGCAGGTCGACAGCAGTTCGGCCAACACCTTGGTCGGATAGCGGTGGGTCAAGCCCTCGGCGACCCACATGTCGTGCTCGTGCAACGAGTCGCGGGTGGAGTAGGGGTGGCTTGGCCAGTCGACGCGCCGGTCGCTGAAGACCGGGAGCATGTAGCGGCGGACCGGATCGGCATAGAACGCCCGGGTGAACTCCTCGCCGGCGCGGGGGACGGAGCTCACACACGGGACCATCGTGTTCATCATCTGCGGGGTCACGAGCATCGACATCGTGGCCCGCTGCGCCTGGTCCCGCTCGAGGTCGGCGTAGAACGCATCAGTGAGCAGATCGCCCATGAGCGCCCGTAGCTGTTTGATGTTCTTGATGCAGTTGACCCGCTGCCAGTGGACACTGGCCCAGTCGGCTGTCGTGACGTGACGCCATCCGGGCAGGCGGGTCCAGTCCGGTTCCACCAGCTCGCGGCGCAGATAGGCGTAGGGCTGCTCGATCTTTGAGTCCATAACTGGCATAATACGGGAGAACTTGCGTTAGTTACATCATGTCACCGCAAGATTCGTTTAATCAGGTCCGACAGCAGGAGGAACCATGAGTGTGCCGGTCGACCGAGCTGGGTACGACGCGAGCACACACGCGAGCACACAGAGCGGTCACAAGAGCCAAGACAGCTCGCCTATTGGTCTGCACCGGGTGCTGGAGCCATCGGGGGACCAGATCACGCTGCCCCAGGCCGCCGAGCGCCTGGACGCCTCGCCGCAGATCTGGGCGGACGAGGTCCGCATCGACGTCGAGACCCTGAACCTCGACGCGGCCTCCTATCGTCAGCTGGCCGACGCCCATCGCAGCGCCGACAACCAGATCGACGGGGCTGGGCTGCGCGCGTCCGTCCTGGACATCGTCGTCACGCGCGGCAAGATGCAGAACCCGGTCACCGGCTCGGGCGGCATGCTCATCGGGACCGTCGCCGAGGTGGGTGAGCGTAGTCCGCTCGGGCTTGCCGTGGGTGAGCACGTGGCCACGTTGGTGTCGCTGTCGTTGACACCGTTGCAGATCACCGACGGACTTGCTCGATGGGACGGTCTGGGGGAGCGGGTGCCCGCTGCCGGACATGCGATCCTGTTCGGCAGGTCCATCGCGGCTGTGCTGCCGGCCGACCTGGACCCCGAGCTCGCGCTGATGGTGTTGGACGTCTGCGGCGCACCCGCGCTGGTGGCCCGGCTGGTCCGCGAATACGGCGCGAGGGGTGCGGCACCCTCGGTGCTGGTTCTTGGCGGTGCCGGCAAGTCGGGGTCGATGTCCCTGGCGGCGGCCCTCGACGCAGGGGCCGGACGCCGTATCGCCGTCGTGCCCAACGAGAGGGAGGCGCGCCTGCTCGAAGGCACCGGGCTGGCCGACCACGTGATCATCGCGGACGCACGCTCGCCACTGGGCCTGTCGGAGGCGGTGCAGGCAGCCGGCGGCCCGGCGGACATCACTGTCGTCTGCGTCGACGTGCCGGGTTGCGAGCAGCCGGCTGTCCTGTCGACGGCCCAGGGCGGCACGGTGGTCTTCTTCTCGATGGCCACGAACTTCGCCGCGGCGGCGTTGGGGGCCGAGGGTCTGGCTGCTGATGTGCGGATGCTGGTCGGCAACGGGTACGTCCCCGGTCACGCGGACTACGCCCTCAAGCTGTTGCGGTCCAACTCCGCGGTGCGGACGCTTTTCGAGAGCCGACTGGAGCACAAGCGGACGGAGGCACCGTGACCAGCAAGGCATCACAGTCCAAGTCATCACAGTCCAAGGCATCACAGTCCAAGGCATCACAGTCCGAGTCACCACAGGCCGAGCCATCACTTTCAGGGGCGTCCCCAGCTAAGGTCACCCTGTATCGCGGCGGGCTCGTCTACGGTCCGGCTCACCCCTGCGCGACGGCGTTGGTCGTTGCTGACGGCCGGATCGCCTGGATCGGCTCCGACGAGGCAGCAGCCGGCCACGCCGACGGGGTCGACGCGGTGGTCGAGCTCGACGGCGCACTGGTCACCCCCACCTTCGTCGACGCCCACGTGCACACCTCGGCGACCGGCCTGGCTCTGCGCAGCGTTGACCTCAGCGACGCCCGATCGCTTGCCCAGGCTCTGGCCAGGATCGAGGCCGCTGCCCGTAAGCGGGCGGGTCGTCCGGTCTACGCCCACAGCTGGGACGAGCTGGACTGGCCAGAGCACCGCCCGCCGAGCGCCCAGGAGCTCGACCGGGCGACCTACGGGGGAGTGGTCTACTCCCCGCGGGTGGACGGCCACTCAGCGGTGATCTCCTCGGCCCTGGCGGCCGCGTCCGGCGCGCGCAACCACCCTGGCTGGAACGACGGGGGACTGGTGACCCGTGAGGCACACCATGCGGCTCGCGACACGTTCAACTCCGGGATCAGCGCAGCCGACCGCCGCGCCGACATCGACGCCGCCCTCAAAGCAGCGGTGGCGGCCGGGATCGGGTTGGCGCACGAGAACGGCGGCCCAGCCGTCAGTTCGGAGGCTGACTTCGCGGACGTGCTCGGGGCCGGGGGGAGCGGCCTTGGACCGCAGGTCATCGGGTACTGGGGCGAGCTCGTCGGTGACCAGGAGTCCGCCCTGGTGCTCGCCGGTCGGCTCGGCGCCCGAGGCCTGGCCGGCGACCTGAACGTCGACGGCTCGATCGGCTCGCGCACCGCATCGCTGCGCGCGCCGTACGCCGAAGGTTATGACATTGTCGACGACAGCAAGGACGGTCAAGACAGTGGTAAGACTGCCCATCGCGGCAATTCGTACCTGTCCGTTGAGCAGGTCCGGGACCACGTCGCCGCCTGCTCGCTGGCCGGCATCCAGGCCGGGTTCCACGTCATCGGCGACGCAGGCGCCGACACCGTGATCGCCGGCCTGAAGGCCGCGGCGAACCAGGTCGGCGTGGCCAGGGTCGTGGCGGCACGCCACCGCCTGGAGCACCTCGAGATGGTGGACGTCGACGGCATAA
Organism: Actinobacteria bacterium UBA4719; assembly: GCA_002404345.1. Lineage (GTDB taxonomy): Bacteria > Actinomycetota > Actinomycetes > Actinomycetales > Dermatophilaceae > UBA4719. The sequence goes on along the minus strand of DHJN01000063.1, from coordinate 1,740 downwards.
AGGCCCTGGTCGAGCTGGGCGTCATGGCCTCGGTCCAGCCGGCGTTCGACGCCAGATGGGGCGGGTCCGACAGCGTGTATGCCGCCCGGCTGGGTCGGGCGCGCGCCCGTGGCATGAACCCGTTCGCCACGATGAGCGTGGCTGGCCTGTCCTTCGCCCTGGGTTCGGACAGCCCGGTGACACCGTTCGCGCCTTGGCAGGCGATTCGTGACTGCGTCAACCACCACGACCCGGCCGAGCGGATCTCGGCCGAGTCGGCATTCCTGGCGCACACCCGCGGCGGGTGGCGCGCTGCGGGCATCGACGACCGCGGTTACCTCGACGTGGGCCAGCCGGCGAGCTTCGCGGTGTGGTCCGTCGACAATGCCCCTCGATCTGGCGCGTTGGCCCCTGGCTGCCTGCCAGACCTGTCGCCCGGGGCGACGCTCCCGACCAACCTGCGCACCGTCATACGTGGTCGCACCGTCTTCGACCGCGAAAGAGGTGCGTGAGCACTGTGACACCCAAAGGCAACATGAGCGTCAAGCCCAAGCTCGAGCTCGACCCGATCGTCATCCGCAAGGCGCGTTCCCTGGCCCGCAAGGCCGGCGCGCCAGTGGTCAAGCTGGCCAGGACCCACACCACCGTGTCCGTCGAGCGAGCCGTGCTGCGGCTCGCGGGCCTGTCCGGTGCCGACCACGAGGGCGAGCCGTGGGTCAACCACCTGGTCGACGCGGTCCGCGACGAGGTGGGGCTCGAGCATGGTGTCACCACACCGGTGTTCGACGCGTTGCGCCGCGGCGAGGCGCCCGACCTGCTGACGCTCGCCCAGAAGTCGGCCGCGGGCTCGGTGTCGTTCCGCCTTCCGCAGGGCCGGGACGGCAGCGCCGCACAGAAGCTCGCGCTGCGCTCGGTCAAGCCCGGCCTGGCCCGCATCGACAGGAACCGGGCCACCCGGGACCGTCTGATCAAGCGACTCGGCGACCCTAGGCAGCGGCCGTGGATCTACCTGATCGTGGCGACCGGTGACATCTACGAGGACATCCCCCAGGCCCAGACCGCGGCACGCGAGGGTGCGGACGTCATCGCCGTCATCCGGTCGACGGGGCAGTCCCTGCTGGACTTCGTGCCTGAGGGTGCGACCCGCGAGGGGTATGCCGGCACGTATGCCACCCAGGAGAACTTCCGCCTCATGCGGGCCGCGCTCGACGACGTGTCCAGGGAGCTGGGGCGCTATGTGCGCCTGGTCAACTACGCGTCCGGCCTCTGCATGCCCGAGATCGCGACCCTGGCCGGGCTCGAGCGGCTCGACATGATGCTCAACGACTCGATGTACGGCATTCTCTTCCGCGACATCAACCCGATCAGAACCTTTGTGGACCAACGGTTCTCTCGGCAGATCCACGCCCGCGCCGGCATCATCATCAACACTGGCGAGGACAACTACCTGACGACGGCGGATGCGGTCGAGGCGGCGCACACCGTCACCGTCAGCCAGCTGATGAACGAGTACTTCGCCAAGGAAGCGGGGTTGGCGGACTGGCAGCTCGGCCTGGGTCACGCGTTCGAGATCAACCCCGAGATCCCCGACTCGTTCCGGATGGAGCTGGCGCAGGCGATGCTCGCGCGCCAGCTGTTCCCGAAGGCGCCGCTGAAGTGGATGCCGCCAACCAAGCACATGACCGGGGACGTGTTCCGCGGCTACCTGCTGGACGGCTTCTTCAACCTCGTGGGGGCCATGACCGGCCAGGACATCCTGCT
>DHJN01000037.1:9521-10310 GCA_002404345.1 Actinobacteria bacterium UBA4719 | reverse complement strand
CCGGCACCAGCCGCGGGATGTTGCTGATGAGGATCGGCTCACGGAAGACGACGCCGCCGAGGATGTTGCGGATGGTGCCATTGGGCGAGACCCACATCTTCTTGAGGCTGAACTCCTTGACGCGGGCCTCATCGGGGGTGATGGTCGCGCATTTGACGCCGACGCCGTACTGCTTGATGGCATTCGCGGCATCGACCGTGATCTGGTCATCGGTCTCGTCACGCTTCTGGATCGACAGGTCGTAGTACTTGAGGTCGATGTCCAGATAGGGGTGAATCAGGCGGTCCTTGATGAACTGCCAGATGATCCGCGTCATCTCATCGCCGTCAAGCTCCACGACGGGGTTCTGCACCTTGATCTTGCTCATGCGTCTGGCTCCTCGGTTCGACCTCTGGTTACTTCGCTGAACTGCCGCAAGATTACCTTGACATCAAGATACTTTGTACCCGGCCTGCACGCCGCCTGCGCCCACCGGTTCCCGTGGCGCCGTCGCAGCGCCTGGCAGGCTCTGCAGGGATCGCTGCTAACGTCGACCGAGATCCACACTCTTCGTCCGAAGGGGCTCAAGCCAAAGGGGCACTACCCAGTGAGCACTACTCCCGTCAAGATCGCCGTCACCGGCGCCGCAGGACAGATCGGCTACAGCCTGCTCTTCCGCATCGCCAGTGGTGCGCTGTTCGGCCCGGAAACTCCCGTGGAGCTCCGGCTGCTCGAGATCACCCCGGCACTGAAAACCCTCGAGGGCGTCGTCATGGAGCTCGACGACTGCGCCTTCCCGACGCTGGCCGG
>DHJN01000037.1:0-9506 GCA_002404345.1 Actinobacteria bacterium UBA4719 | reverse complement strand
AACCCGGCCAACACCAACGCCCTCATCGCGATGAGCAACGCGCAGGACATCCCCCGCGAGCGCTTCTCGGCACTGACCCGCCTCGACCACAACCGTGCTCTCGCGCAGCTGTCGGCCAAGGCCGGTGTCAGCGTCAACGACATCCGCAAGATGACGATCTGGGGCAACCACTCCGCCACGCAGTACCCGGACATCTTCCACGCCGAGGTCAACGGGCAGAACGCGGCCCAGCTCGTCAACGACCAGGCCTGGCTGGAGGCCGACTTCATCCCGACCGTCCAGAAGCGCGGTGCCGCCATCATCGAGGCGCGCGGCTCCTCCTCGGCCGCGTCGGCTGCCTCAGCGACCGTCGACCACGCCCGCGACTGGCTGGGCGCCTCCCCCGACGGCGACTGGCTCTCGATGTCCGTCGTGTCCGATGGTTCCTACGGGGTCCCCGAGGGCCTGATCTCCTCCTTCCCGGTGACCACCAAGGGCGGCGAGTGGGAGATCGTCCAGGGCCTGGAGATCGACAGCTTCTCACGCGCGCGCATCGACGCATCGACGGCCGAGCTGGCCGAGGAGCGCGACGCCGTCAAGGGGCTCGGCCTGATCAAATAGGCCAGACGACTACTCGTCAAAGGAAACTGCCCGTCAGCACCTCGTGCTGGCGGGCAGTTTCGTACGCCTCGGACTCCCCGGTTGAGTATGCCGTGCCCGCTCGGCTCAGCCCCTCGGTCTCGGCTCAGCCCCTCGGTCGCAGATCCAGTGCGACGACGATGACAAACAGCGCGACGCTCATCCCGAACAGGAACGTCACGTCGGCAAGGCGAGAACGCACGACCAGCCCGCCGGCCCGGCCCGGCGGCAGTATCAGTCTCAGCAGCGCTGCGGCAAACAAAGCCCCGGCGACAACGAACCCACCCGAACGAACGTGGCCGACGCCGATCACGGCCAGGCCCGAGATCACGGCGGCGGCGAGCAGCCACAGTGGGCCGAAGCGGGCAGAGGTCATAAGCCGGCCGCACGCTCGGCAGCCTCAATGACGTTCGTGAGCAACATTGCGCGGGTCATCGGCCCGATACCGCCGGGGTTGGGGGTCAGCCAACGAGCAACCTCGGCCACGTCAGGATGGACGTCGCCCACCACGCGTGACCTGCCGTCGTCGTCCGCCTCGCGACTGACGCCCACATCCACGACCGCAGCTCCCGGCTTGACCATGTCGGCCCTGATGATGCTGGCGACCCCGGCCGCAGAAACGACGATGTCCGCCCGCGCTACCTGTTGCGCCAGATCGCGGGTTCCCGTGTGGCACAACGTGACGGTGGCGTTCTCGCTGCGCCGGGTCAGCAGGAGGCCGAGCGGTCGACCCACCGTGAGGCCACGCCCGATGACGACCACGTGCGCACCCGCGATCGGGACGTCATAGCGGCGCAGCAGCTCGATGATCCCCACGGGGGTGCATGGCAGGGGCGCGGCGCGTCCGAGAACGAGGCACCCAAGATTGAACGGGTGCAGCCCGTCGACGTCCTTGCGCGGGTCCACCCGGGAGAGGAGCGCGAACTCGTCCAGCCCGGTCGGCTGCTGCACGAGGAATCCGGTGCACCCCGGGTCGGAGTTGAGCCGGTCGACGATGGCCTCGACCTCGGCCAGTCGGGTGCCCGTCGGGAGATCGTGCCTGATGCTCGCGATGCCGACCTCGGCGCAGTCCCTGTGCTTCGCGTTGACGTACCACTGGTTGCCCGGGTCGTCGCCAACCTGCACGGTCCCCAGACCGGGGACCACGCCTCGTAGGGCCAGGACCGCGATCCGGGCCTTGAGCTCGTCCTTTATCGTCGCGAGGGTCGCTCTGCCATCCAGAATCTGAGCGGTCATGTCGTGAATCCTTCCACAGGCAGGGCGCTGCCCCACCTCGACGACCGGCAGCCGTGACAAACTGCACCCGCTAGGACGTGCTGCGGGACGCGAAGGGACCCGAGCGACATGCGGCCAGCACGACACATACGGGCACGACACATACAGGCACGACACATACAGGGGGGATGTTGAGGTGGGGGACAACGCAGGGGCGGGCCAGCCTCCGGCGGGAACACATGACGCTCCGGACGGCTACGAGAACCTCGAGCGGATAGACCAGGGCGGCTTCGCGATCGTCTACCGTGCCCTCGACACCCGCTTCGACCGGACGGTCGCCCTGAAGGTCCTGCGTTCGGACAGTCTCAACGACCGTCAGCTGCGGCGCTTCAACGCCGAGTGCCTGGCGACCGGTCGCGTCTCATCCCACCCGAACATCGTGACTGTCTACGACGCCGGCACCACGCGCGGTCACCGACCCTGGCTGGCCATGGAGTACTGCTCGGGCGGCTCGCTGGCGCACAAGGTGGCCACGCAGGGCCCGCTGCCGGTGGCCGAGGTGATCTCAATCGGAGCTCGCCTGTGCGGCGCCCTGAGCGCAGCCCACGAGGCCGGCATCCTGCACCGCGACGTCAAGCCGCACAACGTGTTGCTGACCTCGTACGGCGAGCCCGCCCTCGCCGACTTCGGCATCGCCAGCGTGGTGAATAAGGGTGACACCAGCAGTATCGCGACTGAGACCGCGGCCTACACGGTCGTTCACGCGGCTCCCGAGATCCTTGAAGGCAGGGCCGGGACCGCCGCGGCTGACATCTACTCGCTGGGCTCGACCCTCTACACGCTGTTGGCCGGTCAGGCTGCCTTCGCCAAGGAGGCAAGCACCGGTCTTGCCCCTCTGGTGACCCGCATCCTGTGCAATGACCTGCCGGTCATCGCACGTCCCGGCGTGCCACCCGAGCTCGAACAGCTCCTGCGCAAGGCCATGGCTGCGGCGCCGCGGGACCGTCCCGCGACCGCTGCCGAGCTCGGCGCCAGCCTGGCGAGCCTGGGCCAGCGGCTCGCCGCCGCCACAGAGACACCCGCCACAGAGACACCCACCGCAGAGACACCCACCGCAGAGACTGCCACCCGACCCGGGCCACTGGCTCAGGTCGGCGAGCAAGCGCTTCTGGTTACCCACAGACGTGCCATCCATGGATCCGAACCCCACTACCCTCCCGCTACACCCGCACCCGCTGCGCACGCACCCGCTTCACCCCCTGCACCCGCACCCGCTGCACCCGCACCCCTTGCGCCGGGCCCCCTGGCGCCGGGCCCCCTGGCGCCGGCCCCGGTTGCGCCGATCAGCGCCAGGGGCCTGCTCCTGGTCCTCGGCGGCGCGTTGGGCGTCCTGCTTGCCGCCTTCACGGCGTGGGGGTCGACCCATCGCGGCGCCGAGCCCGATCCGCCCTCACCGATCGCTGCTACTGCGAAAGCGGCCCAGGCTGCCACCAAGTACGACCCCCAGAATGTTGTCGTCGCCAAAGGCTCGGACAAGGGCGAGCTGATCGTGTCGTGGACCATGCCGATCCGCCCAGATGTCGTTGCCACCGTGATCTACGACGCGGCCGGCGCCAAGGCTCGTGCGATCGTCAACTACCACACCAGCCCAAAGGCTGTTCCGCAGGCGACCCTGCACAGTCAATCCGGAAGGCGGGTGTGCCTGTCCGCCACACATGTGGTCTCGCTCGAGGACAAGATCACCAATGCCGTCGGCCGCCCCGTCTGCGCGGTACCGCGCTAACTGCTGCGCGGTACCGCGTAAGCGCGTGCGGCGTCAACTGAACTGTCCGATGCGGCGCGAGCCGGCATCGGGCCTTTTCGAGTCGAGTCAGCCGAGTCAGCCCACGCCGACGGGCTGCGCTGCCAATGGGACCTCGCCTGGAAGGCCGTACGTCCGTAGGACCTTTGCGTGTCCATCGTCGTCGAACTCCATGTAGGTCACGAGATGCATGGTCATCACATCGTTGGTCGGTGCAACGTTGTCGTACCCGGAGAGAACCAGCGGAGCCGTGTGTCGGCCGTGCCAAATGGTCTCCTGGACGACCAGGTTTCCCTCGGCGAGCACCGAGACGCTCTCACCCCGCATGTCTGGGAAGGCGTCGAGCAAACGCCGGAAACGGGCGACATACCCACCGGGACCTGTGGAGGTCCTGCCGCGAGTGTGGTCCACCAGCACAACGTCCGAGGTGAGATGACTGGCAATCTCGTCGTAGTCGCGCCGATTCCAGGCTTCGAGTATCGCATCTGCGTGATCGCGTGCGATTTGCTTGTCCATGGGATGCCTCCGGTCGAGTCAGCAGGATGGGTTGCACCGCGAGGCTAGCCCTCACGCCGATCGACCGGCAAGGGCAGATTCAAGAAACCCGGGGCATCTTCCGACCGACCGGACAAGCGGTCTCAGTGGGCGAAGTGCCGGGTGCCCGTGAAGTACATGGTGACGCTAGCTGTCCGGGCCGCGTCGATCACCTCGGAGTCGCGGATGGAGCCCCCCGGCGCGACGACGGCCTTGACACCGGCGTCCAACAAGACTTGAAGCCCGTCAGCGAACGGGAAGAACGCATCCGATGCCGCCACCGCGCCGGCCGCGCGGTCCGCACCGGCGCGGGTGACCGCCAGGTGGCAGGAGTCCACCCGGTTGACCTGACCCATGCCGACACCCACGCTGGCGCCGGACTTGGCGAGCAGGATCGCGTTGGACTTGACGGCGCGGATGGCCCGCCAGGCGAACGTCAGGTCGGCGATCATGGCGGCGTCGGCAGGGTCGCCGCAGACGAGCGTCCAGCGCGACGGGTCGTCGCCCCCAGCCCCATCGCCCCCAGCCCCGCCGTCGACGACCGCGTCGATCTGGTCGCGCGTCTGCATCAGGACGCCGCCACTAACCGCACGGAACTCGACCTGGTCGGCGCCGCCGTCCAGGTCCTCGGGCAGCTTGAGGAGTCGAATCGCCTTCTTGCGCTGAAGGATCTCCAGGGCTTCGGGCTCATATCCCGGGGCGACGACGACCTCGGTGAACACCTTGGCGACCTGCTCCGCCATCGCCGCCGTCACGGTGCGGTTGGTCGCGATGACGCCGCCATAAGCCGACTGCGGGTCGCAGGCGTGAGCGCTCCGGTGTGCGTGGGCGATGTCGTCACCGACTGCAATGCCGCAGGGGTTGGCATGCTTGATGATGGCAACCGCCGGCTCGGCGTGGTCGTAGGCCGCGCGCGCCGCGACGTCGGCGTCGATGAAGTTGTTGTAGGACATCTCCTTGCCGTGCAGCTGCTCGGCCGTGGCGATACCCGAGCGCCCTCTACCCCCACGGGCGTATAGGGCGGCCTTCTGGTGCGGGTTCTCGCCGTAGCGAAGGACGGTCGCCCTGGTCCACGTCGCGCCGACCCACGCGGGGAAGCCGGTGCCGTCACTGGTGTCGGCCAGGACGTTGCCCATCCAGCTGGCAACCGCGACGTCGTAGCTGGCCGTGTGGACGAACGCTTCTGCGGCAAGGGTCTTGCGCTGGCCCAGGGTGAAGCCGCCGCCGCGCACTGCCACCAGGACGGAGCCGTATGTCGCCGGGCTGGTCACGATCGCAACGCTCGCGTGGTTCTTGGCCGCGGCCCGCACCATCGAGGGCCCACCGATGTCGATCTGCTCGATGCACTCCGCCTGCGAGGCACCCGAGCTCACCGTGTCGGTGAACGGATAGAGGTTGGAGACGACCAGGTCGAACGGCTCGATGCCCAGGTTGACCAGCTGTGCCAGGTGCTCGGGGTTGCCGGTGTCGGCGAGGATCCCGGCATGAATCGTGGGATGCAGGGTCTTGACCCGACCGTCAAGGCACTCCGGGAAGCCGGTGAGGTCCTCGACCCTGGTCACGGGAACGCCGGCATCGGCGATCCGCGCGGCCGTGGAACCCGTTGACACCAGGGCGACTCCGGCTTCATGCAGGCCCAGCGCCAGGACCTCAAGCCCTGCCTTGTCATAGACGGAGATGAGCGCCCGTTGAACGGCGCGCTTGCCAGAAGCCTTCGACTCGCTCACGAGATGGTGACCTTTCGTTCTGTGACGGTGAAACCTTCGCGGACCATCCGGCCCACGTAGTCGACGAGCATCCGACGCTCGGCAGTCTTGATGCGTTCGTGCAGGGTCTCGGCGGTGTCGTCGTCCTGCACGGTGACGGCCCTCTGGGCCACGATCGGGCCGGTGTCGACGCCGGCATCGACGACGAACAACGTGCAGCCGGTGACCTTCACGCCGTAGTCGAGCGCTTGCTTCGGACCATGGATGCCAGGAAAGGACGGCGAGAGCGCCGGGTGGGTGTTGACGGTGCGTCCACCGAACTGCTCCAGGAACGCCTCGCCGGTCAGCTTCATGAAGCCGGCCAGGACCACCAGCCGGGGGCGGTACTCCGCCACTTCCGAGGCGAGTGCGGCATCCCAGTCCGCGCGTGTCGGAAAGTCGGCGACCCGGCATACGAAGGTAGGGATCCCCGCACGCACCGCGCGGGACAGGCCCTCGATGTCGTCACGATCGGCGCCGACCGCGGCGATCCGCACGCCGTACGCCGGGTCGGCCGTAGCGTCAATAAGCGCCTGGAGGTTGGTGCCGCAGCCCGAGACGAGGACCACGATCGAGCCTGTGGTCGACCCGGTGTCTGGCATATTCGTCACGATGGGACACGATATCGGACAGCCGTACCGTCTCTGCCCAGCGTCCAGTCCCAGGAGCACCCTTTGGCCTCACCTCCCAAACCACGCGTCCTGCCACCGGGGATGGCGCATGCGCGACGGTCGGCGATGCTGATGCTCGTCGGACTGGTCGCCGCCGGGGCCCCCTTGCCGTACACCGCGGTGGCGGTGGTTCCACTGCTGTGGTCCGGGTTCGAGTCGGTCCTTGCGATCCGGGCAAGGTCCGCAGGCCTCACACCCACCGGCAGCATCGTGTCGAGCGTCGTCGGGCTGGCTCTGGTGGGCGTTCTCACCTCGGTTGTGCTGCTTGAGTACGTTGTCTATGACACGGCCAAGAGCCTCCAGGACTGCACCAGCGGGGCCAATACAGCGGTCGCGATGGCAGACTGCAGATCGCAGTACAACCACAGTCTCACGTCGTTCCTGGGCGGCTTTCTCGACGCTGGGCGCTAACCCTTCCGGAGAACAGCGCGCATCAGAGCCGCCTGCATCAGAGCCGCCTGCATCACAACCGCTGAGCGTAGGCAGCGCGCAGGTGGCTGACGCCGACCACGACCCCTGCCCCGAGCAACAGCTCTCCCAGCACGGCCGCACCGAACGCCAGCGACGGCGCCCCGACCCCGCTGAGCCGGGCGGCACCCAGCGAACCGCCGGCAAGAGCGCTCGCCAACGTCAGAACCAGGGCGGCGACCACGCACGCTGCGACCGCGACATTTGCCTTGACCTGCCAGGAGGACAGTCGAGCCACTACTCGCAGGGCCCGCCAACCGACCAGCGCACCGGCGGCAACCGGGACAAGGACACTGAGCCACATACCGGCGTGCAGCGGGCCGGGGTTCGGTAATGCGCCCAGACCGGGCAGGAGCGGCAACAGGCCAGGGCTGGAATGCGACCAGGTGACTGCCGTGCCCGCACCGAAGCCGAAGCCGGGCCCTGCCATCCAGGATGCCGCCCAGATCGCGACGTTGGGCAGCGCCGTCAGCTGGGCCAGGCTGAGCACGATCATGCCGACCGGATCGGCGCCCAGGGTGCCGTACAGCGTGCCGATCCGGCCCAGGTGCAGCACGATCATGACGAGGGCCAGAGCCAGTCCGGCGCCAAAGATCGCGAACGCCCCCCACATCCCCGGACCGATGGCCCGGCGCAGATGGATCGGCAGTCGGGCCTCCAGCGCCCCGGTCAGGTCCGGGGCCACCGAACCAACCTGGCCCCTGAACTCCCGGGCGAGGGCAACCAGCATCGAGACCGCTCCGACGACGGCCGTGCCCAGGATGGAGTCCCACACCGAGGCGTGCAGGGGATCGCCGGCGGTGCCGAGGGCAACGACGACTCCCACCGCGGCATACGACGAGATGAAGGGGAGACCGGCATCAGCGACGTCGCGACGTATGCCGCCGCCTCCCGTGAACCTGCGCGGGCGCCCGTCGTCGAGCTGCATGAGTATGCGTCGGGCTGCGATGGTGGCGACGACCAGCGGGATGGCGGTCAAGAGCAATGGCGTCAGCGAGATCGTGACGGACCCAGAGCTCAGCTGTGCTCCGTTGGCCAGCAACCAGATGCTGGAACCGACGGACAGCGCCCGTGGCCAGCCCGCGGTGCTCTCGGGACTGGCGACCCAGGCGAGCAACGCGGGCAGCGCGATGATCAGCATCGACACCAGGGCTGCCGAGCCACCCGCCACTGCCGAGGCAAACCGGAGGGGACCACCGGCCAGCGCAATCGAGGATTTGGCGGGGACGGAGGGCTTTGGGTTGCGAACACGATCGAACAGACTCATCAGGTCTCCATGCTCCCTGCGAACGACCGCGAGACGGGACAGGGCGCGCCGCCGGAGCTGAGATTGTGCCGAAGGGGGCCGGTAGGATCCCGTGCTGCCGTGAACCGCCCCCGGTTCTTGGGCACCGAGGGTATGCCAAGGGCCGGTCACCTCGAGGAGGTGACCGGCCCTTCATACCGTCTGCACGGGCATACCGTCTGCACGGCGTGTGTCAGGCCGTACGGCGTGTCAGACCGTACGGCGTGTCAGGCCGTACGGCGTGTCAGGCCAGGTTCTGCATGATCTCGCGCATGAGCTCGGCCGTCGCGGACGGAGTCTTGCCGACCTTGACGCCGGCGGCCTCGAGGGCCTCCTGCTTGGCCGCAGCCGTGCCCGACGAACCGGACACGATCGCGCCAGCGTGACCCATCGTCTTGCCCTCGGGGGCGGTGAAGCCCGCGACGTAGCCGACGACCGGCTTGGTGACGTGATCCTTGATGTATGCCGCGGCCCGCTCCTCAGCGTCCCCACCGATCTCGCCGATCATGACGATCGCGTCGGTGTCGGGGTCGGCCTCGAAGGCAGCCAGGCAGTCGATGTGCGTGGTCCCGATGATCGGGTCGCCACCGATTCCCACAGCCGTGGAGAAACCGATGTCCCGCAGCTCGTACATCATCTGGTAGGTCAACGTGCCCGACTTGGAGACCAGGCCGATGCGACCGGCGCCGGCGATGCTGGCCGGGATGATCCCGGCGTTGGACGCTCCGGGGCTGATCACTCCGGGGCAGTTCGGGCCGATGACGCGCGTCGTGCCGGCCTGCTGGGCGTAGGTCCAGAACTCGGCGGTGTCCTTGACTGCGACGCCCTCCGTGATGACCACGGCGAGCGGGATCTTGGCGTCGATGGCCTCGACTACCGCAGCCTTGGTGAACTTGGCCGGGACGAAGATGACCGTCACATCGGCGCCGGTCGCCTCGACGGCCTCGGCAACAGACCCGAAGACTGGTACCGAGACGCCAGAGTCGAACTCGACCTTCTGGCCGCCTTTGCCGGGGGTCACGCCGCCGACGACGTTGGTGCCCGAGGCCAGCATGAGCTGGGTGTGCTTCTGGCCCTCGGAGCCGGTCATGCCCTGGACGATGACCTTGGAGCTAGCGTTGAGAAAAATGGACATGGTGGTTGCCGCCTTTCAGTTCTTGTTGGCGGCC
>DHJN01000161.1 GCA_002404345.1 Actinobacteria bacterium UBA4719 | reverse complement strand
AACTAAAGTTAATGCCATTGGGGTAAGTCCCCGGGGTGGTGTAACTGGGGGCTCCTTGGTCTCGTGATCGTGTCGGTCCCGGGCATACGGGAGTCCGTAACGCCCGCTTCATCGTCACAATGAAGCGCCCCACCAGCGCCATTAGATGAGTGCGAGTTCGGGGTTACGGACCGCCACTGATGCCGTATGCAGCGTGGGCGCTCGCGCCGGTCTTCAGATAGACGTCAATGGTGCACGGCAACGGCGCGCCGTCGGTGTGGCGTTTGACTTCCGGGGTGACGGCAGCCAAGAGGCACTGGCCGACGATGGGTGGGACCTTACCCAGCGTCTCGACCGGGTACCGCGCATCGCCGAGGGGAAGCACGGCCCGTACGCCATTAGATGCTGGACCAGGCAAGAAGTCCTGACGGCGCTCGCCGGACTTGGGACAGGTTCCTGAGTAACTTGCTTGTCAGTGTTTCGAGCTTCTGCCAGTTTCGAATTACTTGCTACAACTCGAAGGGGGACGCAGATGTCTTCGAAGACGACGAACGAGAGCCTGCTGGAGGCGGCCCCTAATGCGATGGGGGTTGACCAGGCGGGCGTGATCCGATTCGTCAATCACCAGACAGAGTTGTTGTTCGGCTACGACCGTGGCGATCTGCAGGGCCAGCCCATCGAAAGGCTGGCGCGGGAGTCGTTCCGGAAGGTCCACCCGGCGCACCGGGCGGGATACTTCTCGGACCCGAAGACTCAGGCGATGGAAGCCGGTCCGGAACTGACCGGTCTCAAGGCGGCGCGGCAGCTCAAAGAGCTGGCTCCGCAGACGAAGACCATTCTGTTCACCGCCCATGCCGAGCTCGGGGCCAAGACGAACGATAAACCCGCTGTCGACGCGTTCCTGCTCAAGATTGACTCAGCCGGGCTCCTCCCCCTGGCTCAGGAACTGACCGACATGTTGTCGCCCATCTGAATTCCCCAGACACGCCACGGTGGACTTTGCCCGAAAAGGCCACAGCACAATACGTTTTGGGCACACGATCCGCCCTAGAGTCATTCGCAGCTGTTCGAGTGTCTGCCACGGCTCGAAGGGAGAACAGATGCCTCCGCAGACTGGGAAGCCGATGCCCAAGGCCCCCGCGCAATCGGATGACGCATCGCAAGAGGGGACTTCAACCTCTGCCCGGCAGTTCAAGAGTCTGCTGGAGGCGGTTCCTGATGCCATGGTGGGGGTGGACCAGGCGGGCGTGATCCGGTTTGTCAATGGCCAGACTGAGTTGTTGTTCGGCTATGACCGCGACGACCTGGTCGGCCAGCCCATCGAGACGTTGGTGCCGGAGTCGTTCCCGCAGGTCCACCCGGCGCATCGGGAGGGATATATCGCAGACCCCGGGACTCGGGCCATGGGACTCGATCTGGAGCTGACCGGACGGCAACGGGATGGCACCGTGTTCCCGGTGGACATCACCTTGTCCCGCATCGACGCCGAGGACGGCCCGTTGGTGATCGCGGTTGTGCGCGACATCACCGAACGCAAGAGAGCAATCAATCATAACCACCGAATAGGCCGACTGGCGGCAATCGTCGAGTACTCAGACGACGCCATCATCGGCACGACGCTCGACGGCACCATTACCAGTTGGAACCCGGCCGCCGAGAGGATGTACGGCTACTCGCGCGCCGAGATCATCGACAAGCCCGTCCGGCTTCTCACTCACGGGGATCGAACCGACGAGATGACCGACATCCTGGCCAAGATCAGGGCGGGCCAGCATGTCGAACACCTTGAGACCAGCCGAGACCGAAAGGACGGAACGACGATCCGGGTCTCGCTCACCGTCTCACCGATCCACGACGGGAACGGGGACGCGAACAGCACGATCGTCGGCGCATCCACGATCGCACGCGACGTGACCGAACAGATGCAGGCGTTCGAGTCCGCGAGGAGCATGATCGAGTCGAGCCTGGACTCGCTGGTCTCGATCAGCCCCGAGGGCAAGATCACCGATGCCAACGAGGCCACGGTCAAGATCACCGGCATCCCCCGCGAGACGCTCATCGGGACCGCCTTCTCGGACTACTTCACCGAACCCGAGAAGGCCAACGAGATCTACCAGCGGGTATTCGCACACGGGATGGCCGTCGACTACCCGCTGACCATGCACCACCGGGACGGGACGCTCACCGAGGTGTTGTACAACGCCTCCGTGTACCGCGACGCCGAAGGCGTGGTGCTCGGCGTCTTCGCCGCCGCTCGCGACGTGACCAAACAACAGAAGGCCCAGAGGGAGTCTGCCGAGCAGCTAGGCAAGGAGCTGGGGCGACTGGCGGAGCTTGAGCGGTTCCAGCGGCTGACCGTCGGACGTGAGCTCAAGATGATCGAGCTGAAGAAGGAGAACGAGTATCTCAGGAAGTTCAACCCCGCTGATGGAGGCGAGCCTGGTAAGGCGCACTGAGACTCCGATGAAGATCCTCGTGGTCATCGAGGACGACGCAGACGTTCAGTTTCATATAGAGATCTCTTTTCCATGGATTCGCGCTTCGCCCTCGCTAGCGTGGCGGAGTCCGCCGAGGAGGCCCTTGAGTCGGCGCAAACGTCAGAATCGGGGATCATCGTGCTCGAGCACGCCCTGGCCGGAACGCTGACCGGCCTCGACGCGGCTCAAAGAGCTGGCTACGCGAAGACCAATATGTTCACAGCCCATCCCGAGCACCCAAGCCCTCGCTGACGAGGGACCCGCTATCGATGCGTTCCTGCTCAAGACCGACTCAACGCGGCTCCTGCTCTTGGCTCAACGACTGACCGGCCTGGGCGCGCCCTGTTGGGAGCATCACGTCCGGGAATTCAAGCACGTCGTGCCGGGCTGGCCTTCGCCACTGCGGCGCCGGTGGTTCTGACGGACGGCTTTGCCACGGTCAGGATGGCCGAGATGGTCGCGGTCACCGCGACGACAAACCTGCGCTCCCAGGCCGTGATGCGGCGAATCGGGATGACCTTCGATCCGGCGGAAAACTTCAACGACTCCGACGTCAAGGAAGGCCCGCTGCGACGGCAGGTGCTGTACCGGGAGCGATGGTGCACCGTAGGGCCAGACGCACGGTGAGGAACCGGCGATGGTCAGCTCACCCAAAGCGTCAGCGTGAACGATCAGCAGAAGCCTTCGATAAGCAATCATCGGGTCAGAGGGTCTTCCGGCATGAATGGGGTAACCGCATGGGTCTGAGCGGGGGTTTCTCGTTGTGAGGCAAGGGTTTTGGGCTGGCGCGGGCAGGCCG
>DHJN01000244.1 GCA_002404345.1 Actinobacteria bacterium UBA4719 | reverse complement strand
ACACCGTTAACTTGACAGGCCCGAACGCGCCGGTTCAGGAAGCCGGTTAACTGGTACATGCAGACGCCGTCGGGCGTGGCATTGAGGGCGACGGCACTTGGTTATCCGTGCGGAACCAGGTGAGCAGCGCAGTCAGGCACGCTCGCCCATAGCCGCAGCGCCGGTTCTGTGCTGATGTTGAACATGTGGCCATGAGTTCCGCTCACATCGTTGGGGCTGGGAGCGCGCGCGTCGCAGCTGCCAAGTGCTGCACACACAACACCTCCACATGTGCGGGGGTTGCTCAAGTCATCGGCGACTTCGAGTCGGGCGGAGTGCCGTCGCCGAACGGGCGGCCTCCGAGCTGCTGACGCCCGTGGGGGGTGAGCCAGTTCGACAGATCGGGTCCTTTGGGGACGATACGCGTCGGGTTGATGTCCTCGTGCACGACGTAGTAGTGCTCCTTGATCTGGCCGAAGTCGATAGTGTCGCCGAAGCCGGGGGTCTGGAACAAGTCGCGCGCATACGCCCACAGCACCGGTATCTCGCTTAGTTTGCTCCGGTTGCACTTGAAGTGCCCGTGGTAGACGGGATCGAACCTGGCCAGGGTCGTAAACAGCCGCACGTCGGCCTCGGTGAGCGTGTCGCCGACCAGGTATCGCTGCGTCGAGAGCCGGTCGCTGAGCCAGTCCAACCCGGTGAACAGTCGTTCATATGCAGCGTCGTACGCCTCCTGGGATCCGGCGAAGCCGCAGCGGTAGACGCCGTTGTTGACCTCGGTGTAAGTCCGCTGGCAAACCTCATCGATTTCTCCGCGAAGTTTCTGCGGGTAGAGGTCCGGCGCTCCATCGCGGTGGAACTCACGCCACTGGGTCGAGAAATCGAGCGTCATCTGCGCGTAGTCGTTGGTCACAACATGGCCGGTGGAGACCTCCACAACCGCGGGGACGGTGATGCCCCGCTGGTATCCAGGAAAGCGGGCGAAATACGCCTCCTGGAGCCGCTCGATGCCGAGGACCGGGTCGACGCCGCCCGGGTCAAGGTCGAACGTCCAGCTGCGCTTGTCATGGGTTGGACCGCACAATCCCATCGACAGCACATCCTCAAGTCCCAGCAGGCGCCGCACGATGATCGCGCGGTTCGCCCAGGGGCATGCGCGCGCCGCGACGAGCCGATAGCGGCCCGGTGCGACCGGGTAGCCGTCGCGGCCGTCCTGCGTGATGCGCGTTGTGACGTAGTTCGTATCCCGAGTAAACTCCCGGCCGTGCTCAACGTATGACCTCCGCGCGTTCGTGTCCTTGCTCACATAGACAGCATGCCGCAGCGCGGCGCATCAGCCCCGAGGCACATCGGGCATTTTGTCGACCGCACGCCGTCCCGTAAGCGGAACCGGCTACGGGCACGCGCGGAGACTGCACCGACGTGGCGCGACATGATGTTCGTCATCCCGTAGCGGGATCGATCACCGGGACAACAGCCCGAGTCGCAACGCGCGCTCATGGCCGCCGGACGCGAAGACACTGGCGGCCCCCGCAACGCGATCATTGACGTGCCCAGCGCCACATCTGGGACGCCTCGATAGTCGCCACACTGCTTGCCATCCAGACCGAGCGCGAAGCCACGGGCAAGAACGTCACTTGACAGCAAGTTTCTGGGCGCCCGGCGCCGGCGAGCGGACCACGACGACCGGGCAGTAGGCGTGGTGGGTGCAGTGGTCACTGACCGAGCCGAGCATCATCTCCAGCACCCGGCCGTGTCCGCGGCAGCCCACGACGAGCAGGTCAGCGTCCTTGCTCGCCTCGACCAGGACGTTCGAGGGGCGACCATTGACCACCTCAGTGGAGATGGGCACCGAGAAGTCAGGCTCCGCAGCTGCGGCCTCCTCGACAGCAGTGCGGGCGATGTCGGCCCAGTCGACGTCGTCCATTTCCGACAGGTTACCGAGCGACGTTGCCACCTCCCACGCCAACAGCACGCGGACCTCGGCGCCGGTTGCTTGGGCCTGCCGCAGCGCCCACCGCAGCGCCTCGAGGCTGCCTGGGGACCCGTCGGTCCCGACGACGATCACAGGCCGAATTCCATGCATTACCATATCGGGGCTCCATCCCTGAGGCACTACCATCGTCGGCCCGGCTCGGCTTCTACTAGAGCCGGAGGTCCCGTGGCTCGCCCGAGAATGGCAGATTTCGGTCGACGCGCAGTTCGGCGGCCTCGATGTCGAAGCGCTGCACCCGGCGCGGGTCCTGGCCAGGGTCGGCGCGGTAATTGCTGGCCGCCCTTTCGGGGGACGTTGGCCCTTGCCCGAAGCGGGTGTGTTCGGGGTGTACTGGGAGCATGGAGGTGGTGTGCAGGGCAGCCGGGCCGAGGTCGTCGTGCCGGCCCCGGACAGGGACCGCTTCATCGACCTCGTCCGCGTCACCTCCATGGTCGTCGTCGTACTCCTTCACTGGTTGAGCGTCATGCCTGACCTGGCCGGCGGGAAGGTCGTCGACCAGAACGTCGTCGCGGTGATCCCCGGGCTGTGGCCACTCACCTGGACCGGCGACGTCATGGCGCTGTTCTTCTTCGCGGGTGGTTACGCGAACTGGGTCTCCTTGGCGACCTCACTCAGCCGGGGCGAGTCGTACCCGGCCTACCTGGCCCGCCGGGTCCGCCGGTTAGTTTAGTGCGGCCCACCTTCAACTTCCTTGGTGTGTGGCTCGCAATCGACTTGCTGATGCGGGCAGGCGGGCTGGGGTCGTTGTCCCCGCTGCGGCACGTGGCGATCGGGAACACCATCCCATTCGGGCCGTTGTGGTTCCTGGGCGTGTACCTGCTGGTCGTCGCCCTCAGTCCCTGGACCGCTTCGGCCCACCGGCGCTGGGGGATCGCGCTGCCGCTGGCGATGGTTGTGGGCGTGGCAGTCGCGGACTCCCAAGCCTTCGTGCGCAACAGCAGCACACCGCTGGCGGCCAACCTGTTGCTGGTCTGGCTGATCCCGCACCAGCTGGGCTACTTCTACGCCGACGGCGGGGGCTGGCGCCGCCATCTGGCGTTGGGTTCGGCCACGGTTGCCGCGACGACTGAGCGAGCCGGCGTCTATGTGAAGGCATGGGACGCTCTCGTCGACACACACCGCCTCCGATCGGAGATGGTTGGTCCAGGGAGCACGATCCAAGCGAGCGGTCCCGAGCGTGATGGAAGCCCCCCGGGACGATTGGCGTTGACACTGCCCAAGGTCACCGACGCCACTACGCTTCGGCTGTGACAGCCCTCGAACAGGCTGATGCGGGTTGGCGGAGACGGCTGATCACGCGTCGGGTCTTCCCGGCGGACTTCCCGGATGCGTTCACGCATCGCGGGGACGACGTCAAGGTTGTCCTCGAGACGGAGGGACAGTAGCCAGTGGCCAGGATCGAGGACTACGCCATCGTCGGGGATCTGCATACCACTGCTCTGATCGGCGCGGACGGCTCCATGGACTGGCTGTGTCTGCCGCACTTCAACTCTGCGGCCTGCTTCGCCGCCCTGCTCGACTCATCTGAGGCCGGCCGGTGGCTGCTGGCCCCTGCATCGGGAGGAGTCAGCGCCACCCGTCGCTATCGACCGGGGACCCTGATCCTGGAGACGGAATGGGAATCGACTGACGGGCGGGTGCGGGTCACGGACTTCATGCCGCCCCGCGACGAGGCCGTCGACATCGTCCGCATCGTCGAAGGACTCCGCGGGTCGGTGCAGATGCGGGGTGAGCTGGTGTTGCGCTTCGACTACGGCCGGGTCGTGCCGTGGGTCCGCAAAGACAGAAGGGGAATCCGTGCCGTGGCCGGCCCGGACGCGGCCTACCTGGACACGCCGGCTCCCGTGCGAGGGGAGAACTGGCGCACCATCAGCGACTTCACGGTGAATGCGGGGGAGCGGGTGCCCTTCGTGCTGACGTGGACTCCCAGCCACCTGCCCCGCCCCAGGTCCGCGAACCCCGAGCGGGCACTGGAAGACACCCAGGAGTTCTGGACCACGTGGTCCGGACGAAGCCAGGCAGCCGGTCCATACAAGGACGCGGTCCAACGCTCCCTGATCACCTTGAAAGCCCTGACCTACGCACCCTCCGGCGGCATCGTCGCCGCGGCGACGACCTCCCTGCCCGAGCAGATCGGCGGCCCACGGAACTGGGACTACAGGTATTGCTGGCTTCGGGACGCGACGTTGGCCCTGCAGTCCTTGCTCGCGGCCGGGTACACGGATGAGGCCGCTGCCTGGCGGGAATGGCTACTGCGCGCCGTCGCCGGGGACCCGTCAAAGCTGCAGATCATGTATGGGATCACCGGCAAACGCCGGTTGCCAGAGACCGAGCTGACCTGGTTGACAGGTTACGAGGGTTCCTTGCCGGTGCGTACCGGCAACGCTGCGGCAGACCAGCTCCAGCTCGACGTCTGGGGCGAGGTCCTGGACGGTCTCTCTCTGACACGCAACGCCCTTCTCTCCGCCCCGGACGACTCCTGGGACTTGCAGACCGCCCTCATGGAGCACCTTGAGGGGGCTTGGGACCAGCCGGACAATGGACTGTGGGAGATGCGCGGGCCGCGCCGCCATTTCACCCACTCGAAGGTCATGGCCTGGGTCGCGGCCGACAGGATGGTCAAAGGAGTCCGCGACTCCGGACTCCCCGGCCCGGCCGACCGCTGGGCAGGGCTGGCCGAGACGATCCGGGCCGAGGTGATGACCCGCGGGTTCAACACCGAACTGAACAGCTTCGTGCAGTCCTACGACAGCACGGACCTCGACGCGAGCCTCTTGCTCATCCCGAGAGTCGGCTTCCTGCCCCCGCATGACGAACGCGTAATAGGAACTATCGAGGCCATTCAGCGGGACCTCACGCAGGACGGTTTCGTCATGCGCTACCGACCGCAGGACAGCGACGACGGGCTGCCCGGCGGTGAAGGCGTCTTCCTCGCCTGCTCCTTCTGGCTCGTGGATGCCCTGCACGGGGCTGGGCGGCGGGACGAGGCAGTCGTCCTGTTCGAGAGGCTTCTGAACCTGCGCAACGACGTCGGGCTCCTGAGCGAGGAATGGGACCCCCGCACGAACAGGCAGCTGGGGAACACGCCGCAGGCATTCAGCCACTTCGCTCTCATCACCAGCGCCTTACAGCTGCACCACGGCAGGGTGCACCACAGCAACACTCCGATCGGTACTGACCCTGGCGGCGTGAACGCAGCGACCAAGGACTGAGTCGCTGCCTCAGGTCACGGCGAGCCGTTGCGGCCTGGAAGCGCGATGCGAAAATCTGTGCCACCCGGGTTGCTGGTCAACGTGCGCGATCCGCCGTGCGCCTTGACCACCGCGTAGGCGATGGACAGGCCGAGGCCGGTGCTGCCCATGGCCCGTGAACGCGAGTCGTCGGCGCGGATGAAGCGCAACCTTTGACCCCGGCCGCGAACAGGTCGATACGGTCCACCATCGGTGCCACGTAGTCGATCGCGAGCTGGACCGGGTTCCAGAGGCTGTTCTGACCCTCCACCGTCCAGTTCCCGCCCATCCAGGCATCCGGGGTGAGGATGGGCACTCCACCCCGATGCAGCCGATCACCGATGAACAACCAGTTCGGTACCGCTCCGGCCTCGGTGTCGTCCTGAAAGAAGAACGCACTGTTGTGCACCAGGATGAGCAGGTAGCCCAGGACGACCGTCAGGCCGGCAGCGGCACCCCAGCTCAGCCGCGCACGCTGCGAGGGGGTGGGCACGGGGGTCATGGGCACGGGCACGGTCTTCTCCTTCACTGGGAGTGAATACAGTGCGAAGTCTGTGTGGTCGCCGTTCCCGGTCCAAAGACATCGGTGCTCGGCGGGCGTGGCGCGTAGGGCGACAGGTTACCCGCCATCGCCGCCCTGCTGATAGGACGCAGATACGCCGAACAGCAAATGGCTCGGGACGGCCTTCGCTGGCCTTCCCGATCCGGACGGTCTCCGGTCCAGCCTGGCGGAGGCGATGACTGCTAACACGCTGATGGCGCGAGAAGAAGCTCTGGCGCGGGCCTACCAACTCCTTGGTGAGCGCTTCGATGACGTGTCCCCAGACACCCGCCTGGATACCTCACTGCGGCCTTTTCATGACCGTCCGGCGCTGGTGTTGGGCGCGGACCGCTTCGTCGCTGCATCGCTCGGGCGGGTGGGCGAGCGTGTCCTGGCCCGGTTGCCGCTGGTCGGGGCAGTGACCAGCCGCTCGACTGCACGGACGTCCTCGCAAACCCGGGCGCTGACCTCCCGGGTGCGCTGTTACTACGACGCCTTGACCGCGGAGGGTCCGCGGTAGTCGAGGAGCGGCGGCCAGTTGCGTGGCATTAACGCACCTGCATCGGCGTGGGTTGCCTCGGAATGTTGTCCCGGTCATCGATCGGCTTATGAGAATCCTGCGATGGCTATCGACCACGTCCCGGCCAGGTGAGCCAAAGGCTCTGTCCGGGGTGCGCACTGACAGACTGGGCTGATGACTGAAGTGGCCGGGCGACGTCGCATCCTCGTTACGGGTGGATCACGCGGGATCGGTGCGGCGATCTGCGAGGGGTTCGCGCAACTCGGTGACGCAGTGGCAGTCCACTGCAGTGCCAACCGGGACGCAGCAAAGGCGCTTGTGGCATCACTGCCCGGAACTGGCCACGTCGTGGCGCAGGCGGACCTGCGGGACGCTGATGCGGTCCGGGTGATGGTCGATGACGCAGCGGCAGCCTTGGGCGGCATTGACGTCCTCGTCAACAACGCCGGGGTCTTCGTGACACACCCGATCGACAAGGTGACCTACGAGCAGTGGCAGCAAGCATGGGCCGACACACTGGGGGTCAACCTGGTTGGTGCGGCGAACGTGACGTGGTGCGCTGTTCGCCACATGCCAAGCGACGGCTCCGCGCGCATTGTGAACATCGGTTCGCGAGGGGCTTTCCGTGGCGAGCCGAGGAGCCCGGCCTATGGGGCCAGCAAGGCAGCACTTGCCGCCTTCGGACAATCACTCGCCAGGGCCCTCGGGCCGTCTGGCGTGTCCGTGACCACAGTTGCTCCGGGCTTTGTCGAGACCGAAATGGCAGCAGCGTCTCTCGAGGGCGAGGCCGGGGTAATCCGCCGAGCGGAAAGCCCGCTTAACCGGGTGGCCTCGCCTTCTGAGGTGGCCGACGCGGTTGTCTATCTCGCCTCCCGACAGGCGCAGCTGGCCTCTGGGTCGATCCTCGACCTCAACGGGGCCTCCTACCTGCGCATGTAGAGCCCCCGATCACCGTCAGCCCTGGTCCGCAGGTCGAGAGCACATATCCGGTCCGGGTGTCGACGCTTCCTGAAGGCGAGCCGGCGGACCCGTCAGTGGGGGCAATCGTTCGATAGACGATCCCTGGCGACACGCGGCCGTCGCCCTGAGCGAGATTCGATCTCGCTCTCAACAGACCTCTTGCGAATGCTGGCGTCAGGGCTCGGGATCGATCAGGAACATCGAGGTCTGGTCGGTCGTTTCGTCGACCTCGACGAGAAACCCAAAGCTCTGCGCGATTCGACCGAAACTCGCAGTCAAGCCTTCGACGAGCGCGCCAAGCCCGTCGTATCCAACTGGCGTCCCCGCCGGTGGCGTGCCAAGCAGGGGGTTAGCAACAAGTGCCAGCGGTCCGACTTGGCTCCACTGCTGAGGAGTGTATTCGCCACGAGCGATCGTTGCGGCAGCATAGCCAAGGAAGGAGCTGACCCGGTCGAGTCCGCCGAGCACGAGCGCGAACGTCGCAGAGAGGTCGCCAGTGATCTGGTAGAGGTCTTGAGCTTGAGCAAAGACAGCCGCCACGTCAATCCAGTCGTTTGGGCTGACGGTCATGAGCTTGTCCGCCTGGGACACCTCGGGGGTGAGGGCGGCTTCGCAACGGTACTCGTCCACCATGGACTGGACGAGGTATACGAACGCGAAGATGTTGCCGGCCGGTCGTGTGAAGGCGGCTCGTCGTTGCATCGCCCATGCCATGTCTTCGGCCTGGCGCAGCCAAGCGTGTTGGGCCTTCGTGGTGCACGATTCGTCGAGTCGTCGCCTTACCGAAATGGACGACGGCGGAGTCGATGACGACCACTGTTTCGTCGGCTAGTTGCAGTGTCTTGGCGCTGGCACGCGCCCCGTCGGGCTTGTCCGGGGTGTAGGTGGCTGCGGCATCTTGGCCGCCGAACTGCCAGGGAACCTTTGCCTCGAGCTTGCTGATCACGGCGGGCATCTGGTCGGTCACGACCAGCGTCACGCTAGAGGGGTCGTCGACAAGGCCGGTCAGCTCGGCACCCAATCGTTGCCACAGCATTGCTGTCTTGTCGTCGAGAGCGGTGGTCATCTCGCGGTGGACGGTGACGCCGCTTTCGGTCATGCCGTCCAGTGTCGACGCTGCCCGGGTCGATGCGTCCTCGCCGAGCCGCGACACGCCGTGACCGTCAAGCACGTCGCCCCAAGTCGTTTGCGATCATCGAGCCATGACTGACGAATACCAACCGCCCGGCGGTTCAGGCACTGTGTTCGCGTGGTTGGACACGTTGTGCGGGGAGTCACCCTACGACCGAATGTGGCAATGGCTGGACGACAACCTACGTCTGGTTTACGCCCAGCAGTGGCTGCTCGGCCCCGGCGCGGCGTTCATCGGGACGGCAGGACGGGAGGCAGCGGCACTAGAGCGGGCTGTTCCGCTCCCTTCAGTACTCGATTTCGAGGATATGCTCGGCGCCTACGTCGAACACTGGCGTGGCGTGTACGCCGACCTCAAGTGCAAGCCACGCCTCGTCGTCGGTATCAACGAACTGGTCGGCGTCGACATGGAGATGGTCATCGTGACCTCCGAGGAGTACGTCGGCGAGTACCCGGACCCTCTGCCAGGCGTCCCGGCGCACACATTCTTGACGCGGCTCATCGATGACGAGTGGTTCATAGCGGCGAACAGCCGGCGTCTTCCACGTCCAGGCTGGCCTCCAACGGAAGAGAAGATCCCCGGTCTGTTCGACGACGCGTAACAAATTCCTCCGGTTCGATGCGGTCTGCGTCGTCGGGCAAGGGCTCGTGCTTAACCGCGACCGTATGACCAACGATGACCGGACGCATCGGAGCCCAGTCGCGGTGTCCGAAGGCGGATCCTCCACCGTGACGGTTGACGGTTGACGGTGACCAGCGGACACTGAAGACATGGCAGATACCCGTTGGCTCCTATACGAGAGCTTCAACCAGCGATTTGAGGAACTGCTCAAACAGCATCCAAGCCTCGACCGGCTCACCGAGGAGGAGGCACTACGCCTGGGCCGTGAAGCGGCCGACGCGATCGCAGGACCGGTCATCTGGCGTGACCTGCTCGGGGAGGACCGCCTCGACACCACCAACGTGGCCATGTTGCTTGGCATCACTCGACAGGCCGTCCACAAGAAGGTCAAGACGCACGCGCTGTTCGGAGTTGCCGGTCGTGGTACCACTTGGTTTCCCAGCTGGCAGTTCGACATTCCCAAGCAGCACGTGCGCCACGTCGTCCCGGCGCTGCTTGCGCAGTGGGCCAAAACTGGCCCCGATGGGGCAGACATCTGGGATCCCCTCGCACTGCTGTCGTGGGCGGGCACACCTCAACAGGAACTGGGCGAGCAGACCCCAGAGGAGTGGATCGCCTCGGCCAAAGAGGAGCAGCCCGTCCTGGACGCGGCGTATCGTGCGGCCAAGGCGCTGTCGACGTGAGGACGCCGCCGCCACCGGGAGACCCTAAGGGCTCGCGCAATAATTAA
>DHJN01000079.1:2157-2525 GCA_002404345.1 Actinobacteria bacterium UBA4719 | reverse complement strand
CGGTGACCAGGCCGAGGGCGCGTGCGGTGTCGCGCACGCCCGCGACCGGTGGCGTCAGGTCCTCGCGGTTGGCCTTGCCCATCCACCAACCGGTGATGCCGCTGCGCTCCGTGAAGCGCTCGACGATGGCGGGCGGGAGGTAGCCTGCGCCGGTCAGCCTCAGCCCGTCACCGATCACGTCGAGGAACACCTGGTAGGTCTCGGTGAGCCGAGCGGCCTCGGCGTCGGTGACCTCGGTAGGTCCGTGCGAGAGGGGTCGGCCAAGCACCTCGCGCAGGGCACGGATGCCACGCCGTTCCAGCTGCTCGAGCAGTTCGCCGAGCTCGCCGGTGACCGCTACCGGCTCGGCGACGGCGACGGACAAGGCG
>DHJN01000079.1:0-2001 GCA_002404345.1 Actinobacteria bacterium UBA4719 | reverse complement strand
GCGCACCCAGCTCGCCAGTTCCCCGTAGCCGCCGATCCCGCCGCAGTCCTCGGGCGGACAGGCCTTCCGTCCGCCCATGCAACGGACCCGCGCCGGCGGATCATCCAGGATCTCCTCGACTCTGAGCACATGGTCCCAGCCGTCACCGAAGTCGTACTCGTACCAGAGCTCGTCGCCCTCGACGGCGACGAGCTGGTCAAGGCGTACGTCGTCCTCCGGCACGCCGTCCTCGCCCTCGTCGAGGTCGAAGGTCGAGACGAAGTACGGCGACCGGTGGTCGCTGCCGGTGCGGAATCGGTGCAGGTGACTGTCCGTCCAGCCCATCACGGCCTGGATCACGTCGTGCAGCCGGGGCAGCGTCAGGTCGCCGGGCAGCTCGAGCCGCCTCCAGACCGGTGGCTTCGCTCCGTACAGGTCGAGGCGAACGCGGAAGCCGCACACCTCGGTGGGGGCCGACCGCAGCGTCGGCTCGGCCGATTGCAACTTCTCGAAGATGCTGGAGACCCGCCCGCTGAGAAGGGAATCGAGCAGAGCCCGGCCCTCTTCGGGCGTGGCGCCCGCCAGTAACTGCTCCGCGAGACGTTCGGCGTCGGTCGGCTTGGCCACAGAGATCAGTCAACCATCCGGGAGCGCATCTTCTCAGGTCAGCTGAACCGTACTTTGCCGAACCCGCGACGAGAACCCGGCTTCGTCACAATAGGCCGAGGGGAGTAGGAAGCTTCCTTGCGTCTCGACAACAAGCCAACACCCAACCACCAGGGGCCCCGGGCCTACTCACCAAGAGGGAGTCCGCAGCGAACCAACCACACGTAGGGATTGAGCTCTGCAAAGCGGACGTCCCGTACGACGATAGTTCGATGGACTGCGCCGATATGGCAGGGCGAGTTAGCTGGAGCCGGGTTCAAGTCCACCGATTTCTGCGCGCGGGTCGTTCAACGAATTGGGGGTCGATACAGCGTCCAACGCGGCAGAAAGCGCGCGCTGCGCGGTTTGTCGCTGGGCCATATGTTCTCGTGTTCGCGGCTCTGCACCCAAGATCTCATCTCCACCGACCTGCCATAGGTCGCGGTAGGCCGCGATCGTGTCGAGTCGCCTGAGCCAGTCCTCGCGAAGGACCGGGTTCGGGGGCGGCGCACCAAATCTGCGGGTCCAGGGGTCGCGGCCCTGGAGCGCTTCCAGCACGAGTGTTCGCGCGTTCTGCTCGATGAGCGTGCGGCGATCCCGGAGCGCTTGCACAATGTCGGGGTTGGCCGTGCCCGTCGTCGCAGGGAACAGCCCAACGATGCGCTCTGCTTGATGGTGGCCACCAGCGGCGTTGAGCCACTTGGTGACCCGGCCGTGCAGCACCGCAGCAATGTCGTCCGCGCTGGTGACGGTTCGACCCTGAACCAGGGCCGGAACGGCCCGGTCGATGTCCAGGCCTCTTGACTCAGCCTCGCGCAAGGCTGCCATCAGTGGCCCCCAAGCCTCGGAGGCGCGCACGGCGTTGGCCTCGGTCAGCGTGAGCCCGGAGGAGGCAACCAGCGCGGCGTACCGGTCTTCGGTCGTCCGCCGAGCGATGGTCTCGTATTCCGCCAATAGCCGGGTGATGCTCTGGCTGCCGGCCCATTCCTCGGCGATGGTAATGGTGGCGGACTTGTCTGCGCCGACGCTGGCCAGGACGTGCCGCAGGACGTCGGCGGCCGCCAGTTCTTCGGGTGGTTCGTGGGAGGTGGCGAGGTCGGGGTCGTACATGGTGTCGACATACAACCGGTTGGACTCACGCCCCCGAGTGGCCATCACATACAGCGGCTCACGAAGCGTCGTCGCCGAGACAAAGGCGTGCGCCGTCTCGACGGTTCGGCCCTGGGCGCGATGGGCGGTGGTCGCATAGCCAAGCTCCACATGCTCACGAACATAGGCGGCGGGAAGGGTCGCATGCCCAGTCCCGTTGGTCCTCTGCACGTCGATCGTGCCGTCGCTGCGCACACCGGTCACCGTCCATTGGTCGCCGTTCTTGAC
>DHJN01000253.1 GCA_002404345.1 Actinobacteria bacterium UBA4719 | reverse complement strand
ACACGTTTGCCTCCTGGGCTGGACTCTGCGCGCGACACCGGACAGGCTGTTCACCACGCCGAACCGTTTAAATGGACATGACCGTTTTTACTACACAGACGGGTTAAAAGGTCAGATCAGGCCGGTGACACATGTCACTTGTTCCATTGGGGCTGGAGTCAACCCACTGATCGGTGCTCTGTACTCAGCAGTAGTCGTCGGGGTCCGCCGCCTCTGCCGCGCCGTATGCGCCGCGCCAGACCGCCGGCGCAGGCGTCGTCACCGGAAGGTATGTCGTCAGAAGCCAACCCTGGTCTTTCAGTCCCCGAACTCGCTCCGAATATGGGGCGGGGTAAGCGCAGCGATGTAGTTCTGAGGCCCGTGGTCGACGACCGACTGGTGCAGCGGCAGCCTGCGAAGTCGCTTGATCTCGCGAGTCACCAACGCCAGCCCCCCGACGGCGAGGCCGAGCGCGCCGGTCTGACGGGTGGGTGCCATGTGGCGTGCCCAGGTGGGACGATTTTCGTCGTCGCCGTCCAGGCGCTCGCACCGGAACTCCTGGCCGAAGTGCGCAAACTCGCCGGACTCGCGCGGCGGCAGCTGCGGCACGAGGTCGTCGGCGTATACGTAGCGAAACAGGGCCGAGTCGAGTGGTCTGCTGGTGCCGCCGAACGTCGCCTGGGTGCACGCCGTGGCGAAGGCCGGCGTTCCGATCATCGGCTGGCCGTAGGTGTATGTGGCCTTGAGCTTCGCCGCGAGCGGCGCGTAGATGCCCTTGGCGCGCAGCATGACCGTCATCATCGTAGCCATCGCGGCCCCGAGGCTGTGCCCGGTGACGTAGAGCGTCTGTAGCGGCTCGATCGTCTCCGTCTCGACCGGCTTCTCTTGGTCGTCGTCGGGGAAGATCGACTGACCCTGCATTGCTCGTTGCAACACCTCGATGACGGCGAAGCGGGTGGCGCGCACATTGCGGTAGAACCCGGCGTGGACCCGGTAGCTCTCGTCCCCGGACTGCGAGGTCAGGTCGTAGCGCACCTGGCCGGGATCGATGTCGAGGTCGGTCAGCCAGTTGATCAGACTGGCGGGCTCGGTCCCCCGGTAGCAGACGATCACGACGCGGCCGTCCTCGCTCTGGATGACGAATGCGGTCGAGCAGATGAACATGGCGTCGACGACCTCACGCACCATCACGCACCGGCTGCGCTCCAGACCGAGCCGAGTCATCATCGTGGCGACGGTCGTCTGGTCGCTGTAGGCGTAGCCGGAGCAGACGGCCAGGACGTGCCGAACCGTGTCGTCGGGGTCGTCCGCGGTCAGCAGTCGGTCCGTCAGCCCTTCGTACACCGGGAAGGTCAGGGATGTGGGCGATGGATGCAGCGGCCGCAGCGCCTTGAAGTCGGGACCGAGCGCGCTCTTCGGGGGCAGCATCGGCGCGCTACTCCGGCTTCGCGTACAGGCGTGCCACGACGGCCAGGGCCGTGTTGACGCCGGAGATGGCAACCGTGATGCGGGCCGCCCGCGGCGGCAGATCCCCTCGCATGCCGCCGATTGCCGCGCATACCGTGTCAGAGAAATGGATGATGACCGCTTCTTTTCGCGCGCGCTCAAGCGCGGCGCCGCGCAGCAGCAACAGGTCGGCGCCGAGCACGACGGTGCGGATCCCGAACATCCGAAAGGCGTAGTAGGGCGACGTGTCGGACGGATCCTCGCTCGTCCGCTTGACCAGGACGGCGGGAAGGACGAGCGCGAGCAGACCGTTGACGAGCCGGATGGCAGCGAGCGCACGGAGGGCGGCCGTCCCGACAGGGCGACCAGGCATGACGGCTGCCTCTCTGATCTGGACCATCAACCGGAGTGTAGGGCCGGGTGTGGAGCCTTTCAACGGGTTGGTGCGGACTATTCGGGCTAGACGCGTACCGGTGCGGTGGCCGGAAGAGCTGCTACCGGTTTCAGCACCGAAAACTGTTTACAGCCAATGCGCACCGATGCAATACTCACGTTGCCCTAGCACCTTCGGCTATTACTCCCCTCTCACACAGACAAGTGATTCGTTCGAGCCGTCAGACCATATCGTTCGAGCCGTCAGACCATATCGATTCTGGGAGGAATCACGTTGCCGGTAACAGCCCCCGATCTGCTGGAGATGTCGCATGCCGAGCTCGACGATCTTTTCCGTGGAGCGGAGCCGGGCCCTATTCCCGACGGTGAGGGCGACGGCACCGTTGTCTTCGCTCCGGATAAACCGATAGCCGAAACAGCGGCGAAGCTGGCGCATCTGATCGCGTGGAAAGGCAAGGTGTTCAACTCCGCCGCGGGCGAGTTGCGCAACGAGGTCGGCCCGCTGGGCAATCTGGCGATTCGCGCGAAGGTGTACCGCGACGAGAGCTGGTTCGACGGAAAGGAAGCGATCATCCTCGACTACAGCAAGACGTCGCTGGTCGCGCACTGGATCCGAGATGAGATACGTGAGGTCGCACCGGGTCTGTATCTCGGCATCGTCTACTGGGATCACGACAAGATCCTCAACTTCTCGCTGAAGTTCCCTGTCGCGGGGACCTGATGCCCGGCCAGAGCGCCGTCTCGGTCAGGGCGAGCGTCCTGGACGGATCGCTCGATGCGGTCGAAGCAGCGCTGGCTGACGCAAAGCGGGACGTCCTGGAGGGGACCACGTCGCTAGCCACGATCGGCGGCGTGCATTTTGCGCGCCTGCTGATCGTCCCCGGTGACGCCGACGTCCAGGGCCTTAGTAATGCCGACGTCCAGATCCCTGGTGACGCCGACGTCCAGGGCCGTGCGATTCCGGACAGCGTCATGTACATGGCCGACCTCGACGAATCGCCGGACCGCCACCTGCGCGCCCTGAGCGCGCAGGCCGGTGCCGTGCTCGACGCGGTGTTCTCCCATTGCGAGGGCTACCCCGCTGCGCCCGATCCGGCGCAGCGCTACACCTGGCTGTGTGCGCACGAGATCGTGAGCGCGGCGAGCTACGTGAACACGATCGGCCGTGGCGTCGAGCAGATCGTGCAGGAGGCCGGTCTGCACGACTGGCTCGAGGTCTATCTCGACGCGCATCGTTCCGATCTGTCCGCACTCAGCCCGGCCGACGTGCATCGCAGTGTGCGCACGGTGGTCGAACACACCCCCCAGGTGAGGTTCGCGATCCACCCGGCTCCGACGACGTCCACGGCGTCCCGAGTCCGGGCCCTTCTCCAGGTTGCGGCCTCGGTTGCCGTCGTGATCGTCGCGTCACCCGTCCTGCTCGTCGTCGGAATCCCGTGGGTGCTCGCAGTGCACGTTCTCGAGATGACGGATTCGGTCTCGACCCGACGACCAGGCGCAGCGTCGGTCGACCGGTTGCGGGCGCAGGAAGACCAGTTCTCGTACAACCCTTTCGCGGCAGTCGGCGTCATCAAGCCGGGATCGCTGCGCCGGCGGACGGTGGCGATCGTCCTGCGTGCGATCGCTTTCAGCGCGCGACACGTTTTCAACAAGGGATCGCTGGCCGGGGTAACCACGATCCACTTCGCTCGCTGGGTGGTGCTGGACGATCAGCAGCGGGTCGTGTTCACGAGCTACTACGACGGCAGCCTCGAGAGCTACATGGACGACTTCATCGACAAGCTGTGGTGGGGGCTCAACGTCATCTTCAGCAACGGCCTCGGATATCCGCGTACCGACTGGCTGTTCTTCGGCGGCGCCCGCAAAGAGCAGGCGTTCAAGGACTACCTGCGCTGTCATCAGCTGGGCACGGCTGTGTCGTATGCCGCGTACCCGACGCTGACGACCTCGAACATCATCAACAATGCCGAGATCCGCGCAGGTCTCACCAGGGACCTGAGCGACGTCGAGGCGAGCCAGTGGCTGGCGAGGCTGTGATGGCGCCCGCGACCGATGCCGAGCTGGACGACATGCAGGGTCTGCTCCGCTCCGCGTTCCGCACGCTGCCCAGCGCGTGCTTCGGGGTGTACACGCTGAGCGACGCCGCCCGCAGCCGGACGTTCTTGAGCCGGATCGCCGCAAGGGTCACGTCGGCAGCCGCGCGCAACGTGCCCGTCGCCACACAGGTTTCGCTGAGCGCGACGGGCCTGCGGGCCATCGGTCTGCCGGATGCCGTCGTCGAGGGGTTCTCCCTCGAGTTCCAGGCGGGCATCGCCACGCCCGCACGCAGCCGATTCCTTGGTGACGACCCGGCGGCGTGGACTTGGGGCGGACCGGCCGGACCTCAGGTCGACGTGCTCGTGTGCACCTACGCGCGCACGAGCGAGGAGCTGCACACGGCGATAGCGGAGATCGACGCGGCGGCGGCCGAAGGCGGGGTGGCGGGCGCGACCCAACTCGAGACCCTGACCCTGTCGCCGATCGAGCCCTTCGGGTTCCGGGACGGGATCTCCGATCCGTTCGTCCGCGAGCTCGCCTCCAGCGCGCAGGCGGCGGACCCGCCCAAGGCAGAGCCGGTGCCGCTCGGCGAGTTCGTGCTCGGTTACCGCAACATCTACGGACTGCAGACCCAGCGTCCGGTACTGCCCGACTCCGGCGATCCGAACAATGTGCTCCCTGTCCTTTCCCCCGGCGCGGACCAGGACAACCCCCAAGGCGGCGCAGACCTGGGCCGCAACGGCAGCTATCTCGTGCTGCGCACCCTTGCGCAGGACACGGCGGGATTCGAGAGCCATGTCCGTGAGCAGGCGGCTGCCTCGGGCCTCGATGCCGAGCTGCTCGCCGCGAAGATGGTGGGCCGATGGCGCAGTGGAGCCCCGCTGGCGATGAGCCATGATCGCGACCGTCCCGATCTCGCCGAAGCGAACGACTTCGGCTACCACGACAACGATCCCCTTGGCCTCCGCTGCCCGATCGGCGCGCACATCCGCCGAAGCAACCCCCGGGACTCCCTCGACCCGCAGCCGGGCTCGGCCCAGTCGCTGGCCGTGACGGACCGCCACCGGATCATGCGTCGCGGACGGAAGTTCACCGACACAGACGGCGGGCAGGGACTGCACTTCGTCGCGCTCAACGGCAACCTCGGACGGCAGTTCGAGTTCGTCCAGCACACCTGGCTGAACAACCCCAAGTTCGGCGGCCTCTACGACGACGTCGATCCGCTCATCGGCCCGCGAGACGACCGCTCTGTCTTCACCGTGCCGGCCCGGCCAGTGCGAAGGCGGTTCGCGGGCCTGCCCGACTTCGTGACCACCGTCGGCGGCGCCTACTTTTTTCTACCCGGCATACGGGCACTGCACTATCTGTGCGAGGGGTCCTGGTGAGGCTCGACCGGATCGTCAACGACGTGCTTGTACGGCTGTTTTGGATGGAGCGTCGCATCGATCCCTACGTCAGGCCGGCCGTCGACCTGCTCGTGCGACCGCCGGTACAGGCACTCGTGCAGTGGGTCGTCCGGCACCGGTTGCCGGACGACGGGCTCGCGCTCGCCGCGGAGCGCGTCCTGCCGGACGAAGAGCGCATCACCGACGAGATCGTCGAGCGTATGACGAGATTCCTCCAGCACACCTATCCCCACCACGAACACGTCGAACGCGCCGGTAACACCAAGACCTTCGGTGTCGTACGCGGCGAGCTGAGCGTGCGCGCCGACATACCGTCCGAGCTGTGCCACGGGCTGTTCGCCGAGCCCGCGGAATACCCGGCATGGGTACGGTTCGCCGGACCGGGTCCTCTCGCACCATCCGACATGCACGACAACGCGATCATGAGCCTGGGCGTCAAGGTCATGGGCGTTCCCGGACCCAAGCTGCTGCCGGACGAAGGTGCTACCCAGGACTTCCTCGGCATCAGCGCGCCGACATTCACCACGCCGGACCTGGTGCAGAACGCGATTCTCCAAAGCGAGATAGGCAACGGCACGCCCTTGCTGTACTTCATCCGCCCCAGCCACACGCATCTGTGCGACCTGATCATGCAGGGCCTCTACGCGAAGACTGCGGCAAGCCCGCTACAGGTGTCGTACTGGAGTTGCGTGCCCTGCCTGCTCGGTCCGGGTCAGGCGATGCAGTACCGCTTCGTGCCCCGGCCGTTCCCGCAGCTGAAGGTGCCACGACGACCTGGACCCAGCTACCTGCGCGAGGCGATGGCCGCCACACTCGCGCATGGCGAGGTCACCTTCGACCTGCTTGTCCAGACGCAGACCGACCCTCGCCGCATGCCGATCGAGAACGCGGGCGTGGTGTGGTCGACGCGCCACTCGAAGCCACGCTCGGTCGCGACCCTGCGGCTCCCGCAGCAGACTTTCGACTCGCCGGCACAGCTGGCCTTTGCCGACGTCCTCTCGTACAACCCGTGGCACGCGGTGCCGGACCATCGCCCACTCGGCAACCAGAGCCGGGCGCGCCGGGTGATCTACGCAGAGCTGGCTGCCGCTCGGCAGCAGATGAACGGCGTGCAGCACGTCGAACCGACAGGTAAGGAGGAGTTCGCCGATGACCAAGTCGACGTCTGATGGCGGTGGCAGCACCGCCGACAAGCCGTACCGCTTGAACCCGCTCTGGCAGGTCTACGACAAGCTGACGTCGGAGGTCGATCATCGCATCGGCTGGTTCAAGCTGCCGACGCCGCTGGGCCTGCTTGACCTGATCGGCATCCGGAACACGCTGCGCGAGCGGAACCTGTACGACACCTCGCGCGAGCCGGCGGTGAACGCACCCGAAGCGCCCCCGCACGACCCGAAGTTCGACACCGAGCGCTCGTTCGACGGAAGCTGGAATGATCTCGCCCACCCGAACATGGGGATGGCAGGAACGCGCTTCGGGCGCAACGTCCCCCTCACGGCGACGTGGCCCGACGAGGCGAACATCCTCGAGCCCAACCCGCGCGTGGTGAGCCGTCGACTGATGACACGCGACGAGATCATTCCGGCCACAGCCGGCAACGCATTGATCGCGGCTTGGTTGCAGTTCATGATCCGCGACTGGTTCAAGCACGGCACCAGCCCCGCAGACAACCCTTGGGTACTGCCCCTCGATCCCGACGACGACTGGCCGACGCCACCAATGAAGGTGATGCGCACACCGGACGACCCGACCTCCCCGCCGCAGTCGGACCGGCCGCCGACGTACATCAACGTCAAGACACACTGGTGGGACGGCTCGCAGATCTACGGGAACAACCTGCCCGAGCAGGAGTTCCTCCGCAGTCACGAGGACGGCAAGCTGCGTCTGGAGAACGGCCACCCGCCGATCCCCTCGGACCCGGCGCAGAATCCCACGCTGATCCCGGGTTTCTGGCTGGGTGTCGGCATGATGCAGACGCTGTTCGCGCTCGAACACAACAGCATCTGCGACATGCTCGTCGAGGCGCATCCGGACTTCGACGACGAGAAGCTGTTCCAGCGCGCCCGCCTGATCAACGCCGCCTTGCTGGCCAAGATCCACACCATCGAGTGGACACCCGCGGTCACGGCCCATCCGACGGCTGCCGCGGCACTGCATGCGAACTGGTACGGACTGGCAGGCAAAAGGCTGCACGACGTCTTCGGCCGCCTGAGCTCGAGCGAGGTCGTCTCCGGCATTCCCGGGTCGCACGCCGAGGACTACGGTGTGCCGTACGCGCTCACCGAGGAGTTCGTCGCGGTCTATCGCATGCACCCGCTCATCCCGGACCACTTCGATTTCCGTTCGGCCAAGGACGATCAGCCGACGCTGGGTGCCATGGAGTTCGACAAGCTCACCGGGCCAGCGACGGTCGACCTGCTGCGTGACAACGACCTCGCCGACCTGATCTACACGTTCGGGACGATGAATCCCGGCCTGGTCACGCTGCACAACTTCCCGAAGTACCTGCAGACGTTCAAGCGCCCCGACAACGGCGCGCTGATGGACCTCGCGTCCACCGACATCCTCCGTTGCCGCGAGCTCGGGGTGCCGCGCTACATGGAGTTCCGCCGACTGCTGCACCTGCCGGTACCGGAGTCCTTCGAGGAGATCACCAGCAACAAGGCGTGGGCCGCCGAGCTGCGCGACGTCTACGGTCAGCTCGACCGCGTCGATCTCATTGCGGGCATGTACGCCGAGGATCGTCCGGAGGGCTTCGCGTTCAGCGACACAGCGTTCCGCATATTCATCCTCATGGCGTCTCGGCGCCTGAACAGCGACCGCTTCTTCACCGAGAGCTTCACCGAGAAGGTCTACACGCGCGAGGGCTTGTCCTGGATCAACGACAACACGATGATCACCGTGCTGTTACGGCATTGCCCGCAGCTGCTCCCCCACCTCTCAGGTCTTGGTAATGCCTTCGCGATCTGGAACCGCGACGCCGGAGGTCAGTGATGCCAGTGCGCGACCGTCTGATCGCCATTGGGATCGACCCCGAGGCTGAGCGCGAACTACACCCGGTGGTCGATCCCCCGACTCATGACTCGTACTGACCCTGCCCAGTCCTCGCCGTCACCGGCCAAGCCGACAACCCCATGTGGTGCCCGAGCTGTCCTGTCCACAGTGGCGCTGGCACTGGTGGCGGTCCCCGGTGCGCTGACGCTGTTGCTGGTGGAGGACAAGTGGGCGCCGTTGCTGCGGGCCGACAGCGGCGCGCGCGACAGCTTGCACGGTTACGCGGTGACTCACCCGGGGTTCGTCGCCGTGATGCAGCTGATCAGCGACTCCGGGTCAGCCCTGGCATGGCAGATCGCGCTGGCCGTTGTCGTGGTCTGGTTACTCTGGCGTCGACTGCCCCGGCTGGCCATGTTCGTGGTGATCACGGCGGCCGGATCATCGCTGCTGAACACCGTTGTCAAGACGGCGGTCCATCGACTACGCCCGGTCCTGACCAACCCGGTCGCCCATGAGTCCGGTCTGAGCTTTCCCAGTGGCCATGCCCAGGCCGCGATAGTCGGGTACGCGGTGCTGCTGCTCGTCTTCCTGCCGATCCTGCACGGAGCGTGGCAGAGCGTCGCGGTCACGTTGGCGGTGTTCATGGTCCTGGCGATCGGCTTCTCCCGTATCGCTCTCGGCGTCCACTACCTGTCCGACGTGGTGGGCGGCTTTGTCCTGGGTGCGGCGTGGGTGGCGGCCATGGCTGCGGTCTTCAACGCGATGCACGTTGGACGCACCTCCGCCCACAGCTGCTCGTAGCAGTGCGCCGCCCGGCTGGTCGGCGCGAAGGCAGGGACGGGCGCCCGGTGCTCGGCCATCTGTTCGATGATCGAAAGTGCCGGAATCACCGTGTCGGCGACCCGGGTCCGGTCCCTCGGGATCGCATCGATCACGTCCCTGTGCAGGCGCTTGCGACGGTCAGCCATGGAGAAGAAGGCGACCACCTCAGGTCGACTGCCCTGGGAGTCGGCCACGAAGCGGGTCAGCTGGTCAAACGTACGCAGAGACAGGGTCGCCGGGATCAGCGGCACCAGTAGCGTGTCGGATGCGTGCAAGACGTTCTCGGACACCAGCGAGATACTGGGCGGGCAGTCCAGGAAGACGACGTCGTACTCGTCCGCGACGCTGTCCAGCAGCTGGCCCAACCGCCGGGTCCGCTTCTTGGTGTCATCGAGCTCAAGGTCCATGTTGCGGTAGCTGAAGTCGGCGGGCAGCAGGTCCAGGTTGTCGAAGTCAGTTGCCTTCAGTGCCGCCTCGATCGGACGCTTACGGGTCACCAAGGCATGCCCACCGCCCTTGACCCGCGGTCGCACCCGGAGAAGGTACGTGGCAGCGGCTTGCGGATCGAGGTCCCACAACAAGGTCCGCCGACCCTCACGTGCGGCGAGGTAAGCCAGGTTCACCGCCGTCGAGGTCTTCCCGACGCCACCCTTGATGTTGTATGTCGCCAGGACCTTCATCGCCTCACCCCGAGCCGGTGCATCAGCTGGAGGCTGGACGGCCGGGTGAAGCGGGCGAACGCGACGTCGAACTCACGGCGGGCCCGGTCCTGCTCGGCGTCGAGGTGACCGATCAGCTCGCCCATGGCCAGCACCGCCCCGGCGGACGTCCCGTCGGCCATCATCTCCTCGGCGAACCCGCGCAGTGCCCCGCGTTGCACCTCGGAGTCTTGAAAGCGGCCCAGGACGTCCTGCAAGCCCTTGAGGTCGCCGACTGTGCGCTTGCGGGCGCCTTCGTCAACGACCGGGGCGAAAACCTCCAGTGCGTAACGCAGCTCCTTGCAGCGCTTCCGCAGCCCGTGCAGGTCCTCGGCCGGCGAGTCGGCCCCGATCGCGGCACCGCCATGCGCCACTCGCCGGTACACCCGAGAGACGCTGTCGTCGGCCAACCGACCTGCCGAAAGATGTTCTCGGTCCGCGTCGTCCGGCGTGACCACGAGCCGGGTGAGCTCTTCCCCCACCCCGTGACCAGCCGCCGGAACCTGGCGGACCTCAGCCCCCGCACCAGCACACGGCGTTCGGCCGTCCGCCGGATTCGCAGATGCCTCGCCAGGGGTTCGAGGTCAACGGCGTCCGCCGACACCAGCCAGCCCGCCATCGTGGGCATGTCCAGCTCGTAGACGTCCAGGTCCCGGACCGGCGTCGTCATGTCGCCCAGCCACTTGAAAGCCGGCTCCCACCTGTGTCGCATCACGTCGGGCAAGGCCGGTCGCCCCAGTTTGAGGGTCGATCGGGTCCGTCGCACCGCGACCCGGAAGTCGTGCAAGAACTCAGTGTCCACGTCATCGAGAAGACCCGGAAGATTCTCACGCATCGTCGCGAGAAATTCGCTCAGCGCCGTCGTCAGGAGCACTCTTGCTGGTTACGCGCGGTCCATGCCGGACGTCGGCGATGCTGGCTTGGGCTCGCGATCCTCATCGTGCTCGACCGGACGCAGTCCGAGACCGACAAGGAGACGATCAGCCCGTCGTGCCTGTTCTTCGTACCCACGCAACGTGTGCACCCTGAGCGGGGCCGGCGAGGCGGCCGCGGAAGCCGGTTCGTCCAGCTCGAGGCGAGCCACGGTCTTTCCATTCTTGTTGTGAAGCTCCACCTGCTGTATGCGCCGTCTCTCGTCCGAGACCACTATCAACGCGCGGATGCCAGTCACGGGAGCGATCGCGTTCCGGACCGGACCGGACGGTAGTACGTTGACCAGCGCCGGCCATCGCAGGTCGTTCACGAGCACCAGCAGTGTCGAAGGCGCCGCCTTTCGAACGAGTACCAGGCGCTCCCCGGAGGCCGCGATCTGATGCTCGAGGGTGAGACCCGCCGCACGTAACCGCCGGTCGAAAGTGTCGAGTCGGGTGCGGCGGACGAGCCGTTTCGCACCGGTCGACACTGAGTAGTGAGCAGAAAGACCGGCCACAATCGCGCCGATCTCAAGCGGGCCCTTGTCGGCCGCCTCCAGTGCTCGGGTCGGACTGGTCATGATGGCGACACTTTAGCCGCCGCGAGTGAAGGATGGCCCGCAAGAGGTCGGCCCTTGTTGAACGTCACCGCAAGCATCACCGCAATCTCTGACGCGCAGGCCTTGCTTTTCCGTGAATACCGGTCAATAGGTGTTCTTATGTCGCAGGTGCGGGTAGATTTCGGTTGTGCCAATCTTCCGTATCCGTGAAGCTGCCGACCTGCTCGGCGTGAGCGACGACACGGTGCGCCGGTGGGCGGACAGCGGTCGCGTCGCTACCACCACCGACGTGTCCGGCCGCCGGAGCATCGAAGGCTCGGTCCTGGCCCGGTTTGCCACCGAGCTGGCCGCCTCTTCCGAGCGACCCGAACCGCGGCCGGTGGTCTCGGAGTCGGCGCGCAACCGGTTCGTCGGTCTGGTCACCCGGGTGATCCGCGACACCGTGATGGCCCAGGTTGAGATCCAGGCCGGCCCGCACCGCATCGTGTCCTTGATGAGCCGTGAGGCAGCCGACGAGCTGCAGCTCGAGCCAGGCGTGCTTGCCTTCGCATCGGTGAAGTCCACCAACGTGGTCATCGAAGTGCCCGCCCATCCTTAACCGCCCGCAAATCCACCGACCGACCACCAGACGGGCAGGCCTCTACACTGCGGACGCCTGCCTTGCGGTCGCGACAGGGTGCCCGCGCGGCCGCGGCCCGCGG
>DHJN01000165.1:1035-4908 GCA_002404345.1 Actinobacteria bacterium UBA4719 | reverse complement strand
AGAGGCAAGTGAGCGAGAGGCAATGAGTACCGGCACCTGTCCGAACGGCCACGTATCCGAGTCGTCGGACTACTGCGACATGTGCGGTGCCCCTATGGGCCAGCCCCCGACGCCGGATTCAGTCAGCCCATCAGGCTCCAGCTCGGCTCCCGTGACGTCCGGGGATGCCTCTGGTGGCGCCACCGCAGGCGCCCCTGACGGCGCCGCCGAATCGCGGACCTCAGCCACCCAGCCCTGCCCGAACTGCGCGCTGGCGAACGCCGCGGATGCGCTGTTCTGTGAGGCATGCGGTTATGACTTCACGACCGGGACCATGCCCCGCCCAGCGACGCCGACCAACCCACCGGATCCAGGCGCGGCTCCAGCCGTAGCAACGGTCCCGGACTCCGTGGCAACGGTCCCGGACCCCGTGCCGCCATCGATGGCCCCAGCCGTTGGGGTCGAGTGGGTGGCCGAGGTCTGGGTCGATCCGGACTGGTACGCCGATCAGGACAGCGACGAGCCGTGCCCATCCCCAGGACTTCCGGTGGTCGTGCCGTTGCGGACCCAGAGCCTGCTGATCGGACGCCGTTCGCGGAGCCGCAACATCCATCCCGAGATCGAATGCGCCTCAGATGTCGGCGTGAGCCGGCGCCAGGCCCAGCTGACCACCGACGGCCAGCGCTGGTGGGTCGAGGATCTGCAGAGCTCCAACGGCACGTACGTCGGTGCCGCGAGTGGGCCCGTGCCGACGGAGGCCCTGCCTCCCGGCCAACGTCGCGAGCTGGCCCAGGACGACCGCGTCTATGTCGGCGCCTGGACCTGCATCGTCGTCCGTCGGGCCACCCCCGAGGAGCAAGCCGGCCAGGCCTGAGGCAACCTCCCCGCCATACTGGCGGTGACGTCTGAACGCGGAATACCCCAAAAGCCCGCCGATTTCGACCTATGAGACAACCGCCGCGCCCCCTGACATGAGAGGCCAAGCGCGAGTACCGTCTTGACCGGTGACCACTCGGGGTCGCTCAACGGTGGAGCCCAACCAAGGGCGGGGGTGGTCGTGCGCACCTATCCATACGCGTTCCACATCGCTCTCGACGGCAACGGCCTCAACGGCCTCGAGGGCAGGGCCGGCGTCTGCCTGTTCCACTACGACCCCGCGACTGGTGACCACGCGTACAAAATCACCTACTTCGGCGGCGCGTCCGGTGGCCACGCACCGAACGTCGACCCCACGAGGCGTATCGGGTTCCTCGGCAACACAGGTCAGCACCTGCTGTTCTACAACCTGGCCACGCTCGAGGAGGCCGACAGGGTCTCAACGTTGCGCTTCGAGGTCCCGGACACCACGATCAAGGGCAGCACCCACCTGGTCTGGCTCGACGACACGCAGTTCGTCACCTCGATCGGCGAGCACCTCTGGAAGTTTGACGTCAACCGGTTGACCAAGGCCGAACAGGTGGCTCCGCACCAGCTCAAGGTGCCGCACGCCATGAAGGCCACCGCCTCGGGGCGCTACATCGTGTATGGCGGCATGGACCACCCTTCGCGGGGCGAGGCGCGCGAGGTCGGCATCCTCGACACGGTCACCGGCAATGTGCGCAGGGTCGAGCTGCCGACCACGTGCTGGCACCTGGTCTGCCACCCGGTGCTCGATGTCTTCTACGCGGTGTCGTTCCGCGTGCACCCCGGCGACGGGCGCGACTGGCAGCACTGGGGTATGGCGTGGCTGCGGCAGTATGCGTACGAGATCGACGCCGAGGACGGCCGGATCCTGCGGCACTGGGCCGCCGACCGCGACGTGCCCGCGCACATCAACTCCGACATCACCATCTCCGACTCCGAGCTCATCTTCTGCACCGGCGGCAGTCACACCGTGATCCTCGTCGACCTTGCGACACTGAGCCATCACCGGATCATCGACGAGCACCCGGGCGTTCTCGACGGCCTGAGCCGTTCGCGTGAGTCCGCAGCCACCGTGATCGACACCTTTGCGCGGGCCAACGTGTTCAGCAACTCCAACCTGTATGCCGACTCGCTGCGGATCAGCCGGGGCGCCCTGCTCGACGGGATCTACGCGTCGCAGCTGTCGGCGGACCAGACCCTGCTGTTCACAGCGAACCGAGGGCAGAACCACATCACCATCTACGACTACCCGTCACTGGAGCTCAGACACCGGATCGTGATGCCCGAGCTGCAGGAGCTCGACCCCCGGGTGGGCGCGTTGAGTGATCCCCGGCTGGGCTTCCACCACTCCCATCTCGTCAGTCCGATCACCCCGAGCACTCCGATCACTCCGAGCACCCAGAGCACCCAGAGCACCCAGAGCACCCAGAGCACCCAGAGCACCCGCATCACGGGAGGAGATTCCTGATGGCCGACTTCTCTGTCGACACCAACATCCACGGCGGTCCGATTGGCCCCGTCACCGGAAGTGTCCTGGCCGACGTTACGTCGGAGCTGGCTGGTCTGGACAACATGAAGCTCGCCCTCGCCGGAGGTACGACGACCACGCTGGCCGGCGAGAACACCGTGCACTCCGACGCCACCCTGACCCTGGCGCCGGTCACCGCGACCTCGACGATCGACCTCAAGCCGTTGACCACGACGTCCTCGGTCGACACCACGTCCAGCGTCGACGTGAAGCCGGTGGCCGTCGACTCATGCTTGCGGATCGAGCTCGCGCCGCCGCCGGCAACGGAGATCTGTACGCCATACGAGCACACGTGGAGCTGGTCGGTGTTGGGGCTGGAGCTGTTCGCGCTCAGCGTCTCAGGCCGGACGAGCACCCATCTGCGACCCGATCACCCCGATCCCCTCGTGATCGACCTCTAGGCGCTGCGACATGGCCACCGCACGTCGCAAGGCACCGGCATCAGCACCGTCACCGGCGCCGGCATCAGCGCCAGCATCGGCATCGGCATCGGCATCGGAAGTAAGCAAAGAGTCGGTGAAAAGCGCTGAAAACCAACAAGCTCCGCTCATCTTCAGCGGACCTCCAGGACGCCTTCATGCGGAGGTGACTGTCGCCAACACCGGCGACCGGCGCCTCGCCGTCCGCCGCGTCACCATCCTGCGCAAAGGGTGCGCCGACGTCGACATCCAGGCGGTAGCCCTTGTCCCGCCGGGCACCACGGCGTCGATGCCCGTGACCGTGCCGATGGCCCCGGGGACGAGCCCGGGCGACTACCCCGCACAGGTGCAGGTGGCGGGCATGAGCCGAGCTGCGGTGCTGCGGGTCGAGGCCGAGCTGGCCATGCACATCACCCCGCGACGCATTCTGGCCGAACCCGGAACCCACGACGTCTCGATCGTCGCGGTCAACGAGGGCAACGTCGATCTGCCGCTGGCGTCGGTGACCAGAGGTCGCACCTCCGACGGGGGCAAGGAGCCCGGCCCGGACGTGACGCTCACCCTTAGCGCGCCCATCGTCCTTGGCGCGGCATGCACCGTCACCGTCCACGGGCTGCTGGAGGTGCCGCCATCCCTGGAACCGACGCGGCGACATACGGCCTCGGTCCCTGTCGGCCTTGCCGACCTCGAAGTCATCATCCTTCCCCGCACAACCGCACCGGAGGTAACGACTTGACATCCTCCCGGCCATGAATGGCCAGGATTCCAACTGCTATGCGACCTTGGGGGCCGTGCATGTTGAGGTTCACGCTTCACAGACCGAGCCAAAACTCTCAGGTCTCCACGTGCTGTCACGGCATGTCCTGCCGCGATGTTTCTTGCCGCGCTCACGTCGGCGTTCGCCCTGTGCCCGCAAGCCACGCACACGAAGGTCGCTTGGCTCTTGCGACTCTCCGCAGCGATGTGCTTGCAGGCGTTACAGGTCTGCGACGTATACGCAGCTTTCACTTTCTCGACCCTGCCGGGTGCTTTCTGCTCCAACCG
>DHJN01000165.1:0-771 GCA_002404345.1 Actinobacteria bacterium UBA4719 | reverse complement strand
GCGGCGGCGGTTCGACCCGCGCCGGGCGCGGGCGAGTCTGCGTTGCAGCCGCAGGAGCCGCTCAGCTTCCTTCATGCTCAGCCCAGCAGGACTGGTCATCTCACCAGTGGACAGCGCCACCGCGACAGTGACGCCCCGGTCCACGCCGACAACCTCACCGGTGCCGGGTGCGGGGATCGGATCGGGGATCGCAGCGAACGCGATATGCCAACGGCCCGCCCTGTCGCCTGTGATGCGGTACGACTTCCAGCCGACCAGGGCGCGGCTGCGTTTGAACGAAACCCAGCCGATCTTCGGGATCAACACACTCGACCGGCCGCGGTTGTCCTGACGGACCCGCACAGCCTGCGGTCCCACGATCCGCAGGCCCTCATCCTCGCCGGCTTTACGCCACCTCGGGCGCCTGTGAGTCCCCGCGAAGAACCGCTGCCATGCCTGGTCAAGGTCACGCAACGCCTGCTGCTGGACGGTCTGCGACCCGCAGGCAAGCCACGGCTCCACTTTGCGGGCCTCGGTCAGCTGCGCGGCCTGGGCGTTGAACCCCGGGGTGGGACCTTGCCAGTGCCGCCACATCAGGCGCTGCTCCAAGCCGAGGTTCCACACGTATCGGGCGTGGCCGCACTGCTCCAGCAGGAGTACCTCCTGCGCGGCACTCGGATACAGACGGAACCTCATACAGCGAACCTAGCCACCACCTATGACACCCACCCAGAACCCAGACCCCAATACTCGGCAATACTCGGCGCGCTCGCAGCGTCGTCCACAACCTGC
>DHJN01000029.1:17345-24966 GCA_002404345.1 Actinobacteria bacterium UBA4719 | reverse complement strand
CGCGCCCGGTCCAGGGGGTCGACGGCGGTGATGAAGTCGAGCAGACCGGCGTCGGCGGGAGCCAGGGCGGCCGTGAGGTGGTCCGGGTCGGGGGAGGCCAGCAGTCGGTCCACCGACGGGCTGACGAAGCTGGCACGGCCGGCGCGGTCGACCACCAGGACCAGGTCGGAGGACTGGTCGATCAGCGTTCGGTAGCGCGCCTCGCTCTGATGCTTTGTTCGGCTGCTCACCTCCGCTCGCTTACGCCTGCTCTGCACAAAGCTGACCAGGACCAGGGACAGCAGCACGGTCAGCAGCATCCCGACGTCGCCGTACTTCTGGGCCTTCTTCGCTGCCCCTTCCATCTGCCCTGCCTGGTCATCCAGGAGCGTCGTCACCTGTTCGAACGCCGGGTCTACCTGAGACTTGTTGAACTCGAGTGCCTTCTGCTGTGCACCCGACTCGAGCAGCTGTACCTCCTTGTCGACCTTCTGTGAGTAGTCGTCGGACAACTTTTCGATGCGAGCCACCGCGCCCGGGG
Organism: Actinobacteria bacterium UBA4719; assembly: GCA_002404345.1. GTDB lineage: Bacteria > Actinomycetota > Actinomycetes > Actinomycetales > Dermatophilaceae > UBA4719. Next base: position 24,446 of record DHJN01000029.1, on the reverse strand, counting down.
ACAGGCCCAGACCGGCTGCCTCGTCCAGGTGTTCCGCAGAGCGCTCGCGGCTCGCGACCAGCTCCGTGTGGGCTTCCTTCACGGTCATCCCGCCGCTGCGGAGCTGCCACTCGATCCCGTTCTGGATCTGCATCTCGGTGACGTACGACTGCAGGTGGTTCTGGCCCTCGACCTCGTTCTCACCGGCATGCTTCAGGTCCAACGTGATCGCTGTTGGCAGCGCGAAGGCAACCGCGGTCAGCAGCACCACACCTAGCCTGATCAGGCGTGCGCGACCCCGCCCACGCGTGAGCACGGACAACGCCAGGTCACGAAGCGGCAGACGGTATGTGTTGGCGATCGTCGTTGTCCTTACATGCGCATTGTCCCGATACCCGAGAGAGCATTGTCCCGATACCCGAGAGACCGATTTTGTCGTTGACATTTCCAGAATTCTCTTGATTCCAGAAATCCGCGCTGACGGGCAGACCCCCAAAGATACCCGCCTAGCGGCGCGGCGATTCACTGAGGAACTACGCCAGGTCGGCCGGGTCGGAACTACGCCGGGTCGGAACTACGCCAGGTTGGTCAGGTCGGTCAGGTCGGTCAGGGGAACTGACGGGTCGGCCAGGCGGTCGGCGTCGACGACGGCGCCACCGCGCACGAGCGCCTTGATGCCGTCACTCTGGTCCCAGACGTTGGCGTTCATCCCGGCCAGCACCCGCCCGTCCTTGAGCCAGAAAGCAATGAATTCGCGCACGGATGTGCCGCTGCGCAGGACGACGCGGTCCCAGTCGGCGGCGTAGCCGTTGTACTCCATGCCGAAGTCGTACTGGTCGGAGTAGAAGTACGGAAGCTTGGTGTATGCCGTGTCCTGGCCCAGCATGTTGCGCGCGGCCGTCTGGCCCTGGTTGAGCGCGTTGGCCCAGTGCTCCATCCGAATCCGCCTGTTGTACATAGGGTTCCACGTCGCTGCGACATCACCGGCGGCAAACACATCGGGGGCGCTGGTGCGCAGGAACTCGTCCACGACGATGCCGTTCTCCAGGGTCAGCCCGGCGTCTCGCGCGAGCTCGTCACGCGGCGACACGCCAACTCCCACGACCACGAGGTCACCCTCGATGACCGAGCCGTCCGTGGTGCGGACGCCTTGGGCGGCACCATTGCCGACGATCGCCTCGATCTGGGTGGACAGGTGCAGGTCGACCCCGTGCTCGGCGTGCAGGTCGCGGTAGACGCCGCCGACCTCTGGCCCGAGGACCCGCACGAGCGGGACGTCTTCGGGGGCGACGATCGCGACCTCGGCGCCCAACTGGCGTGCGGAGGCGGCTACCTCGGAGCCGATCCAGCCGGCGCCGATGACCACGACCCGGCTGGCCGCGGTGATGGCGGCGCGCAGGGCGTCGGACTCGCCCATCTGGCGCAGGTAGCGCACCCCGGGCAGGTCCGCGCCGGGCAGTGGCAGGCGCCGCGGAGCAGCGCCCGTGGACAGCAGGAGCCGGCTGTACGGCATACGCCTGCCGTCCTCCAGGGTGACCTCGTGGGCACCGGCGTCGACGGACGCGACGTGCGTCCCGGTCAGCAGCTCGATGTCGTTGTCGGCGTAGAAGCCCTCGTCATGGACGTAGAGCTTGGCGGCCGGTTTGTCGCCGCGCAGGTACTCCTTGGACAGCATGGGGCGCTCATAGGGGCGCTCGGTCTCCTCGCCGATCAGCACCACCCGGCCGTCGAAGCCCTCGGTGCGCAACGTCTCGGCGGCCTTGGCTCCGGCCAGGCTCGCGCCGACGATGACGAACGTCTGTTCTGAGGCCATCAGATCCCCCTGGTGAGGGTGAAGAACTCCTGGCGCGAGCGTGCGTCCTCGCGTAGCAGACCGTGCACGGAGGAGGTGATCGTCCTGGAGCCCCTGGCCTGAACCCCACGCAGGGACATGCACATGTGCTCCGCCTCGATTACCACACCGACTCCCTTGGGGGCCAGATGTTCCTGCAGCCAGCCGGCAACCTGGACGGTCAACCGCTCCTGGACCTGGAGGTCGCGGGCGAACAGCTCGACGACGCGGGCCAGCTTGGACAGGCCGAGAATGCGCTCGCCGGGCAGGTAGCCGACGTGGGCGACACCGGTGAACGGCAGCATGTGGTGCTCGCACAGCGACTGCACCGGGATGCTCTTGGCCAGCACCAGCTCGTCGTAGTGCTCGTCGTTCGGGAAGGTCGTGAGGTCGAACTCGCGCGGCGTCAGCATCTCGGTGAACGACATGGCGACCCGGCGGGGGGTGTCGGCCAGGTGCGGTGAGCTGGGGTCGCGGCCCAGGGCGAGGAGTAGGTCGCGCACGGCACGTTCGGCCGCCGGCAGGTTCACCCGTTCGCGGTGATGGACGACACGCAGGCGCCGACGGTCGTCATGCCTGCTGTGCGACCCAGAGATCTCGTGCTCGAGTTTGGCAATGCTCATACCTGGTCCCTTCTAAAAACGACGTTAGTGGACAGTAGAAGGTAGAGTGGAGATTCGTCAATACGAATCGGGATGAAGGTGGAAGTCATCGGGCCAGGAATGGATCGGGCCTCTGGCGACTCCGCCGCGAACGTGGCGGCGGTGGCGAGTCTGGATGAGCCGACCCGTCGGCGCATCTACGACCATCTGCGTGCTCACGCGGTCCCGGTCAGTCGTGATGACGTGGCCGACGCGCTCGGCGTTCCGCGGCGGACCGCGGCCTTCCATCTCGACCGCCTGGCCGAACAGGGCCTGCTTGGCGTCTCGTTCGGGCGTCGCAGCGGGCGCAGTGGTCCGGGCGCGGGCCGGCCGGCCAAGCTCTACCAGCGCTCCACCCGCGAGGTGTCGGTCTCGTTGCCGTCGCGTCACTACGACCTCGCCGGAACCCTCCTGGCCGGCGCCTTTGCCGAGGCTCAGGAGTCAGGTGAGCCTCCCCGCGAAGTGCTTGCCCGGCGAGCAGGTGACCTGGGTCGGGCCCTGGCGAGCCAGCGGTCCGGCGAGAACGACACCGGAGTCCTGATGGTTCTGCTGGAGGACCATGGCTACGAGCCGCAGGTCGAGGGCGACGACATCGTCCTGCACAACTGCCCGTTCCATGTCATGGCCCAGGAGCAGACCGAGCTGGTCTGCGGGATGAACCTGCATCTGCTCGAGGGTGTCCTGGACGGTCTCGGCACACGGGGGGTGCATGCCTGCCTCGACCCGTTGCCTTCGCGCTGTTGTGTCCGGCTTTCCCTGCGGCAGCTAAGATAGATACATCATGGAAACAACAGCCGGTATGCCGTCCGCCGCCGACCGCGCCTACGCGCATGTCAAGGGCGGGATCCTGGATGGGACCCACCCAGGGGGTCAGTTCTTCACCGAGGGCGAGGTGGCCGAAGCGGTCGGCATCTCCCGCACCCCTGTCCGTGAGGCATTGCTACGTCTCGAGGTCGAGGGTCTGGTCAGGCTCTATCCCAAGAAGGGCGCCTTGGTCGTTCCGGTCTCGGCCCAGGATGCCAGGGACATCGTCGAGGCCCGCGCGGTCATCGAGGAGTGGGCCGCGAGTCGCATGTGGCCACACCGCAAGGAGATTCTGGACGACCTCGGTGGGCTGCTCGCCGTGATGCGAACCGCCCGCAGGGCCGGTGCTCTCGAGGACTTCGTCGCTGCCGACCGCACCTTCCACGAGCGCATCGTGTCGGCGGCCGGCAATGACATCCTGACCCGGCAGTACCACTCTCTGCGTGAGCGGCAGCTGTGCATCTCGCACGTCCTCATGCGGGTCTCTGACTCGCGGATGGACGGGGCCATCGCGGCGCACCGGCACATGGTCGCGCTGCTGGCCGGCGGAACCAAGGCCGACTTCCTGGCGGCCACCCGCGACCATCTGAAGACGGCGCACGAGCAGGCGGGCAGCGTCCGATGACGCCGCCACAGCACATGCCTCAACACCACATGCCTCACCACTTAGAACCGGCCCCCACCGACCCCACGTTGCGCTACCGCCTGGGCGGCCGGCGAGCCTGGATGGTGTGGTCGGCCGCCATCTCCATCTACATCCTTGCGGTCTTCCACCGCACCTCGTTGGGTGTGGCCGGCCTCGTCGCGGCAGAGCGTTTCCACATCAGCTCCGCACAGCTCGCGACGTTCACCATGGTGCAGCTGTTCGTCTACGCGGCCATGCAGATCCCGGTGGGCGCCATCCTGGATCGGGTCGGCTCGAAGAAGCTGCTGGTCACCGGGGTGTTGCTGATGACAGGCGGGCAGCTCGCCTTCGCCTTCGCCAGCACGTTCGGCGCTGGGGTAGCGGCCCGGGTCTTCGTCGGCATGGGTGACGCGATGATCTTCATCAGCCTCATCCGCCTGGTTGCGCTGTGGTTTCCCCCGGCTCGGACCGCCATGGTCACCCAGATGACCGGCGTGCTTGGGCAGGTCGGCGCGGTCGCCGCCACGGCGCCCCTGTCCGCGGCGCTGCACAGCGTGGGCTGGACCCGGTCGTTTGCCGCCGCGGCAGGTGTCGGCGTCCTGCTGGGCATCGTGCTGATCGTCGTGGTACGGGACTCGCCCTACCAGGACCACCATCGGGACGAGCTCAAGATGCGGGCGGTCGGCCGTGCGCTGAAGCTGGCCTGGGCCGAGCCCGGGACCCGGCTCGGACTCTGGTCCCACTTCTCTGCTCAGTTCGGCGCCACCGTCTTCGCGCTCCTGTGGGGGTTCCCCTTTCTGGTCTCAGGTCAGGGACTGACCCCGGCCGCGGCCAGTGGCCTGCTCATCGTCATGACGGTCACCACCATTGTCACCAGCCCGCTGATCGGCGGGTTCGTCACTCGTTGGCCGTACTCCCGGTCCACCCTGATCCTGTGGATCGTCGCTGCGATCATGGCGATCTGGGCAGTCGTGCTCCTCTGGCCCGGACGGGCGCCTCTGTGGCTGCTGGTCGTCCTGGTGATGGTGCTTGCGGTCGGTGGCCCGGGCTCGATGGTCGGGTTCGACCTGGCCCGGACCTTCAACCCGCCCACCCGCCTCGGCAGCGCCACCGGGATCGTCAACGTCGGCGGTTTCGTCGCGTCCCTGGGCACGGTCGCCCTGATCGGCATCGTCCTGGACAAGGTGGCGCCGGGTGGCCCTTCGACCTACACGGTGGACTCGTTCCGGGTGGCCATGTCGGTGCAGTACATCGGCTGGGTGATCGGTCTGGTCCAGATCCTGCGTTTCCGGCGCAAGGCCCGCGCCGCGCTGCGACGTCACCAGCCCGACGTGTATGCCGCCATGCGCCCGCGCGCTCCTGTCGGCTGAACGCCGGCGTTTAGTGGGGCCCGCTCCACCGGGCCGTGGTCATGCCCGCTTCGGTGGCACGTGCGATGGCCTCCTGGATGACCCTCTCGGCCTCGAGGCGCCCACCCCAGTGGGCGCCTTCGACCGACTTGCCCGGCTCGAGGTCCTTGTAGGTCTCGAAGAAGTGCTGGATCTCGAGGCGGTCGAACTCGCTGACGTGCTCCAGCTCGGTGATGTGGGCAACCCGGGGGTCGCGCGCCGGCACCATCAGGATCTTGTCGTCGCCGCCGGCCTCATCGGTCATGTGGAAAAGACCGATAGGCCGCGCGCCCACCAGGCACCCGGGGAACGTCGGCTCCTCGAGCAGGACGAGCACGTCCAGCGGGTCGCCGTCCTCGCCGAGGGTGTCCTCGACGTAACCGTAGTCGGCCGGGTAGCGCGTGGAGGTGAACAGCAACCGGTCGAGGCGGATGCGACCCGTCGCGTGGTCCACCTCGTACTTGTTGCGGTGTCCCTTGGGGATCTCGATCGTGATGTCGTACTCCACGGCTGTGCCCTTCGATCGCGATTGGCTGAGGTTCGTCCGTTAGTGTCCCGTATCCCGTCCCGTTCAGGAACAGGCGGGTTGAACGCCGATACTCGGCTTGGAGAATACTGGGCATCATGACGTCAACGGAAACGGCCTCGCAGCCATCGAGCAAGACTGACAACAGCGGTTATGTCGACTGGGGGTTCGCCAAGGCCACCGGGCGGCGCCTGGTCCAGGCTGGTCCCCAGGTCACCCCCGGCGAGGCCGCCGAGGTCGTCACTTCCCTGCGCCGGGCAGCAGAACGATCCCGTGGACCGGTCGCCGAGACGGCCCGGATGCACTCACCCGCGGACGGCAGCGCTGTCCTGATCGTGGATCGTCCGGGCTGGATCGATGCCAACGTCGACTCCCTGCGGTCCATGCTCGAGCCGGTCATCGCAGCCATGCTGGCCAAGCGCAAGATCTCGGTCCCTGGTTCGAACCTGGTGATGGAGGTCGGTGGCAAGGTCACCGGCGCCGAGGTGGGCGCTCTCACAGCCTTCCTTGCCAGCAAGATCCTGGGCCAGTACGACCTCGCGCCCGACGGCACACCCCGCCTGTTGCTCGTGGCGCCCAACGTGCTGCACACCGAGACCGAGCTCGGGGTCGACCCGGCCGATTTCCGGCTCTGGATCTGCCTGCACGAGGAGACCCACCGGGTGCAGTTCACGGCAGTGCCATGGCTGCGCCAGCACGTCATCGACTCCGCCCGTCAGCTCTCGCTGGACCTCGCCCCGGACCCCGAGCAGCTCGGCGACAAGATCTGGCAGCTCGCCCACAACCTCCCCGACGCCCTCCGGAGCGGGGGTAACGGTCTGACCGACATCTTCGCCACCCGTGAGCAGCGCGCCGAGATCGCCAAGGTCACGGCCATCATGTCGCTGCTGGAGGGACACGCCGACGTGGTCATGGATGACGTCGGACCGGCAATCGTGCCAAGCGTCGAGCACATCCGCTCCAAGTTCCAGCAACGGCGCGAGGACATCACGGGCATCGACAAGCTCCTGCGCAGGTTGCTCGGGCTCGAGGCCAAGATGCGCCAGTACCGCGACGGGGCCGTGTTCGTCCGTGCGGTCACGGACAAGGTCGGCACCGACGGTTTCAACGCCGTGTGGACCTCGCCGGAGACCTTGCCGCTGCCCGAAGAGATCGAGAACCCCGCGACCTGGGTCCAGCGCGTCCACGGCTGATCGGCGGCGACCCGTGAGCGGACCTCATCGCGCCACCGCGGCCACCCGCGTGGCCGTGCGGCGCGCACTCGCACAGATTTACCAGACCACGCAGATCGACCAGACCACACAGAT
>DHJN01000029.1:0-17297 GCA_002404345.1 Actinobacteria bacterium UBA4719 | reverse complement strand
CAGACCACACAGATCGACCAGACGACGCAGGGCGGCCTGGTTCTGGTCGCCTGCAGTGGTGGCGCGGACTCCCTGGCGCTCGCGGCTGCCGTAGCCTTCGAGGCGCCCCGGACCGGACTGTCGGCCGGCGCGGTGATCGTGGACCACGGCCTGCAGGAAGGCTCCTGCGCGGTGGCAGCCCGTGCGGGGGACCAGTGTCGCCTGCTGTCACTAGACCCCGTCGAGGTCGTCACGGTCCAGGTCGGATCGAGCGGTTCCGGCCCCGAGGCACGGGCGAGGGACGCGCGATACCGGGCCTTTGAGGATGTCGCCGAACGGGTCGGTGCCGTGGCCGTCATGCTCGGTCACACCCGTGACGACCAGGCAGAGCAGGTCCTGCTGGGCCTTGCCCGGGGCTCCGGGGCGCGCTCCCTGTCCGGTATGCCGGCCCGTCGCGGACCGTATGTCCGCCCGCTTCTCGGCCTGGCCAGGACCACCACCGCGGCCGCCTGTGCCGCGGCTGGCCTTACGGCGTGGGTGGACCCGCACAACAGCGACCCGGCATACGGCCGGGTTCGGGCACGTGCCCTGCTGCCGGTTCTGGAGACCGAGCTCGGTCGGGGAACCGTTGCGGCACTGGCGCGCTCGGCAGATCTGCTGCGTCAGGACGCCGACGCGCTCGACGATCTGGCCGCCCAGGCCCGTGACGAGCTGGGGCCGGGGTGGGTCGAGGCGTCGGTGCTGCTGGGTCTCCCTCGGGCCATCCGCACCCGGGTCTGGCGCCTGCTCGCGCTCGAGGCAGGATGTTCGCCGGGCGCGTTGATCGGCACTCACATCGAGTCGCTCGACAGCCTTGTCACCAGCTGGCGAGGGCAGGGCCCGATCGACCTGCCGGGCCACGTACAGGCCAGCCGCACCGGTGGTCGAGTGCTCGTCGCAGCGATTCGTCAGGTTGAATAGAGGCAGACTTCCTACGTACCCATGCACAGATGTTCGTACCCATGCACAGATGTCAAGGAGATGCCGTGGACGCTGCCCATCTGGGATCCGACCTCGAACGCGTGCTTGTCACCGAGGCGGAGATCCGCCTGAGGCTCGATGAGCTGGCCGCCGACATCTGGCGTGACTACGAGGGCAAGGACCTGTTGCTGGTGGGCGTCCTCAAGGGTGCGGTGATGGTGATGTCCGACCTCATGCGCGCCTTGCCGGGCACCGCGCCGATGGACTGGATGGCCATCTCGTCCTACGGCTCGGGCACAAAGAGCTCCGGCGTCGTGCGGATCCTGAAGGACCTCGACACCGACATCACCGGCAAGCACGTGCTGATCGTCGAGGACATCGTCGACTCCGGTCTGACCCTGAGCTGGATCCGGTCCAACCTCGAGTCCCGCTCGGCCGCTTCTGTGGAGATCGTGACGCTGCTGCGCAAGCCCGAGGCTGCCAAGGTCAAGGTCGACGTCAAGTACGTGGGCTTTGACATCCCCAACGAGTTCGTTGTCGGCTACGGTCTCGACTACGCCGAGAAGTACCGCAACCTGCGCGACGTCGGCACCCTGTCACCTCACGTGTACACCTGATTCACCTCACGTCTACACCCGATTCTGGAACGTCGTCACCGGGTCAGGCGTTTGACTGGCCAGAATGTGGTCACCCCTGTGCGGTGTACGGTCGTAATGACTGTCATCGCGCTCGCTGAAGATCGCGGTTGACCTGACTGACCTGACAAGGCGGAACGAGCAGGAGGGACGGGGCACCAAGCCCCGCAGAACACATGGACTTCAAGCGCATCCTTCGCACCCCGATCGTCTGGGTGGTGCTCATCTTCGGCATCGGCCTGCTGTGGCTCTCCGTTGCCAGCGCCAGCAGCTTCACCCGAATCGACACCTCGGCCGCCGAGAAGCTGATCAACAGCGGCTCCATCGAGTCGGCCAAGTTCGTCGGTGACGACCAGCTCGATCTCACCCTCAAGAAGGGTCAGACGTACTCGGACGGCGACAAGGTCAAGGGCGCAGACAAGGTGGAGGCCTTCTACGTCGTCCAGCGCGGCCCGAGCCTGGTGCAGAGTCTCAAGACCCACCAGCCACCCAAGGGCTACACCGACGACCCGCCCCAGCAGAACTGGTTCGCGAGCCTCCTGGTCACGATCGTGCCGCTGATCATCGTCCTGGGTCTGTTCTGGTTCCTGATGAGCCAGATGCAAGGCGGCGGCTCCAAGGTCATGCAGTTCGGCAAGAGCAAGGCCAAGCTGGCCACCAAGGACACCCCGAAGGTGACCTTCGCCGACGTTGCCGGCGTGGATGAGGCCGTCGAGGAGCTGCTTGAGATCAAGGAGTTCCTCGCCGAGCCGGCCAAGTTCCTCGCGGTCGGCGCCAAGATCCCCAAGGGCGTCCTGCTCTACGGCCCGCCGGGTACTGGCAAAACCCTGCTAGCGCGTGCCGTTGCCGGCGAGGCCGGCGTGCCGTTCTACTCCATCTCGGGTTCGGACTTCGTCGAGATGTTTGTCGGTGTCGGCGCCTCGCGGGTGCGGGATCTGTTCGAACAGGCCAAGGCCAACGCCCCCGCGATCGTGTTCGTNNGAGATCGACGCCGTCGGGCGCCACCGTGGTGCCGGGCTCGGCGGCGGTCACGACGAGCGTGAGCAGACGCTCAACCAGCTCCTCGTCGAGATGGACGGCTTCGACGTCAAGACCAACGTCATCCTGATAGCCGCTACCAACCGTCCCGACATCCTCGACCCCGCGCTGCTGCGACCGGGGCGCTTCGACCGTCAGATCGCGGTCGATGCACCCGACATGATCGGGCGTCACCGCATCCTGCAGGTGCACGGCAAGGGCAAGCCCTTGGCCACCGGCGTCGACCTGCTCGCGGTGGCCCGTCGCACGCCCGGTTTCACCGGTGCCGACCTGGCCAACGTCCTCAACGAGGCGGCGCTGCTCACTGCTCGCGGCAACGCCAAGCTGATCGATGACGTGGCCCTGGACGAGGCCATCGACCGTGTGGTCGCCGGCCCGCAGAAGCGCACCCGGATCATGAGCGCCCGGGAGAAGAAGATCACCGCGTACCACGAGGGTGGACACGCGCTCGTCGCCTCGGCGATGCTCAACACCGACCCGGTCACCAAGATCACGATCCTGCCCCGAGGACGGTCCCTGGGGTACACGATGGTGATGCCGCTGGACGACAAGTACTCCACGACCCGCAATGAGATGCTCGACCAGCTGGCCTTTGCCCTCGGCGGTCGCGTCGCGGAGGAGATGATCTTCCACGACCCCACCACCGGCGCCGGCAACGACATCGAGAAGGCCACAGGACTGGCCCGCCGGATGGTGACGCAGTTCGGCATGAGTGAGCGCATCGGTGCCATCAAGCTCGGTCAGGATGCCAGTGGTGAGGTCTTCCTCGGTCGCGACATGGGCCATCAGCGCGACTACTCGGAGTCGGTGGCTGGCGTCGTCGATGAGGAGATCCGCCGGCTGATCGAAGCTGCTCACGACGAGGCGTGGCACGCGCTGAACGACAATCGCGACGTGCTCGACCACCTGGTGCTCGAGCTGCTCGAGAAGGAGACCTTGGCCAAGACCCAGCTCACTGACATCTTTGCAAAGGTGGTCAAGCGCCCGGCCCGGCCGGTGTGGCTGTCCAGCGAACGTCGCCATGTCAGCAACTTGCCGCCAGTGATGACGCCCGCAGAGCACGCCGCCTTGTCCAACGGGCCGAAGCCCCAGGACATGACGTCCAACGGGCCGAGGCCCCAGGACCCGACACCTGTCGAGGAGCACCCCGAAACGGCTGTGATCGAGCTCCCCGAGGACACGACTGTGATCGAGCTTCCCGATGGCAGTCATGTCGACCCCAGTTCCGATTGACCTGGAGCGTGTTGAACGCGCAGTCCGTGAGCTTCTGTTGGCGATCGGTGAGGACCCGGACCGCGACGGGCTCAAGAAGACTCCTGCCCGCGTGGCGAGGTCCTACATCGAGATCTTTTCGGGCATGGCGCAAGAGCCCGAGGACGTTCTCACCACGACGTTCGAGATCGGCCATGATGAGCTCATCCTCGTGCGTGACATCGAGATATACAGCACCTGCGAGCACCACCTCGCCCCGTTTCACGGTGTCGCTCACGTCGGCTACATCCCGGGCCGCGACGGACGGGTGACCGGGTTGTCCAAGCTCGCGCGTCTGGTGGATGTCTACGCGCGACGCCCTCAGGTCCAGGAGCGGCTGACCTCGCAGATCGCCGACGCGCTGTGCGAGCATCTCAAGCCCCTGGGAGCCTTGGTGGTCATCGAATGCGAACATCTGTGCATGTCCATGCGTGGTGTCCGCCGGCCCGGTTCACGAACCATCACCTCGGCCGTGCGAGGCCAGCTGCGTGATCCTGCGACCCGCGCCGAGGCGATGGGGCTGGTGCTGGGCGGTATGCGGTGAGCGGTCACGCTCCGTCGCGCACGCCCCTTCAGGTTTCGGCACTTCTGGCCAGTCTCACCAAGCCTCGTTCACGCGCGCCGGCGGTCGTGGGCGCGCTCACCTATCTGGTCGGCTTTGCCGACATCGCCACCGGTATGGCTCGTGGAGCGCGGCACCGGTTGCACCCCCTGGTCGATGTGGTGCCGGGTGCCATTGCCGCAGCCTCTGCGGCGACGGTCGTGTCCGGCATACTGCTCCTTCTGCTGGCGCATGCGCTGCGACGGCGCAAGCGCCGGGCTTGGCGGGTGGCGCTGGTGTTGTTGGCTTCCAGTGTTGTCTTGCACGCGTTCAAGCTCGAGCTCGTGCCGGTCGCGATGTCGTTGGCGGTGCTGATCGTCCTGATCGCCTATCGGGGTGAGTTCCGGGCGCTGGGTGATCCGACCACCCGCTGGCGGGCAGTGCGGGTCTTTCTCGTCCTGGCAGTCGCGAGTCTCGTTGTCGGTGTGCTGATGGTGACCCTGCTGCGTTTCCACGTCGTGGGGGGGCCGCCGGGCCTGGGGAGCATCGTCGGCGAGGTTGTCACCGGTTTGCTGGGCTTCGATGGCCCCATCCGCTTTCGCGATCGCCGCTCCACCGACTTCGAGGCCGCCATGCTGGTCGGGATGGGCCTGATGACGGCCCTGACGACCATTTATCTTGCCCTGCGTCCACCCGAGCCCCGTTCGGAGCTTACCGACGCTGATGAAGCGACCATGCGCCTACTGCTGGAACACAGTCCGGACTCCCTTGGCTACTTCAACCTGCGTCGGGACAAGAGCGTGGTCTGGTCCGACTCGGCCAAGGCGGCGATCGCCTACCGCGTCGTCTCCGGTGTGATGCTGGCCAGCGGTGACCCGCTGGGGGACCCCGAAGCCTGGCCCGGGGCGATCACCAACTTCCTGGCCGAGGCCGAGCTGCATGCGTGGACGCCGGCGGTGATCGGTTGTTCGGAGCAGGCCGGCATCGTCTGGTGCCGTGCCACCGGCCTCAGCGCCTTGGAGCTCGGTGACGAGGCCGTGGTGGACGTGGCGACGTTCTCCCTTGAGGGCCGGCCGATGCGCAACGTCCGACAGATGGTGAAACGGATCGAACGGGCCGGCTACACCACGGAGGTGATGCGGGCCGTCAGCGTCTCCGAGGGGGAGCGGCGCCGTGCTCTGGTCGATGCCGACGCCTGGCGGGGCACCGAGACCGAGCGTGGCTTCTCGATGGCACTGGGACGCCTGGTGGACCCCGTTGACCCCGCTTGCGTCTTCGTAGTGGCCCGTCAGGATGGGGTCATGCGGGCGTTCCTGCAGTTCGTCCCGTGGGGCCCTGACGGGATGTCCCTGGATCTGATGCGTCGCGACCGAACCGCGGATGCCGGCGTCAACGAGCTGCTCATCGTGGACGCACTGAGGTCATGCCCGCAGCTGGGCGTCAACCGCGTGTCCCTCAACTTCGCCGCCTTCCGGTCGACCCTGGAACGGGGAGAACGCCTGGGTGCCGGACCGTTCCTGCGATCGTGGCGCGCAGTGCTGTTGTTTGGCTCCCGCTGGTTCCAGATTGAGAGCCTTTATCGGTTCAACGCCAAGTTCCAGCCGACCTGGGAACCGCGTTTCGTCGTCTATCCGGGCACCCGTGACCTCCCGCGCATCGTCGTGGCCGTACTTGAGGCCGAGGCGTTCCTCACCTGGCCGCACCTGCGGCGGTTCAGCGGGGCGCGGTCATGAGCACCCTGGTGATGGGCGTGGTCAATGTCACACCAGACTCATTCAGCGATGGGGGCATGTGGTTCTCCCCGGGTGCCGCGGTCGCCCACGGGCTGGATCTGCTGGAGCAGGGCGCCAACATCCTGGACGTGGGCGGTGAGTCCACCCGGCCGGGCGCCCAACGACCAGATGAGGAAGAAGAGCTGCGCCGCATCATCCCGGTGATCCGTGAGCTCTCCCGCAGCGGGGCCCGGGTCTCGGTCGACACCATGAGGGGATCGGTTGCAGGGCTGGCCGTTGAGGCGGGTGCCTCCATCGTGAACGACGTCAGCGGAGGTCTGGCTGACCCGGACATGGCGCGAGTGGTGGCCGCAGCGGGGGTGCTCTACGTGGTCATGCATTGGCGTGGCCACAGCGACCTGATGCAGGACCACGCGTCATACGACGACGTGGTCGGTGACGTATGCCGTGCCCTGAGCGACCGCGTGGCTGACCTGTGCGGTCTGGGGGTGGGCCGGGACCAGCTTATCGTTGACCCGGGCTTCGGCTTCGCCAAGCTGCCCGAGCACAACTGGTCGCTGCTTGCCCATCTGGACGCGGTGCAGTCGCTGGGTCTTCCGGTGCTCGTCGGAACGTCGCGCAAGTCGTTCCTGGGCGCTCTGGGCGTCCCCGAAGGTGGTGCGGCCCGACCTCCGGCCCAGCGAGATGCGGCAACCGCCGCGACCACAGTGATCGCAGGACTCGCGGGAGCCTGGGGGGTGCGCGTCCACGACGTGACGTCGAGCGTCGACGCTCTCCGCGTGGTCGCCGCCGTGGAGGCCGCTCGATGACGGATCACATCGTCCTGCAAGGAATCTCGGCTCGGGGCTTCCACGGGGTGCTCGAGGTGGAAAAGACTGACGGACAGGACTTCCTTGTCGATGTGACGCTCGAGGTTGACCTGCGGCGCGCCGGTCGCAGCGATCTCCTCGCGCACACGGTCAACTACGCCGAGGTGGCTGCCGACATCGTGGCCCTGATCACCGGACCGTCGCTGGACCTGATCGAGAGGCTGGCCGACCAGATCGCCGCGGCTGCCTTGCGGCGCCCGCTGGTGCAGGCCGTCGAGGTCACGGTGCACAAGCCCCAGGCCCCGGTGGGCGTGCCGTTCCGTGACGTCCAGGTGAGGGTCGAGCGCCGCCGGGACGAGCCCGTGGTGATCGCCCTTGGTGCCAACCTCGGCTCTGTGCAGTCCACGCTCGAGGCTGCTGTCCGAGCGCTGGCCGAGGTCGACGGACTACAGATCACCGCGGTCTCGGACCTGTTCGAGACCGACCCGGTGGGCGGTCCCGACCAGCCCGCCTACCTCAACGCTGTTGTCCTCGCGCGGACCCGGTTGGCTGCCTTTGCCTTGCTCACCGAGCTCCATGCGATCGAGGCCGATCACGGCCGGGTTCGCGAAACCCGTTGGGGTGCAAGAAGTCTGGACCTTGACCTCGTTCAGTACGGCGATCCCGCGTCGGGCTCGGACGTGGTCTCCAAGGACCCGGAGCTGATGCTGCCCCACCCCCGCGCCCACGAGCGGGCGTTCGTCCTTGCGCCGTGGTCAGCTGTCGACGCCGAGGCGGCGCTGCGGGTTGGCGAGGCACTGGTTCCCGTCAGTGAGCTGCGCGAGCGAGCCGACCAGGACGGCATCCGACCTGGCCCTGCGTGGAGTCCTTCATGGTGAGGGACGGCCGCGGAGTCTCGACCCGACTCGTGCTGCTGCTCGGGTTGGTCGTCACCGTTCTTGCGTACCTGGGTCTGCGCATCTGGACCGGGCAGGATCACGAGCTGCCCCAGGCATCCTGGGGTGCGCTCATCGTCCTGGTGTTCATGTCGTGTGGCGTCTTCTTCGCTGGGCTGCCGGTCCGACGCTTCCTTCGCGGAAAGGCCAAGAAGACGCTCAACCCCCTTCGCGCCATGCGCACGTTGGTTCTCGCACAGGCGGCGGCACTGACCGGGGCGGCGGTGACCGGCTGGTACGGCGCGCAGGTACTCGTGCTGTTGCCGGTCTTCGACGTCGGCACGCGCCGCACTGTCGTGATTCGGCTGGCGGCCCTGGTCGCCGGGGGGGTCCTGATGGCGATCTCCGGGCTGGTGGCCCAGGCGATGTGCCGGGTCGACAAGGGCGACGAGGGCGACGAGGGCGGCGACGGTGATGACCAGCACGAGAACCACAACCACGACTACGGCGGCACCCACTAACCGAGGTGTTCGGTGCCCCCTGTGTGTCGACGTCCATGTGTCGACGTCCATGTGTCAACGTCTATTTGTCGATGTCTCCCACGACGAAGAACATCGAGCCCAGGATGGCGACCATGTCGGAAATCAGGTTGCCCGGCAACACCTCTGAGAGCACCGAGACATTGTTGAAGGACGCGGAGCGCAGCTTCAGTCGCCACGGGGTCTTGTCCCCTCGCGATACCAGGTAGTAGCCGTTGAAGCCCAGCGGGTTCTCGGTCTGGGTGTAGCGATGACCTTCGGGCACCCGAAGCACCTTGGGCAGCTTGACGTTGATCGGTCCCTGCGGGAGTGACCCGAGGGTGGCGAGGCAGTGCTCGGCCAGGTCCAGACTCACGTGGACCTGTTTCAGCAGCACCTCGAGCCGGGCGAGGGCGTCGCCGGCGGTGCGGGTGACAACTCGACCGGGGCCACCGTGGGCGAACAGCTCGCCGTAGGCCAGGTAGGGCTCGTCGCGGCGCAGGTCCATGTCGACGCCCGATGCCCGGGCGATAGGGCCTGAAACACCATATGCCGCAATGGTTTGCGGCGCCAGAACCCCTGCGCCGCGGGTGCGCGCGTGGATGATCTCGTTGCCGACGATGAGACTCTCGAGGTCGGGCAGCCGGCGCCTCACGGCCTGGATCGCCGAGTCGACCCGCCCCAGCCAGCCAGCCGGAAGGTCCGCCTTGAGGCCGCCGACCTGGTTGAACATGTAGTGCATCCGCCCGCCTGAGGCCTCCTCCATCACGGCCTGAAGCTCCTCCCGCTCGCGGAACGAGTAGAAGATCGGCGTGATCGCGCCCAGCTCAAGAGGATAGGAGCCGAGGAACATCAGGTGGTTCAGAACGCGGTTGAGCTCGGCCAGCAGGGTACGGGCCCAGGTGGCGCGCTCGGGGACCTCCATGCCGAGCATGGCCTCGACCCCCAGGACGACACCGAGCTCGTTGGCGAACGCCGACAGCCAGTCGTGGCGGTTGGCCAGAACGAGGATCTGCCGGTAGTCGCGCACCTCGAACAGCTTCTCGGCGCCGCGGTGCATGTATCCCACGATCGGCTCGGCGCTGACGATGCGCTCACCGTCGACGACCAGCCGCAGTCGGAGCACGCCGTGAGTGGCTGGATGCTGGGGGCCGATGTTGAGCACCATGTCGGCCGTGGCCAGCCCGCCCGCGCCCATCCCTACAGTGAGCTCGCGCGAGGTGGTCATGTGCGGCAGTCTGTCATGCGCCGCTGTCAGCGCGAATGGGTGAAGGCCCACAGGAAGTCGCCGAGTCCGCCGCGGGCCGTCAGCGCGGTGGCGGCGGAGGCCGTGCTCAAGCGCTGCAGGTATGCCGCGGGGTGGCTTCGGGCCAGATCATGCGGGGGGGTCTGGCCGTTGACTCCCAGCTGTCGCAACGCCGTTCGCTGATCCAGCAGCTCGTCGTGGGTCAGGGAGTCCATGGCGACATGCGCGGTCAGGTCACATGACCCGTCGGGAACGGGCAGCACCTGGCGCCCCTGCCTGAAGCCGGTCAGGGTGCCCGGTGCAGGACGGGAGTCGATGGTGTGGCCGTAGTCGACCGCGACCGCGAGACCGGATCCGACTCGGGACACCAGGTCGTCCCATGCCGTGTCCCGGGTCTCCCCGATCTCGACGCGGTCCCCCGGCTCGAGGTGATCAGCTGGCCAGAACCACTGGCACCACTGGCGATCGGTGCCTGACACGGGATCGCCGAGTCGTTCGTCTCCGGTCGAGGCGTTGACGATGACCTCGCGGAGCTCGCCGTCCTCGTCCAGCTCGGCGATCGGGCATGGCACCACATCGAGCCATTCGTTGGCGAAGACCAGGGTGTCCGTCAGGCCGTCGAGCTCGTCGGGCAGCCGCTCGCCGCCGGGGGACTGAAGCCAGCCGATGGCGCTGCTGAGCGGGGGCCGGGCAACGATCTCGACGCCGATGCACCGTACCTTCGGGGCCAGCCGGTGGACCTGCTCGAGCAGCTCGCCCCGGCCGCAGCCCATGTCCACGAACGTGTCGAGACCCTCCCGGTTCATCAGCTCCAGCAGGGCCCGGGCCAGCAGCTCACCGATCTGTGGCATCCCTTGAGTCGCGGTCGAGAAGTGGCCTGCGGGCCCGGCCACCTGACGATAGAAGCCTCTCTCGCCATAGAGAGACTGATCCCACGCCTGCATCCACGGAGTCCACGTCACGGGCCGAACGTTACGTGTCCATGGGCTGAACGCCGCGTGTTCAGGGGACGCGCTAGCGTTTCAGGCGTGAGTGAAGTGCCTGCGGCAACGCAGCGACCCGCCCGGCTCGACGTCGGCATCGTCGGCACCGGCAGAGTCGGTGCCGTGCTCGGCGCCGCCCTCCGCCACGCAGGCCATCGTCTGGTGGCCGTCTCGGGCGTGAGCGAGCAGTCACGCGCGCGGGCCGCGGCGCTGCTGCCCGGCATACCCGTCACCTCAGTTGAGGAGGTTGTCGGGCGGGCCGAGCTGGTCCTGCTCACGGTCCCTGACGATGTCCTGCCCCTTCTGATCGCCGGGTTGAGTGCCACGAGCTCCTGGCAGGCCGGGCAGCTCGTGGTGCACACCTCGGGGCGCTATGGCACGGCGATATTCGAGGCCGCGTCCGGTCACCACATCCTCGGGCTGGCGCTGCATCCGGCGATGACCTTCACGGGCACGTCGATGGATCTGGTGCGGCTGGCCGACTGCTCTTTTGGTATCACTGCACCAGAAGCACTGCGGGCCGTGGCTGAGGCGCTCGTGCTGGAGATGGGTGCGGAGCCGGTGTGGATCGAGGACCGGGACCGGCCGATGTACCACGCGGGGCTTGCCCACGGCGCCAACCACCTGGTGACTCTGGTGGCTCAGGCCATGCAGGTCGTGGGCTCGGCTGGGGTGCAGGACCCGCAGCGGCTCATCGCACCCCTCCTGCATGCTGCGCTCGACAATGCGCTGCGGCTCGGTGACGGTGCTCTCACCGGGCCGGTGGCCCGCGGTGATGCAGGTACGGTTGCTGCGCACCTTGCACAACTTAACGAGCAGACCCCAGACATCCGGCCGACCTATGTCGCACTGGCGCGGGCGACCGCAGAACGGGCGCTCGCGAGTGGACGACTCACGGCGGCCGACGCCGAGCCCCTGCTCGACATCCTTGCCGCCCCGGAGGAACGACCGTGACCGACGCCCTTTACAGCACTGAAGGCACTGAAAGCACTGACACCACCGTCCGTACGACCAGTGCGACCGATGCCGACAGCCCGCCCCCGGTTGTCGCACAGCGCCCGGTGGTCGCGCGGACCCGTGCGGAGCTGATGGCTGCTCGCGCGCAGCTGGCTGAGGGCGACGTCGGTGTGGTGATGACGATGGGCGCGCTTCATGAGGGGCACGCGACGCTGATCCGTGAGGCGAGGGCCGACGCGCGGCACGTCATCGTGACGATCTTTCTCAACCCGTTGCAGTTCGGTCCTCGTGAGGACCTCGCACGTTACCCCCGCACGGTCGACGCCGATATGGAGATATGCACGCGCGAGGGCGCCGACATGGTCTTCCTGCCGACGCCGGATGTCGTCTATCCCGATGGCGATCCGGGGGTGCGGGTCTCTGCGGGGCCGCTTGGGAACGTGCTCGAGGGTCAGGCCCGTCCGGGTCACTTCGACGGCGTGCTGACCGTGGTCGGCAAGCTGCTCCACCTGACCGGAGCCGACCGTGCGTACTACGGTCAGAAGGACGCTCAGCAGCTGCTGCTCATCCGCCGGATGGCGCGCGACCTGGACTTTCCCGTCGAGGTGGTCGCGGTGCCGACGTTCCGGGAGGCCGACGGCCTGGCGATGAGCAGCCGCAACACGTACCTCACCGAGTCGGACCGGGAGACGGCACTGTGCCTGTCCCGGGCCCTGAGCGCCGGCGCCGCTGCCGCCGTGGAAGGACCCTCAGCGGTACGCCGGGCTGCGCGGGCGGTGCTGGTCAAGGAACCACTGGCCCTCATCGACTACCTCGTGCTCGTTCATCCTTCGACATTGGAGGACGTGCCCGAGTGGTACCGCGGCGAGGCCTTGCTCGCCGTAGCCGGGCGGGTGGGGACCACCCGACTCATCGACAACATCCCTGTCGATGTGGGGCCAGGCGGCGGAGCGCTCGAGGTCTTCTCCGAGGATGCCGGGCGTCACCACGACCTCACGAGCCCTACGAGTTGAAGGAAATCGCCGTGCAGCGCAACATGCTCTTCGCCAAGCTTCACCGGGTGACGGTCACCCAGGCTGAAATGAACTACGTCGGCTCGGTGACGATCGACCGGACCCTGCTCGAGGCCTCCCGGATGCTGCCGGGTGAGAAGGTGGACATCGTCGACGTCACCAACGGCAACCGGCTGACGACCTATGTGATCGAGGGCGAGGTCGGGTCCGGGCAGATCTGCATCAACGGCGCGGCCGCCCACCTGATCCAGCCCGGCGACATCGTGATCATCATCGCGTACGCCCAGATGGACGAGGCCGAGGCGCGGACATTCGTCCCCCGCGTGGTCTTCGTCGACCACGACAACCGCATCGTCGACATCGGCGGTGATCCGGCGGTCGTTCCCGACGGGTTCGGGCTCAAGGCCTCCGGGATACCTCGAGGTCAGCAGTGACACTGGGTAGCCCGGCGACACAGCTCATCGCGGCGACAACGCGCACCCCGGCGTCACTGCGCATCCCGGCCCGGCTGGCGGCGCCGGAGCCAGGGTGGGTCGCTTCGGCCGACGTGATCGTCGTCGGCTCCGGGATTGCGGGTCTCACTGCCGCGCTGCGTCTGCGCCAACGCGTCGACCGCGTGCTGCTAGTTACCAAGACCGTGCTTTCCGAGGGGTCGACGCAGTGGGCCCAGGGTGGAATCGCCGCCGCTCTGGATCCGGCGGACTCGGTGGACGAGCATCTGCATGACACCCTGGTGGCTGGCGCCGGTGTCTGCGACCAAGAGGCCGTGCGCATCCTGGTCTCCGAGGGTCCGGCCCGTGTTCGTGAGCTCGTGACCCTGGGGACAGACTTCGACCGTGGGCCCGACGGCGAGATCTCGCTGACCCGAGAGGGCGGTCACCACCGGGACCGCATCGCCCACGCCGGCGGAGACGCGACCGGCAAGGAGATCTCCCGGGCGCTGATCGCGGCGCTGAACGCGGAGCTGAACGCCGTCAAGGACGATCCGGGCATCGAGGTGCTCGAGCACGCGCTTGTCGTGGATCTGTTGCAGGACAAGGATGCTCGCGTCTGCGGTGTCACGCTGCACGTCATCGGCGAGGGTCAGATCGATGGCGTTGGCGCAGCCCAGGCCCGCGCCGTCGTCCTGGCCACCGGTGGGATCGGGCAGGTCTATTCGGCCACCACGAACCCGTCCGTGGCCACGGGTGACGGTGTTGCGGCGGCGTTGCGGGCGGGTGCCGTGATCGCCGATCTCGAGTTCATCCAGTTCCACCCCACCGTGCTCTGGCTGGGTGAGGGCGCGAGCGGCCAGCAGCCGCTGATCTCCGAGGCGATGCGCGGCGAAGGCGCCTTCCTGGTGGACTGCAACGGGGTGCGGTTCATGCAGGGTGTCCATGATCTCGCGGACCTCGCGCCGCGTGACGTCGTGGCCAGGGCCATAGTCGCCCGCATGGCCAAGACCGATGCTGACCACGTCTACCTTGACGCCCGCCATCTCGGCAAGGACTTCCTCGAGAAGCGGTTTCCGTCCATCGTGGCGCGCTGTCGCGAGCTCGGCTTCGACCCGGTCAGTGAGTTGTTGCCCGTGGCTCCGGCCCAGCACTACGCCAGTGGGGGAGTGCGCACAGACCTGGTCGGCCGGTCCAACCTGGCTGGGTTGTATGCCTGCGGTGAGGTCTCGTGTACGGGAGTCCATGGCGCCAACCGGCTCGCCTCCAACTCCCTGCTCGAGGGTCTGGTCTTCGCCGATCGCATCGCCGATGACATCGCCGCCCGCCTGTCCGCGGGCGAGCTGATCCCGGCCGACCCTCTTGTGCGAGTGGAGGACACCACCCTGGTCGACGGCGGGGAACGCACCGGGATCCAGCGGGCGATGACCCTCGGTGTCGGCGCCGTGCGCTCTGCCTACTCGCTGGCCCAGGCGGCCAAGAACCTCGAGGCCATCGCCGACTCGGCACGCGGATCGACGGCCGATCCTGACTCGTGGGAGACCTCGAACCTGCTGCACGTGGGTCAGCTCCTGACCGCCGTAGCCACCCTGCGCGCGGAGACCCGGGGTGGCCATGTCCGCTCGGACTTCGTTGACCGCGACGATGCCCACTGGCTGGGCCACACGTATGCCGTCCGCGAGGCGGACGGGTTCATCACGACGTCATTCCACCCGACCACACCCCAGGGCCCGGCGTGAACGCCTTCCCGGAGGCCCGCGCCCAATCCGTCGTTGAGGGGGCTCTCGACGAGGACCTCGGCGGCTTCCCCGGGCTCGATGTCACCAGCGCTGCCACCATCCCGGCGAACCAGCGCAGCACCGCGCATATCGTGGCCAGGGCTGACGGTGTGCTCGCCGGGATCCCGTTGATCTCGTTGGTGTTTCGCGCGGTGACAGAGCGGCTCGGATCCAGCGAGGTGGACGTGGAGCTGCTCTGCCAGGACGGCGACCCGGTCCTCAAGGGCGACGTCATCGCCATACTGCGCGGTTCGACCCGGGCCACCCTGGTGGGGGAACGCACGATGCTCAACCTGATCAGCCGGCTCTCGGGGATCGCGACCCTCACCCGGCGGTGGGCCGATGCCCTCGAGGGCACCGGCGCCATGGTCCTGGACACCCGCAAGACGACCCCCGGACTGCGCGCGCTGGAGAAGTACGCAGTGCGCTGCGGTGGCGGCACCAACAAGCGGATGGGCCTGTACGACGTGGCCATGATCAAGGACAACCACAAGCTGGCGGCGGGTTCGGTGTCAGCCGCCTTCGCGGCTGTTCACGTGGCCTATCCGGCCGTTGACATCCAGGTCGAGGTCACCACCACGGCTGAGGCGCTCGAGGCGGTGGCCGCCGGGGCACGCTTCCTGTTGTGCGACAACATGTCCGTCACCACGATGCGGACCACTGTCGAGGCCGTTCGGGCTGCCGGTGAGCAGGTTGACATCGAGGCCACCGGGGGTCTGACCCTGGACGTTGCGCGAGCCTATGCGCAGACCGGTGTCGACTACCTCAGCGTTGGCGGGCTGACCCACTCTTCCCCCGTCCTGGACGTGGCCCTGGATCTGGTCGACAACAAGAGCTGACCCCATGTGTTGATGTCGCATTCTCGCTAGTGCCGCACGTCGTCGCGGGGCATGCTGAAGGACATGCATCAGGACACCGAGGCCTGCGAGCGCGTCATACGGTCCAGGGACGCACGTTTCGACGGGTGGTTCTTCTGCGCCGTGGTGACCACCGGTATCTACTGTCGCCCGAGCTGCCCGGCTCGGCCGCATCGCAAGAACCTGCGTTTCTACCCCACCGCGGCCGCGGCGCAGCGGGCGGGATTTCGGGCCTGCAAGCGTTGCCGGCCCGACGCCAGCCCTGGATCGCCGGACTGGAACATCCGCTCGGACCTGATCGGGCGGGCCATGCGGCTGATCGCGGACGGTGTGGTTGATCGTGAGGGCGTGACCGGGTTGGCCAGCCGGCTCGGCTACAGCGTGCGCCAGATCCAGCGAGAGCTCAGCGCCGAGGTCGGAGCCGGTCCACTGGCCCTCGCGCGAGCCCAAAGAGCCCAGACCGCAAGGGTTCTCATCGAAACCAGCCGTCTGACGATGAGTGGGGTGGCCTTCGCTGCGGGGTTCGCCAGCATTCGCGCGTTCAACGACACGGTGCACGAGGTTTTCGCACTGTCGCCGACGGAACTGCGCGCCGAAGCCGCCCGCAGGGGAGGTCAGCGGGCCGCAAGAGGTATGCCGGAGCTCAGCTCAGCAACCCCTGGTCTCTTGTCCCTCCGGCTGCCCTTCCGGAACCCGTTCTGCCCGGACAACCTGTTCGGTCACCTGGCGGCGACCGCCGTTCCGGGAGTGGAGGAGTGGCGCGCGGGCGCCTACCGACGGACGGTCCGGCTTCCGCATGGTTACGCCGTCGTCGCGCTCAGGCCAACTGACGACCATGTGGCCGCTCAGATCTCGGTGACCGACCAGCGTGACCTGACCAGCGCCATCAGCCGGTGCAGGTGGATGCTCGATCTCGACGCCGACCCTGTAGCTGTCGACGCGGTTCTGTGCCAGGACCCTCTCATGGCAGAACTCGTCGCGAGCAACCCCGGTCGGCGCGTCCCGAGGACGGTGGACCCAGCTGAGTTCGCCGTCAGAGCCGTTCTGGGGCAACAGGTCTCGACGGCCGCGGCTCGCACCCATGCGGGGCGCCTCGTCCGCGCCTACGGCGATCTGGTTCCTGACGAACGCGGCGGACTCACCCACCTGTTCCCCACCCCGCAAGTCCTGGCAGGGATGGATCCGTCCGATCTCGCCATGCCGAAGTCACGGCGGCGCACCCTGATGGGCCTGGTTGAGGCCCTGGCACAGGGGCGGCTCGACCTCGATCTCGGTGCTGACTGGCGCGAGGCGAGGGCCACGCTGAATGCCCTGCACGGCTTCGGACCCTGGACGGTCGAGAGCATCGCCATGCGATCGCTCGGTGATCCCGACACCTTCATCGCCGGCGACCTCGGTATCAGGCTCGCCGCCGAACAGCTCGGGATGCCGGCCACCACCAGGGGGCTCAAGGAACACGCACGCCTCTGGCGCCCGTGGCGTTCGTATGCCGTGCAGTATCTCTGGGCCGCTGGCGATCACCCGATCAACCGCATGCCCACCGAGGACGCAGCCTGACGAGCGCACACTCACGACTCACGGCACGTCCAATTCTCTTGACGCTGGTCGTCGCATGTTCTACGATTAGAACAGATGTACTGCGTATCTGCTTAGAGTGGAGTAGGCTTGAAGGGTGTCCGAGCCGAAGGCGTCA
>DHJN01000255.1 GCA_002404345.1 Actinobacteria bacterium UBA4719 | reverse complement strand
GCCGGCACGATCACGTCGTGGTAAATCGGCCAAAGGGTCTCGTTGCTGAACCCCTCGTAGTACTCCGCGATCTCAGTGGACGACAGACTCACCGGGCGCAGGAACAGCCCATCCTGGTGGAAGGGCTCGGAGGCCGGGCCGGGCACGCCGGCCCACCCCGCCCACGCCGCGTTGCGGCCGGTCATGACCGACTCAAGGGCTGTCACCAGACCGCCCGGACTGCGCTGCCAAGTGCCCCTGCCACTGGCATCGAGGACGCGTTCGACAGGGAGGCGGTTTGCGGCAACCACCAGATCGAACGTCGGTCCAGCAACGGTCACCCGCCCTCACCTCCTGCCTGGGGGTCTGGCCCGAACGGCGGTGCCGGCATAGGTGTCCATCACCGAGTGGGCATCTTCCCCGGCACTGTGGAGGTCGGCCTCGTCTCTTTCAGCACAGCACCACCGGGGGTCAGCGGGTCAGGGCCTAACGTCCCGTCTTCGCAACGGCAGGTTGTGCCTGGTGCTCCAGCTACTGAACAGCAGCCCTCGCCCGTGCACCTCTTGGGCTGGAGGCCGATGATGTGGCAGGCCGGGACTGTGGTCCCGAACGGTGCCGCGCGAACCCACGGGTCTGGACAGGCACGGCCACGGGGATCGGGGCCAGGGCGTGATGAGCCGGTAACCCCGCCGATGGTGTTACGCGCGTGCGAGCGAACGGAGCGCGAGTCGAAGGCTGTCGGCTGGCGGCCCTTGGCTGTCTATGGTCTGTGCCTCGGGCCACGGATCTGTGGCTGCTGCCATGCGATGTGCGATGTCACTGTCCGCGTCGCTTAACGCTGCTTGGCTGGGCCGCCCGGGAGCGCAGTCGACCCTCGAGGGCCTCTTTGGGAGCGAAGCAGCGCAGTTCGATGACGTCGGCAGAGGTCCTCTGCCCAGCGGAGCGGCACAGTTCACGCTGCTCCCCGGTGGAGAAGGACGCGTCGACGACAACGGTCTCGCCAAGAGCCAGCAACCGCTCGGCCTGGTCTGCCAGGCGCTGGTAGGTCTTGCTGGTGGACTCCGGGGTGTAGATACCCTCGCCAAACCGTGCGGGCATGTGCTGAGTCGGCGGGATGCCTGACAGCTCTTTGCGCACACGGTCACTGGACAGCACGGCTGCGGGAATCGCATCGCCCAGACCCTCAGCAAGGGTGGACTTGCCTGAGGCAGGACCCCCACCGAGGAGTATCAGCCTGACCCGTCCGGCACGCAGGTGGCTCAGCCCAAGAAGCGCCAGGGTGCGGGTCTGCTCGGCGGCGGCAGCGGAGTCGGCCTGGGCGGATCCGCGTTCGACGATAGCTGCGACTTTCGCCCGCATCACGGCCCGGCAGGCGATGTAGTGATGGCTCAGCGACAGCGGCTGGCGGACCCCGGAGAACTCGGCGTAGTCGCTCAGCCACGACTGCGCCGCCTGGAGGGCGCCGAGCCGCTTGAGGTCCATCGCAAGAGTGGCAATATCATCGAGCACATCCATCCAGCGCCGGCGGTCGTCGAAGTCCAGGCAGTCAAGAGCCCGGGGGCCATCAGCCAGGCAGAAGATATCTTCGGCCAACAGGTCCCCGTGCCCGTCCCGCACGAGCCCCGCCCGCATGCGTGAGCTGAGCAGCGGTTCCCGCCCGGCGATGTAGCGAAGGGCTAGTTCCTCGATCTCGTCCAGAGTGGCTTTGGTGACCAGCATCGGGCCCAGCTCCCGCAGACCCTCGGTGTTCGACCTCCAGCGCGCGGTAAGCGCCTCCGCACTGCCGCAGGACGTGATCGCCTGGTCCGTTGGGGCGGAGGCGTGGAAGGCGGCCACGTCCCGGGCCAGTTGACGCAGGTCGCTGCGCACCTCCACGCCGTTGCGCACCAACAGGGCCAGTCGACTCTCATCAGGCATCCGGTGCATCACCAGCACGTCTTCACATGGCGCACCGTCAGGACCAGTCACGTCGGCCACCCCGATATAGACGTCCGGGGTCATACGTCGGTTCAGGGCCAGCTCGCGGTGGCAGGCCTCGCGGCGCGACTCAACACTGCGGAAGTCCAGAAAGCCAAGGTCGACGGGCTTCTTGATCTTGTACGCGCGGTCGCCCAAAAGAGAGGGCCTGGAAACGTATTTACCGATGATTGTTGGTTGGTGTTGGAAATGCATGGTGGCTTAAAGGTGTATCGCGGTTCGGCGGCTGCTGCGCGCAGTTATGTCGAGGCCGATCGCGGCCGTGCTGATGACTACTACCTTGCCGAAGGCACTGGCGTTGCGCAGCGTTACCTCGCCTCGCCTGAGGCGGGGGTGCGCCGTGAGGGAACGCTGAACGGCGACGCCTACGAGGCGTGGGTCGGCGGGTACGACCCCGACACGGGTGCGCCCAAGGGGAGGGTGCGCGCCGATGACCAGGCTGTGCGGTTTGTGGAGGTCGTGGTCAACGGCCCGAAGTCGTGGTCGTTGGCCGCGGTCCTGCATCCCGAGATCGCGGCGGCTTATGACGGTGCGCAGGACCGCGCGGCCGAGCAGATCATCGGCTGGCTGGCCGAGCACGCAACCACCCGGGTCGGACCGCGAGGCCGTCAGGTACAGGTCCCAGTGCAGCAGATCCAGGCCGCGGTGGTGCGGCACTACACCTCCCGGGCTGGGGATCCGCACCGGCATCTGCACCTACAGGTCAATGCCCGCGTCTTCGCCGAAGGCACCTGGCGGGGACTGCACACCGTCGGGGTCCGGGACGCACTGGACGCGATCAACGGGATTGGTCATGCGGCGGTGATGACGGACCCGGGGTTCCGGGCCGCGCTGGCCGCCCGCGGCTACACCCTGGACTACGAGTCTGGCGAGGTCGCCGAGCTGGTCGCCTACGTCGGGCCGTTCAGCGCCAGGGCCGGGCAGATCGTCCGCAACATCGACCGGTACGAGGCCCAGTGGCGGGCCGCCAACCCCGGAGCCGAGCCCGGCCCGAAGATGCGGCGGGCCTGGGACCGGCGTGCGTGGGCTGATGCCCGCCCCGACAAGGTGATCCCGGCCGACGGCACCCAGCTGGTCCAGGCGTGGGTCGAAGAGCTGACCGAGCTGGGTTACCGCCCCGACCCTCAGGCTGCAGGCCGGGTTGCGGTGGACCATGCCGGTCTTGTCGGTGCTGGCAGGGCTGTTGTGCGGCCTGGGGCGCTGGATCGCGACGCGGCGGTGGAACAGGTCGTGGCCCGGCTGGGGGCACGCCGCTCGGGCTGGAACGCCGCCGACGTCCGCGGAGAGGTCGAGCAGCTGATCGCCCGCACAGGTCTGGTGGCGCAGGCCGCGGTGCGCCTGGAGCTGGCCGAGGACCTCACGGCCCGCGCCCTGCACGCGTGCGTCCCACTGCTGACCCACCGCGACGGGTCCCTCTGGCGCGGGGTCCCGGAGCATGTCCGGGCCCTGACGTCACCGGCGGTCTTGGAGGTCGAAGCCGACATCACCGCTGCGATGATCGCCCGGGCCCAAGAGTCCCCAGTCCCGGCCGTGCTCGAGGCCGACATCGAGCCCGCGGCCTTCCTCGATGTCGCCCAGCGTGAGGTTGTCGCTGCCCTGGCGGGTACCGGAACCCTGCTGGTGGTCGAAGGGGCCGCAGGGGCCGGCAAGACCACCACCCTTGCCGCCGCCAGAACAGCACTGGCCCAGCAAGGCCACCGGCTGGTCGTGGTGACCCCGACCCTGAAGGCAGCCACCGTCGCCGCCCTGGAGCTGGGCAGCCGCGCGTTCTCAGCGGCCTGGCTCGCCCACCAGTACGGCTACCGCTGGGACGACCACAGCGTCTGGACCCGGCTCGAGCCGGGCCAGCGTGAGGGTCACCGCGACCCGCAGACCGGCAAGGCCTACACCGGCCCGTCACCGCAGGCGGCGTTGCGGGCCGGTGACCTGCTGCTGGTCGACGAGGCCGGGATGCTCGACCAGGACACCGCCCGCGCCCTGCTGAGGATTGCTGATGAGAGCGGGGCCCGGGTCGCGTTCGTAGGGGACCGCCACCAGCTGCCCGCTGTGGGCCGCGGCGGGGTCCTTGACCTCGCCGTGCGCTGGGCCGCATCCCAAGGGTGCCTGACCCTGGATGTCGTCCACCGGTTCAGCGATCCCCAGTACGCCCGGATCAGCCTCGCGATGCGCACCGGTGAACCCCTCTGTGTGGGTGGTGAGCCAAGTGGTGAGCGTCGGGGTGCGGCGACTGGTGCCGCATCTGGTGGGGTCTTCGACGCCTTAGTGGCCCGCGAGCAAATCCGCATCTACCCCACCGACGCCGAGCGCACCCAGGCGCTGGCTGTCCTGGCAGCCGCGAGCATCATCAGCGGCGAGCACGGGGTACTGGTGATGGCTGACACCCGTGAGCAGGTCGGCGCCCTGAACGGCGCGATCCGTGACCGCCTCGTGGCAGCCGGGCGGGTCCAGGACACTGCGGCGATCACGACCCAGGCAGGGGAGCGGATCGGGGTCGGTGACCGGGTCGCGACGCGCCGCAACGACCGAGCCCTGCAGGTGGCCAACCGCGACACCTGGACCCTGACCGGCATCGCCGAAGACGGAACCGCCACGCTCACCGGCAGCACAGGCCAACAGGCGGTACTGCCGCCCTCCTATGTCCGCCAGCACGTCGAGCTCGCCTACGCGACCACCAGCTACGGCGCGCAAGGCGAAACCACCAGCGTCGGACACCTGCTGCTCGGCGAGCACACCGGCGCCGCGGGCGCGTACGTCGGTATGACCCGCGGCCGCGACACCAACATCGCCCACCTCGTCGCTGAGTCGATCCAGGATGCCCGGGCACAGTGGGTCGGCGCGTTCAGCCGCGACCGCGCCGACCTTGGACCCGCCCACGCCGCACGGCTGGCCGCCGGCGAAGCCGACAAGTACGCACCGCAGCGGCCCCAGGCTCAGGTGCTGGCCGAGGTGTACCGGGCCTGGACCACCGAGGCAGACCTGTCCGAACGGCTTGCCGCAACCCACCACCTGCGCGACCAGCTCGCCGAGGTGGTCTCGATCCGGGCCGGGTCCGACCCGCAGCTGGCACGGTTGGACAAGGCCGCCGAGAATGCCTGGGCGGCCGCCGATCACGCCCGCACCCGAGCCGACCAGGCCGCGACCAGCATCAAAACGGGCGCTGGCCGGATCGCTGAGGCCCTTCGTGGACGGTGGGACAACGACTACCCGGCGGCATCGGCGGCGGCCGAGAGGATCCGCGGCGGCAGCGGGCGCTTCGGGCGCCATCGCGGCGACGCGCGGCGGGCTCGCGCCCACCTGCAGGATTGGGCGCAGACCTGGCGGCCCGTGCTCCAGCAGCTCCCGGCAGGGGTCGACGAGCTGGCTGCAGCGATGCCCTACACGGCCACCTCCGCGCTCCACCAGGTGATCACCAGCCACGCCCAGAACACCGCTGAGCAGGCCCACCCTGACCACCGGCAGCTCGCCGCCACCGCCCAGAGCGCCACCGCTGCGGCGCATGAGGCCGACGACGCCCGCACTGCTGCGGCGGGGTCACTCTCACGGCGGCTGGTCGGGTTCGGCAACCTCGCCTACGCCGACGACCTCACCGGTCTCCTAACCGAAACCGAACACGCCGCCGCCGAACTCACCGACCAGGTCCGCCGGGCTCAGGAACGTGTCGGCGCGCTCCGGCAGGAGCCCGCGATCCGCACCCTGACGCCCGGGCGGCTTCAAACCGAATGGGAGAACTGGCAGGTCCAGCGCGCCGAAGCTCAGGAAGCCGACCGTGACGCAGCGTGGCTCGCCGCCACCGCAGCCACGACGCCCATCCGGGTCCGCCCCGAGGATCGGGTGTCTTCGACACCCGATCGCGGCCGAGGTCAAGGGATTGGGCGGTGAGAACCACCTGGGTAGAAGTCGCCCGCAGACGTCCCCGAATCCGGGCCCCGAGAGCAAGCAGCTTCCGTTGCTTCCCCACGGCGACGGATCACGTTTCGATCCAGCTGTCCACGACAGTAACGAAAAAGTGCCTACCAGGGTGACCGGCAGGCCCTCAACCACTGCCTTAGGGAAGGTGGAGAGAGCCTGACCGCCCACCGGAAACGCACACCACCAAGGAGCAAAACCGTGAACAACAAAGACGACAAACCTGGCGCGCAGCGCGGGCGCGACGACGAACTGCTCACCATCGGCGAAGTTCGCCGACATCGTCCGCGTCCCCGTCGCCACCTTGCGCTACTGGCGCCACCTCGGCACCGGTCCCCGCAGCTTCCGCATCGGCCGCGGCGTGCGCTACTGGCACCACGAAGTCACCACCTGGCTGCAAAATCAGAGCGACGGACCCACCGCCGCATGAGTCCTGGTCAAGTCACCGGCTCGCGGGAACTCGACACGGAACGTCAGCACCCGGACGTAGCCTGCCTTGGAAGCACAAAGGCAAGGCGCGGGATGACGTCATGAGGCTCCGGGCGATGTAGCAAGACGTCGAAGGTCTCATTCGGGACCATGGAGCAGCGCCAGACGGAAACACGACAGGCACTGGAGGGTCAAGGTCATGGCAAGCATTGAGCGTCGGCAGATCCGTGGCCAGGAGCGCTTCCTGGTCCGCTACCGGGACCCGAGCGGGAAGCAGAAGGCGCGGACCTTCGTCTCGGAGAAGGCTGCGGTCGACTATGAGGCCGAGGTCCGGACCGACATGCGCCGGGGTGCATACCTAGATCCGCAGGCTGGCCAGATGAAGGTGGCGCCGTGGTCGGAGAAGTGGATTGCGGCCCAGGGGCACTTGAAGCCTTCGACGCGCACCCGGTACAGGGGTCTGCTCAAAGTCCAGATCCTGCCGAAGTGGGGCGGCTGTAGCCTGCACGACGTCGACTTCCTGGAAGTCCAGGGATGGGTCTCCGACATGACCAGCTCGGGGCTGTCGGGGTCGACGGTCCGACAAGCTCACCGGGTGTTCTCGCTGCTCTTGGAGACAGCTGTCCGGAGCAAGCGGCTGTCCTCTAACCCTGCCATCGGTGTGAAGCTCCCGAGAGCCGGGAAGCCGGAGAAGACGTTCCTCACCCATGAGCAGGTCACCGCTCTGGCAGACGCGGCGGGGGAGTGGCGGACGGTCATCCTCGTTCTGGCTTTCTGCGGGCTTCGTTGGGGCGAGCTCGCAGCTCTGCGAGTCGGGCGGGTTGACACGATGCGTCGAAGGATCAACGTCGCGGAGTCGGTGACTGAGCCTGATGGGAAGCTGGTCTGGGGGGACCCGAAGAACCACCAACACAGGTCGGTGCCGATCCCCAAGTTCCTCGTTGACGAGCTGGACGTCCTCAAGGCTGGCAAGGGTCCGAAAGACCTCATGTTCACCGGGGCGCGTGGCGGGGTGCTGCGGAACGGGAACTTTCGCAGGGACGTGTTCAATCCGGCGGCAGTCAAGGCCAGCCTGGACGGATTGACACCTCACGAGCTGCGACATACAGCGGCTTCACTGGCGATCAGTTCAGGGGCCAATGTGAAGGCGGTTCAGAGGATGCTCGGGCACGCCTCGGCCGCGATGACTCTGGACGTGTACGCGGGCCTGTTCGACGACGACCTCGACGGCCTCGCGGACCGCATGGACGAGGCTCATGTGTACTCGATGTGTACTGAGGCCAAGGATGAGGCCAAAGCCAAGAAAACCAACGTGACTCAAATCCGTTCTGCCACAACGGAATTGGGTTAGTGGGCCCCGTCGGGCTCGAACCGACGACCTACGGATTAAAAGTCCGCAGCTCTACCAACTGAGCTAGAGGCCCGGGGTATGGGAACAACCCTAGGAGAAACCCTAGGAACAACCCTAGGAACAACTGCGGGAGGAACCAGACACCGCAGGTAGCCTAGTGGACCGGTCGTTCGCCACCAACCAAAAGCAGGGTGTCCGCCTGGCTTGGCCTGGAGGAGTGTTGACCGTCGTGGCGCTGACCTGATCCCAGCTAGTCACGCTTTGCGGGGCGGCCCGGTCGATGAAGCCGGTGAGGATGGCCAGCATCTCCGACAGGGTGTCGGGGTCGGGGCTGACCTCGGCCCAGATCCCGGCGATGACGGGCAGGGTGTTTTCCAGGTCGAGGGCGATTACCGCGGCTGTGTCCAGCCGGGCGGTGATGCGTGCGGCGGTGTTGGCGCCGTTGCAGGTGGGGTCGGTTCGTATGAGCAGGCGGCGGTAGTTGAACCGGTCGTGGGTCGGCATTGGGGGCTCCGGGTGTGGTGCGTCGCGTGGGACGCTGGTTCACTGTTCGGAGTCCGGGACCCGGCGCAGTCGCTGGCTTCAGCTGGCCTGTTGGGCGCTGCCGTAGGTTTCCCGCAGTTGGGTGGCGAGCACTTCGGCTGCACCCGGGTGGCGGTTGGCCAGGTGGCCCACGCGTGGGTGTTGTGCAGCAGGGCGGCGCCGACCAGGTGGAGGGTCTGGGCGTCCTGGCCCCAGCTGGCGTGGCGGTCCTTGTGCACGAAGCAGCTCTCGAGCCAGGAGAAGTAGGACTCGATGATTTTGCGCTGCCCGTAGATCGCAGCGAAGCGCTCCGCTTGGGGTGTGGGCTTCGAAAGTCCTGGCTCTTGCGGCCCCTACGTGGTCACGTCGAAACGGACAGAGCTGCCCGTTGACGCTTGAGGACGGATAAGGCTACGGCTCTTTTAGCTGACGTTCCGCACTTCTGGC
>DHJN01000085.1 GCA_002404345.1 Actinobacteria bacterium UBA4719 | reverse complement strand
GTCCCTTGCTTTCGTTCGAAGTTAGATCAGGTGGGTGTGGTTAACCCGTGTGAGCGACCACCGCTCAGCGGCGGCGGGCCTTCTTGTCGTCCTTCACGTGACCCTTGAACGTCCTGGTCGGCGAGAACTCACCGAGCTTGTGGCCAACCATGGACTCAGTCACGAAAACCGGGACGTGCTTGCGGCCGTCGTGCACGGCGATCGTGTGTCCGAGCATGTCGGGCACGATCATCGAGCGACGAGACCAGGTCTTGATAACGGTCTTGGTGCCGGCTTCGTTCTGGACATCCACCTTCTTCTGAAGGTGGTCGTCGATGAACGGGCCCTTCTTCAAGCTACGAGGCATTTCCAGGGCTCCTATCAGCGCTTCTTGCCAGTACGACGACGGCGGACAATGAGCTTGTCGCTGTCCTTGTTGGGGTGCCGGGTGCGACCCTCGGCCTGGCCCCATGGGCTGACCGGGTGACGTCCACCGGAGGTCTTGCCCTCACCACCACCGTGCGGGTGGTCGACCGGGTTCATCGCGACGCCACGCACCGTCGGGCGCTTGCCCTTCCAGCGCATGCGGCCGGCCTTGCCCCAGTTGATGTTGCTCTGCTCGGCGTTGCCCACCTCGCCCACTGTTGCGCGGCAGCGCAGGTCCACGTTGCGGATCTCGCCGGACGGCATACGCAGCTGCGCATACGGACCGTCCTTGGCCACCAGTTGCACCTTGGTGCCGGCCGACCGCGCGATCTTGGCGCCGCCACCGGGGCGGAGCTCGATCGCGTGGATGACTGTACCCACGGGGATGTTACGCATCGGCAGGCTGTTGCCCGGCTTGATATCGGCGCCAGGGCCGTTCTCGATCTGGTCGCCCTGGCTGAGCTTGTTCGGCGCCAGGATGTAGCGCTTCTCGCCATCGGCGTAGTGCAGAAGCGCGATACGGGCGGTGCGGTTGGGGTCGTACTCGATGTGAGCGACCTTGGCCGGCACGCCGTCCTTGTCGTGGCGACGGAAGTCGATCAGCCGATAGGCGCGCTTGTGACCGCCACCGATGTGACGCGTGGTGATGCGCCCGGCGTTGTTGCGGCCACCGCTCTTGGTGAGCGGGCGAACCAGCGACTTCTCCGGCGTCGTCCTCGTGATCTCCACGAAGTCGGCGACGCTCGACCCACGACGACCTGGTGTCGTTGGCTTGTACTTACGGATACCCATTGTCTGAAGTCCTCAGTTCCCGTTGTCTCGATGAGTCCTCGTTGGCCCGGTCATCCGACCGAACCTCCGAAGATGTCGATCGAGCCTTCCTTGAGGGTGACGATCGCGCGCTTGGTGTTCTTGCGCTTACCCAAGCCGAACCGGGTGCGACGGGTCTTGCCCTGGCGGTTGAGTGTGTTGACCGAGTCGACCTTGACGCCAAAGACGCGCTCGACGGCGATCTTGATCTCGGTCTTGTTGGCCCGCGGGTCGACGATGAAGGTGTACTTGCCCTCGTCGAGCAGACCGTAGGACTTCTCGGAGACCACCGGGGCGAGCAGGATGTCGCGGGGGTCCTTGTTCAACGTCATCACTTGGTGTCCTCCTCGTCATCCGCAGCCTTGGCGGGCTTGTCCACCTTGGCTTCGTCCTCGACAACAGTCGCGCTGACATCGACAACAGTCGCGCTGACATCGACCAGCATGGCTTTGCCCTTGGTAGGGCCAGCCAGGAAGGTGCTCAGCGCGCCCTCGGTGAAGACGACGTCGTCGGCGCACAGCACGTCGTACGTGTTGAGCTGGTCCGGGACCAGCACGTGCACGTTCTCGAGGTTGCGCAGGCTCGTCCACGAGGTGGTGTCGTTGCGCTCGACCACCACGAGGAGGTTCTTGCGCTCGGACAGACCATCCAGGATCGCCCATGCGGCCTTTGTCGACGGCTTGTCACCCTCGACCAGCGAGCTGAAGACGTGAATGCGGCCGTGACGCGCCCGGTCGGACAGAGCCCCGCGAAGTGCGGCCGCCTTCATCTTCTTGGGCGTCCGCTGGCTGTAGTCACGCGGCTTCGGCCCGTGAACGACGCCACCGCCGACGAACTGCGGTGCCCGGGTCGAACCCTGGCGGGCGCGTCCGGTGCCCTTCTGCTTGTGTGGCTTCCGACCACCACCGCGCACCTCGGCGCGCGTCTTGGTGGAGTGCGTGCCCTGACGAGCCGCGGCGAGCTGACCGACGACCACCTGATGAATCAGGGGGATGTTGGTCTGCACGTCGAAGACGTCGTCCGGGAGATCAACCGAGCCGGACTTCTGGCCGGCGGGGCTGAGAATGTCAATGGTGGGCATATCAGACTCCCTTGGCAGCCGTGCGCACCAGGACGATGCCGCCGCGGGGGCCGGGAACGGCACCCTTGATCAGCAGCAGACCCTTGTCCGCATCCACGGCGTGGATCGTGAGGTTCTGGGTGGTCTGGCGAACGCCGCCCATGCGACCGGCCATCTTCATGCCCTTGAACACGCGACCCGGGGTGGCGCAGGCGCCGATGGAACCCGGCTTCCGGTGGTTCTTGTGCGAACCGTGAGAAGAGCTGACACCGTGGAAGCCGTGGCGCTTCATGACGCCGGCAAACCCCTTGCCCTTGGTGGTGCCGACGACATCGACATCCTGTCCCGACTCGAAAGTCGTGACCGTGAGCTCCTGGCCCAGGTCATAGGACGAGGCCTCAGAGGTGCGGATCTCCACCAGGTGGCGGCGCGGCGTGACGCCGGCCTTCTCGAAGTGGCCCGTCATGGGCTTGTTCACCTTGCGCGGGTCGATCGCACCAAAGGCGATCTGAACCGCGTCGTAACCGTCTTCGCCGGCGTTGCGGACCTGCGTCACAACGCAGGGTCCGGCCTTGATCACCGTGACGGGGACAAGGCGGTTCTCGGCGTCCCAGACCTGGGTCATTCCGAGCTTCTCGCCCAGCACGCCCTTGACCGGGCGCTGAATAGCGTGAGTCATAGTGGCGTCCTTAGAGCTTGATCTCGATGTTGACATCGGCCGGAAGGTCGAGGCGCATCAATGAGTCGACCGCCTTGGGGGTCGGGTCGACGATGTCAATAAGACGCTTGTGCGTGCGCATCTCGAACTGCTCGCGGCTGTCCTTGTACTTGTGCGGCGAACGGATGACGACGAAGACGTTCTTCTCCGTCGGCAGCGGCACTGGGCCGACAACCGTTGCACCAGCACGAGTCACCGTGTCGACAATTTTGCGCGCCGAGCTGTCGATGACCTCATGGTCATACGACTTCAGTCGGATGCGGATCTTTTGTCCCGCCATCGCTTCGTCTGACTCTCTCTCGTCGTACCTCTTGCTTATGGCCGGCCCGATGGACTTCCGACCCCCGCGGTCGGGTGTGTCGCACCCGTTTCGCAGTACGAAGCCCTGCGCCCTGCGGCGCTGGTCTCGCGGATCGATCGGAAACCCGGCAGGGCCGGGGGCTTGCGCTTCCCTTGCAGGCCGCCCACGCGACTTCCGCGTGCGAACCAGGACAAGGGGCGGCGATGCAGACATTGGTCTTCATCGCGCGTCAAGCAACCGGTCCATAGTGCCAGACCCCGGGGCCCAAGACCAAATCGGGACTGCAGCCCCTTGCACCAGGGCGTGCGCGTCTGCCTGCGCATGTCCGAAGACGTCCCGGTATGGCGGGTGGTCAGGCGCGTCTGCCCGCACGTGTCCGAAGACGTCCTGTCGGCCAGGAAGGCCGCGTGGGGCCGTCTGACGGACCGGGGGCGTCTGACGGACCGGGGGCGTCTGACGGATCGGGGGCGACAAAAAGGCTGCGGGGCCCGAGCCAGTGGCTCGGGCCCCGCAGCCTGTAGTACCAGGGGTGACGTCAGATCACTTGATGATCTTGTTGACGAAACCAGCGCCGACCGTGCGACCGCCCTCACGGATGGCGAACTTGAGCCCTTCCTCCATCGCGATGGGCTGAATCAGGTCAACCTTCATCTCGGTGTTGTCGCCAGGCATGACCATCTCGGTGCCCTCGGGGAGGTGCACCACGCCGGTCACGTCCGTCGTACGGAAGTAGAACTGCGGACGGTAGTTGTCGTAGAACGGCGTGTGACGGCCGGCCTCTTCCTTGGAC
>DHJN01000054.1:492-35292 GCA_002404345.1 Actinobacteria bacterium UBA4719 | reverse complement strand
CCTGACTTTGCCGGGGCCCTGGGAGGGCGCGTCGGCAAGGAGTTCGGGTTTGACCTTGGCCGGTTAGGTGGCCTGAGCGCGCCGTTCCCGAGTCTGCCCGGCGGCTGCCGTGATCCGGTACATGCTCGACTGGGAGCACCAGTACCGGCCCTCGTCCTGCTCGCGAACCCACACTTGTCCGATCGAAAGGTCTGCGTTACCAACGGTATTCAGAACCCCCAGGACAGCGGCCCGTTCGGCGGGCTCAACGCCTGAGTATGGGCACTGCGCTGGGCCTGCGGTATCGGCGGGTGTTGAGCGCCGCGTCAGATGACGATGAAGGCGTCACCCTCGGTGACGACGTAAAGAGCCGACACGCGCAAACTGGCTGAGCTCAGGGATCGTCAAGGTGTCGCGGCCGTCGTCATGCTGTCGCGGTCTTGCGGACATGGCTGCGCTGTGTGTTGGTCAGCCGCTGCGCAGGGGCGCGAGAAGCTGCCCGCAGGCGATCATCGCGATGACCTGCCACGGCGGAGCTAGCAGGCTGATCCGGCGGACCATGGCCGCCGCGGCCGTTCCGAGCGCGGACACGGCATCAGCCAGCGGGGAGCCGGCTGGGATGATCGCAGGCAGCATCGGGTCGTAGTTGTGGGCCGTGATGGTGCCTTGGACGCGCAGCCACTCGGCGCGCGCCTTCACTCGTCGGATCCAGCCGCGCACCGTGTCGGCGGGCACGCCCAGGTCGGCGCCGATGGTGCGGTGGCTCTGGCCAAAGGCGCTGGCCAGCAGTGCCTGCCCGACGACGTCGATCATGTAGCCGCGATGCGCGGGTGCTCGTGCGGGGAGCAGGACGTGGGTGATCCGGCAACTGGCGCAGCGGACCCGTCGCGGCCGTAGCGAAACGCGCCCACCACCAGAGGACCGCAGCGAGCGGGTCCGGGCGAAGCCCCAGCGTCGCAGTGGGCCAGAGCAGCCAGGACACCGCAGCGCCAAGCCGGCAACATCCGCCTGCGCCTGCGCTTCGTCGAGCACCACGATCACGGTTGGCTCCTTCTCGCATCGGGCCATCCTCGCGACTGGTCCAGCGGCCGGGAAGGGGCAGGTGGTGTTGGAATGCTGCGCCCCGAACCGGCCTCAAGCAAGCCGCACGACCACTTGGATCAATAGGGCCCGAACGCGTCGAAACCGGCATCATCACGCGTGTGACGTGACCGACTCAACCCAGCTACCGATCGAGACCAGCCAGCCATCGTCACCAACGTTGACGCCCGATGGCATCCAAGTGGTCATTCACAGAGTCGCCCTACAGCGGGCGACCCGCCTGGGGTGGGCGCAGCCGGTGGTAGTGGCTGGCCCGAGCACGCCCGATCAACGAGCACGCCGTCCTGGCTCAAGAACGCACGTGTGCGTTTCGCTGAGTGGCCGGCATGGGAGACTGACACCTATGATGACTGTTCGCGATCGATTACTGACCTCAACTGCCCTGCGGGTTCTCAAGTTGCCGATACAGCGCAGTTTGCGGCGCGTTGGTTACGAATTGGCTCCCATCAATGTCGGACACTCCGAGCTTGTCCTGGGGTTGCTTGCCCGACACGCGATCGATTTGTTGGTCGATGTAGGAGCCAACCAGGGCCAGTTCGCCCAAGAGTTTCGCGCCCATGGCTTCACGGGCTCCATGTGCTCGTATGAACCCATGGAGGCCGCATTCGCACTGCTGAATAGAGCTGCCTCAAGTGACCCTCGCTGGACGGTGACGAGGACCGCTTTGGGGGACAAGGCAGGTGAGGCTCAAATGGACCTTGCCGCAAACTCAGTGAGCAGCTCGCTGCTCGCCATCACCGCGGCTCACATTGAGGCAGATAGCGCCTCGCGCACTATGGGCCATGAGATCGTGAGGGTTACCACGCTGGACTCCCAGCTACGGGATGTGAAGGGCGATGCCCTGTGGCTCAAGCTCGACGTGCAAGGGTACGAGCATCGGGTGTTGCTCGGTGCCACGGAAACGCTTGGCCGCACTGAAGTCGTTCAGTGTGAGATTTCTTTCCGTGAGTTGTACGCCGGCCAGACCCACTACCTGGACCTCTTGGGTTTCCTCGACGCGGCTGGGTTTCTCCCAGTGAGTGTTGTACCTGGCTTGGCTCATCCAGTGACGGGCGAGGCGATGCAGTGTGATCTCTTGTACGTGCGAAGCGACGCCCGCAACAGAGGTAAGCCCTGAGCACCGATCAAGACCTGGCTGCCAGCCTTCCGTTAGCAGCAGCCCGAACAGGGCGCGATAGCAGTGCTGGCGCAACCCGTTGGCCGGGGCCAGTTCGGCCTCGGCCGTGAGCAGGGCGGCGATCTCCTCGTCGGAGTACACGGTCGAATGGCTGAATCAACTAGGGTCTGAGTCATGAGCGTCGTGGCCCGGCTGATCAGTTGGCGGAATGGACGATGGCTCGCCCGGCCTGCGCGTATCTGTCTCGTGCTTCTCGGTGTTGATCTGCCAAAGAGCGTGCCCGTAGGCCGGAACCTGACACTTCATCACAGTGGTCGGGGGGTGGTCGTATCCAACTTTGCGTCTATCGGGAACGATGTCACCATCTATCCGGGCGTGACTATTGGCAGGGCGGATGCACATATAAGCGATGATCTGACGAGCTGCGAAAGAATCGAGATTGGCGACGATGTGTGGCTTATGGCCGGCTGCGTTGTCCTCGGAGGTCCCGGGGTCACGAGCATCGGTCGAGGAACCATAGTCGGAGCAAATTCGGTGGTGACTAGCTCGACAGGGGACTTCGAAATCTGGGCCGGGGTCCCAGCACACAAACTGCGCGACCGCGATGATGTCCCGATTGGGGAGGCAGACCGATGACTACTCGGCCGCAGGCGTTCCTATCCCAGCTCCATGGTTCTTGTTCCTGGTTCGCTACCGTCGAATGTGCCTGAGCACGCGCTGAACCCAGACTGGGAATACAGCGGGGCGGAGCGCCATGAGCAACCCCTCTGCTGCTGAACGGAGTCGCGGAGGCGGCCATCTAGTACACGCCCGCACCCATGCGATCAGAGCACTGGCCCAACCTTCGGACACGGCTACTGATCTCACGTGGAAGATCGCCATGAAGTTCGCCTGTGCTTCAGGAAAGTCACCCAGGATCTTCGCGCCCCAGTCAGCGACGACACGAGGATCGGTTCGGCGTGACTGGCGGTCAGGAGACTCCATTTCGTCGATGCGCACCAAGGTTTCCGGGTGCACCGCGATCCGTGCGCCACAACGATAAAGCGATATCAACCAAGCGTAGTCTTCAAGGATCCGGTATTGCTCCGGGAAGGGATGTGCGATCAACAGATTTCGTCGCACCAAGAAACTTGGCATAGCGATGTAGGCCGCTGGCCGCAATGCCGACGGAGACCCAAAGAAGTAGTCGACCACGTTGTCGCCGACGTGCAGCAACTTTCGGGGATAAATGAGCGTGCCCGTGGACGTCATCAACGTTGATCTTGTCCCGCAGGCATCTAGATCACGAGCCGTTGCCCATGGCAGTTGTTTAGCAAGTTTATTGCTTTCCCAGACATCATCATCATCCAGAAGGGCGACCCACTCGCCATTCGACAGCTCCACGGCACGATTTCTTGCAGCGGCCGGCCCCGTGGACCCGACCAACCGGTCGATGATCACGGGACAAGGGAAGTCCAGATTCGCCACCAGGGCTCGGACGCCCGACGTTGCAGACTCGTCAGCGTCCACCACAATGACAGTCTCGATCACAGGATAAGACTGCAGGCGCACGCTCTCCAACGCCCGGAGCAGCTGGTCCTGTCGGGTGCCGGTAGTCGGGATGACTGCCGTGACGGTCCCGCTCACTTCCGGCCTTGACGGAGGCGTCGACGGTGATTGAGCGCAAACGCCTTGGACCAGGCCTGCTCCGCAATCCCCGCGATTCCGACGGGGTTCAACAAGTCTCGCCGCACCGACTGAAGGAGATCTGGGATCTTCGCCGCCGACACCTCAGACATCCCGCCGGGCCAGAACCTGGCGACCTCCCTGTTCCAGTCCACGGGGCGAGCGGCCGCAAATACGCGCAGAAGTGCATCGTAGTCACCGGCTAGGCCGTAGTTGAGGGAGAAGCCACCAATCACACGTAGTAACTCGGAACTGACAAACGTGGATGGATGCGCGTGCATCTGCCGACCGAGCAGATGGGCCAGCCAAGAATAAGGCAGATTGGTAGATCTTCCGATTGGCGCTCCTGAGCCGTCCACAAAAACCGTGTACCCGTGAACAGTCAGTGGAAATTCAGACTTCCTCGCCAAGTTTTCGAAATCGCCCACCACGTCTGCGTCAGCGAGCGCATCGCCTGAATTCAAGTATTGAACGTATCGTGAGCTTGCTCTTGCCAGGCCCTTGTTCATCGCGTCATAGACGCCGCGATCAGGCTCAGAGATGCTCTCCACTACAGGGTGTGCGTCGGACCGGGCGGCGGCCAGCTCCGCGCTTCCGTCGCGTGAGCCTCCATCCACCACGATTACTTGGGCCGGGAGGACCGACTGGCCCAGAACCGAGGAGAGAGTCCGCTCAAGTCCGGTCCTGTCGTTCAGACAGACCGTGACAATCGTCAGGCTGGAGTCAGTCACGAAGTCGTCGCCTTCCCAGTTCCGCTACAAGAACGGCCAAAACGATTCCCCAGAGTACAGGTGAGAAGAACGTCATCGGTGAGAATAGGAAGTCCCACAGGATGATGAGGGACGAGAATGCGACCAGGGGAGTCGGCCGAGCTCTGCCTCCAAGAAATACGGCTATGGCGATCACGACGGCACAGAGTGGTCCGGCGACTGCCACCACGGAGCCTTGCAGCCACATGTCCAGCAAGAAACTGTGCACGTTCACCTGAACAAACGCGATTCGTTCGAGAAGGTTTAGCTGATCTCCGAGAGTGAGATTGCTGAGCCCAAGGTGCCCATTCTCAACCGCGGCAGCCGGCAGCGGGTTTCCCGCGCCATATCCGGCCACGAAATTCGTCTTCAACACATTGAGTGAGAACTGCAGTTCGGGGCGCCCGTTCATCAGAGCAGCCCAGGGGGTGCCGCCTTGCTCTTGCCACTTTGCCTGCAGAACCGTGCCGAACAGGCCATTTCCCATAGCGTAAGAAGCGATGGCGATGCTTGCCGCCAGGCCGCCCAAGGTGTAGATACCTTTCCTGTGGGGACGGGAGTGCGGCGCGCCGGCGGAAGTGGTCTGGTGTTCAGCCTGGACAGAGCTCGATCGACTAAGGCTGACGAGCAGGGCTGCCAGCACAATGCCTCCCATCGAGCGAAACGACGTGACAAAAAGGACTCCCGCTATTCCGAGAAAGAGAGCCACTCCGGACCTCTTTGCCCCGCGCGCGAGGAAGTAGTCGCCAAACCCGACCACTCCCAGCGTCGTCGGCCAGGCGAGGCCATATTTCCAGATGTCGTAGCCAGGCGCCGGCTCCCAGAACAGCGCCGCCGCAAGAGTCAGAGACAACCCGAGTGGACCGATGATCAGGCCCCATTGAGCCCGGAGTGATCGAGAAAGCAGATCAGTGACCGTGAGGACTGTGAGCAGCATGATGCACAGGCCCACTACCAATTTGACGAGGTCGCGTTGTGGAGAGCCATTCAACGTTCCGACCACGACATTCGAACACAGAGTCAGCAAGAAGCAGGAAGAGACAACCAGGAGTGGTCGCAGTCGCAGGCGTGGAGCAGTCATGGGCAGCATTAAGACCCAGAGGAGCGCTGCGGCGGGCACATAGGGGATAGGCCAGATGGTTGCCAGGAGACAGGACGCCAAGGTGAGCCACTGCACGGTCGGGGAGAAGGATTCAGATCGGCGCACAGACATCACCGTGCGGGTCTGAG
The DNA here is from genome assembly GCA_002404345.1 of Actinobacteria bacterium UBA4719. GTDB lineage: Bacteria > Actinomycetota > Actinomycetes > Actinomycetales > Dermatophilaceae > UBA4719. The sequence continues at coordinate 29,451 of DHJN01000054.1, read as the reverse complement.
GAAGGGATCGAGAATCACGCACTGATATCAACTCGCGGGTGTGATCGGAGCCGGAACACGCCAAGGATCAAGAGCACAACATTGACGCTGCAGTACCCCAGGCTGGCCCCCTGTGCACCGGCGATGCGCGCACCCATGGCAGCCACGGCCAACGACGTGAAGCTTGCGGCGGCGAGGACTCGCCCCGCCCAACGTATGTCGCCCCACCCTTGCAGCAACGAGTAGACCGGCTGGGTCAAAGTGACGAGCGCCGCAGCGATGATGTAGACCCGAACGACGCCGGTGGCCGGTGCGTACTCGGGCCCGAGTATTTTCAGGAGCAGGGGCGTCGCGATCATGGCAACAACTACCAGAAGTGCCCCCGCGGCAAACAGCGCCACCGTGCGGGGCCTCAGCAGCGTGGCGCGAGAGAGCTCAACTTTGCCCTTGGCGCTGACGGGAAGGATGATCGTCGCAGCTGACGAACCGATGATTGCAAAGGGAGCTACGAACCGGGCGCCCACTGCGAAATACCCGGCTTCGACGGTGCCTGCAATGCGTGCCACCACTGGCACCTCGAGGTTTGTCACCGCGGTCGCCCAAAGAGGGAGGCCAAAGGAGGCCGCGTCCCTCCATGCTCTCCCGAGCTGCCTCACCGATATGCGCGGCGAACGCCCCCTCTTGAAAGTCAGCCAGCCAGCGACGATCAGCAACCCGAGCGCCTGGCAGAGCAGCAGCACACTGGGAGTTGCCCGCCCCAGATAGGTCACGCTGCACAGTGCGACAGCGCTGACAGCCTTGTCTGCGACGGACAGTGTGGCGACGAGGCCGAATCGCTCTGTGACAAGCAAGCCCACAACTGCGATCTGCCGAACTACGAGGGCGCCCGCCAAGATGCTCGTCGCAAGCCAGACAACTGGAAGCACTCCTGTTGTCACCAGCGCAGCCGTCACGCTGGTTGAGCCGACAACCACCGCCCAGGCCGACCAGAGAATGGTCCCCGCGAGCTCGCGGCCTTCGGCGTGCTGGCTGCCCGTCTTCACCAGCCAGTTGGTCAGTCCTCCTGACAGCACCAGAGCCATCATGGTCGCGATCCCGATGGCGCTGGCCGTCTGGCCCCAGGCGCTCACTGTCAAGCGCGAAACGACGTAACCCCAGGTGACTGCCCCGAGGACGACTGAGAACGCGCTGGCCCCCGAGAGCGAGAGAATCGGCTTCAGCAGCACGATGCACTCATCCAGCCAGCAGTCTCATATCCGCTTCCACCATGATCCTAGCCAGCTCCGGAGGGAGAACCTGAGGCTTCCAGCCGAGTACGCGAGCGCTCTTTGACGGGTCGCCTATCAGCGAGTCCACCTCCGTGGGACGGAGGTAACGCTCGTCGAACTTGACGTATGCCTCCCAGTCGAGTCCGGCGTGCTCGAACGCGAACCGCAGAAAGTCGCGCACGGTGTACGACGTTCCGGTGGCGACGACGTAGTCGGTTGGCGTGTCGTGCTGCAACATCCGCCACATGGCCTCGACGTACTCGGGGGCGTAGCCCCAGTCGCGGGCAGCGTCGATGTTGCCCATGAAGAGCGTGTCCTCCAGGCCGGCTTTGATGCGGGCGACGCTGCGGGTGATCTTGCGCGTCACGAAAGTCTCACCACGACGAGGGCTCTCGTGGTTGAAGAGGATGCCGTTGACGGCGAACATGCCGTAGGCCTCGCGGTAGTTGCGGGTCATCCAGTACGCGTAGACCTTGGCTGCGCCGTAGGGGCTGCGAGGATAGAACGGCGTGTCCTCGTCCTGCGGAGGCGGTGTTGCGCCGAACATCTCAGAGCTGCTCGCCTGGTAGAAGCGACAGTTGAGGTCGATCATCCGAATTGCCTCGAGCAGGCGCGTCGTGCCAAGTGCAGTGGAGTCGGCTGTGTACTCCGGCTCGTCGAAACTGACCCGCACGTGGCTCTGCGCCGCGAGGTTGTACACCTCTTCCGGGGCGATGCGGCTCAGCAGGGTCGCCAGACGCGAGCCTTCGGTCAGGTCGGCATAGTGCAGGAAGAGGCGGGCGCCCTGTTCGTGAGGATCGGCGTAGAGGTGCTCGATCCGGCCTGTGTTGAAAGTACTGGCGCGACGGATGAGGCCATGCACCTCGTACCCCTTGGCCAGCAGAAGTTCCGCCATGTATGACCCATCCTGGCCCGTGATCCCAGTAATGAGTGCTTTCTTTGGCACCGTGTTCCCGGATCGCTTGGACACAAATGCTCCCCCGTTAGTCTGATCTGACCCTAACATGCGGGGTTCTATAATCTTACCCGGTCAATTCTATCGGGCCATTGGTGAGGTCGTCCAACAGTCGAGTTGACTCACCAAAGATGCCCGCGTAGCAGGGGTCGTTGCCTCACGTAGAAATGCCCGCCCACGGCGTGGCGGCGGCGTCTTCCTGTTGGGGACGGGCCAGCCTCGGACATGGGACTGACGATGAGCCAACGCAAGGCGGTTACGAAGGCCACGGCGACGCGGTACCGGTCGTCGTCGCGAGCGGCTAAGTCCAAGGTTCTGGACGAGCTGTGTGAGCTGACGGGGTGGCACCGTGACCACGCCCGCAAGGCATTGCGGGAGGCGCTCGGACCGCGCCGGGTGCCGGCGCCTCGGAAGGCTCGGGCTCCGGTGTATGGCGAGGACGTGATGGTGGCGTTGCGCAAGGTGTGGGCGGTGACGGACGTCCCGGCGGGTAAGCGGATGGCGCCATTTCTGCCTGAGATCGTGGGCCGGCTACGTGCCTGTGGTGAGTTGGACCTGGACGACGCGCAGGCCGCGATGCTGTGCGGGATGTCGGCGGCCACGATCGACCGCCGGCTGGCCTGCGAACGCAAGCGTCTGCAACTGAAGGGCCGCTCGGGCACCAAACCCGGCAGCCTGCTGAAGTCCCAGATCCCGATCCGGACGTGGGCCCAGTGGAACGAGAAGGCGCCGGGGTTTGTGGAGATCGACCTGGTCGGCCATGAGGGTGGTGACCCTCGTGGTGAGTTTGCCCAAACCTTAACTGTCACAGACGTTTTCACTGGTTGGACCGAGACGAAGGCGGTGCGCAACAAGGCCCAGAAGTGGGTGTTCGAGGCTCTGGTCGAGCTGCGGGGCGCGTTCCCGTTCCCGATCCGAGGCTTGGATTCCGATAGCGGCACCGAGTTCATCAACGCCCACCTGCTGGCGTACTGCGAGCAAGAGGAGCTGACCTTTACCCGCTCACGGTCGGGCAACAAGAATGACGGCGCCTATGTGGAGCAGAAGAACTGGTCGGTGGTGCGTCGCGCGGTGGGCTACCACCGCTACGACACCGGCGCCGAGCTGGAGCTGCTCAACGGCATCTACGCACTGCTGAGGCTACAGACGAACTTCTTCTCACCCCAGCAGAAACTGGTCGAGAAACACCGCCATGGGGCGAAGGTCACCAAGCGCTACGACATCGCCAAGACCCCCTACCAGCGTGTCCTGGCCGACAAACGCGTCCCGAAACAGATCAAGGTCGGCCTTCGCGGCCGGTACGAGCAGCTCAACCCAGCCCAGATCCGACGAGACATCACCGCCCTGCAGGACAAGCTCCTGACGCTGGTGCGGGCCAAGCACCCACCGACCCGGTTGCCGGTCAAAACACCAACTGCCACGCGGGCATCCACTCGTGAGGCAACGAAGACCCGTACGCGGGCATCTTGACGTGCGGCAACAAGGCAGTCTGCTCTGTTTCGGCGGGCACCACTGGCCGTGAGGGCCTTCCTCTAGGATTATCGATGTGACTAGGGAAGGGGAAGCGAGTGGATACGCACCTGGACAAGCATCAAAGGGTTTACGTCGCTGGGCACCGCGGGCTTGTCGGCTCGGCCATCTGGCGGCACCTCAGCGAGCAAGGCTTCACCTCACTGATCGGTGCGACCTCGGCCGAGGTTGACCTGCGGGATCGTGAGGCGACGAGCGCGTTCTTTGACCGCGAACAGCCTGACCTTGTCATCGACGCTGCGGCGCGTGTCGGGGGGATTCTGGCCAACAGCACCTACCCTGCGGACTTCCTCAGCGACAACCTGCGGATCCAGCTCAACCTCATGGACGCAGCCGAGGAGATGGGCGTTGACCGGTTGCTCTTCCTCGGCTCGTCGTGCATCTACCCCAAGTTCGCCGAGCAGCCGATCAAGGAGTCGAGCCTTCTGACCGGCGCCTTAGAACCGACCAACGATGCCTATGCCATCGCCAAGATTGCCGGCATCCTGCAGGTGCAGGCTAACCGGCGACAGCACGGCCGGCACTGGATCTCGGCGATGCCGACCAACCTCTACGGGCCGAATGACAACTTCGATATCCAGGGCTCGCATGTCCTGCCTGCTCTCATCCGTCGATTCCACGAGGCGAAGGAGAGCGGGGCAAAAGAGGTCGTCTTGTGGGGCACTGGAACCCCCCGCCGAGAGTTCCTCCACGTCGACGACCTTGCTGAGGCATGCCTGTTCCTGATGGAGAACTACGACTCCGCTGAAACCATCAACGTCGGCGTCGGCCAGGATGTGACCATCCGGGAGCTGGCCGAGATCGTCGCTGACGTCGTGGGCTACTCAGGCAGGCTCGTTCAGGACCCATCCAAACCGGACGGCACACTCCGTAAGTTGTTGGATGTCAGTCGGATCAACGATCTTGGCTGGAAGGCCAAGGTGCCCCTGCGAGAAGGCATCCTGGCGACGTACCAGTGGTTCCTCGAGCACCGGTCGGAGATGAGGGGGTGACCAGGGTGAAGGTCCTCGTCCTAGGACTCAACTACCCCCCCGAGCACACTGGTATCGCGCCCTATACCGCCGGCATGGCCCGCGGGCTGTCGCGGGACCACGACGTTCAGGTGGTCACCGCTCACCCGCACTACCCAACCTGGAAGATTTCCGACGGTTACGGCGCCTGGCGACAGGACGAATGGGATGAAGACATCGCGGTGCGCCGCCTGCGTCATTACGTGCCAGCTAACCCAACGGGGCTGACCCGGGTGCTCAGCGAGTTCAGTTTCGCGGCCCGAGCTCTCGCGTCTCGTGTGCGACGACCCGATGTCATCGTCGCCGTCAGTCCCGCCCTGCTATCTGTGCTCAGTGCTCGCGCGCTGGCGAAGCGCTGGGATGTTCCACTGGGCGTCGTTGTGCAGGACCTCTACGGCCGTGCCATGGCAGAGGTTGGCTTGCTCGGTAAGCACAGCGGCGGCTTGGCCACGCGTCTGGAGTCGTTCGCCCTGCAGGGTGCCGACGGTCTGGTGGCGATCCACGAGCGCATGGCCCAGACGATGGTTGAGGGCCTTGGCGCCGACCGGGACCGGATCACTGTCATCCCCAACTGGACGCACGTCCAGCCGCCCGCCGGGAACCGGGACGAAACGCGTCGTCGACTCGGCTGGGAAGGTCGGACCGTGGTCCTGCATGCCGGTAACATGGGGTCCAAGCAGGGGCTTGAATACGTGGTGGATGCTGCCGCGCTGGCGGATAGTTCAGACGATCGAATGCGGATTGTCCTCATGGGCAACGGGAATCAACGAGGCAATCTGGAGCGACGGGCTAAGGGCACCCATAGCATCGACATCATCGATGGCGTGCGGGCCAGCGAGTTCATGGACGTCCTGGCGGCGGCCGACGTGCTGTTGCTGCACGAGCGCCCCGGCGTTGTTGAGATGTGTGTCCCGTCCAAGCTCACCTCGTACTTCGCTGCAGGGCGTCCTGTGCTGGCCGGAACGAACGTGCGCAGTGCGGCGGCCCATGAGGTCGAGGTATCGGGAGCCGGGACTGTCGTCGAACCTGGCGACCCGGCTGTGCTTCTGGCCGGGATCCGCTCTCTCGTGGCCCTAAGGTCTCCGGACGAGATGGGGCGGCGGGGTCAGACCTACGCCCGGGAACGGCTCAGCGAGGAAGTGGCGCTCGACGCCTATCGTAGCTGGGTCGACGGACTCCTCAACGGTGCGTACGAAGTGGTCCGGTGAGGCCTGGGCAAACCGGGGCAAGACCCGGCTCAGTAGGCGCCTGAGGCACGTAGAACCGCCCGGCCCGTGCGCCAGAGGATCATCAGGTCCGACATGATCGACCAGTTCTCCACGTAGTACAGGTCGAAGCGGACCGACTCATCCCACGACAGGTCGCTGCGGCCGTTGATCTGCCAGAGACCAGTCATGCCGGGCTTGACGAGCAACCGCCGGCGAACGTCGTGCTCGTAGCCCTCAACTTCGGTGGGCAGCGGCGGGCGTGGACCGACCAGGCTCATCTGACCGCGCAGGACGTTGACCAGCTGCGGAAGCTCATCAAGGCTGTATCGCCTCAGCGTCGCTCCGATGCGGGTGATCCTCGGGTCATCGGCCATCTTGAACAGCGGGCCCTGTCCCTCGCTTCGGTCACGCAACGACGCAAGCATTGCTTCTGCTCCGACCACCATGGTCCGGAACTTGAGCATGGGGAACGACGCGCCATCCTTGCCGATCCGTTCCTGCTGAAAGAGCACCGGGCCGCGGTCGTTTCGCCAGACGAGAAGGGCGACCACTGCGAACAGCGGTGACAGGAGCAGCAGCAGGGCAGCCGCGCCGACACGATCGATGGCGGTCTTGACAGCGAGCTGGGGTCCGGTGAAGACGGGCGCTTCGACGTGGAGTAGGGACAGACCAGCGACGGGACGGGTCAGCACGCGCGGTCCTGCGACGTCGGTCAATCCGGGTGCCACCACCAGGTCGACGTCCTGACCCTCCAGTGCCCAGCCGAGGCGTCGGAGCCCGCCGGGACCGAGGTTGCCGGACGAGGTGCAGGCCACCGTGTTGACACCGAGCCGTAGTGCGACATCGGCTGCCTCTGCCTCGTCTCCCACGATCGGGACCCGGCCGATGTGATTTTGATCCGCATCGCTGCAGCAGGCAGCCACCACTCGGTAGCCCGCGGCGGGAACCGAGTCCAACGCGCGGATGAGGTGCTCCAGGCGCTCGAGCTCGCCGACGACCAGGACTGATCCTGACATCAGACCCAGCGCCCGGTGCAGGGTAAGCCACTTGCGCCAGAGCCAGCGGGACACCAGGAGGCCGATCATGCCAGCTGGCATGGCTATGGCCACATAGCCACGCGCGACCTCCAAACGCAGCACGTAGCTGATCATCGTCAGCACGGCGAAGAGCCGGAACGAGGCGGTGCCCAGGAGCTTGTACTCCTCGGGACCGTGCCCCAGGAGGCGGCGGTCGTATGCACCGTGCAGGCGCAGCATGAATACCCAGGCGACAATCAGCACGGCGGAAAAAACGCTGTATCTCAGGTCGACAGAAAATCTCGTACGACCCGGTTCGGCGACTTGGACAGCGTCCATTCCGAAGCGGATGAGATGCGCGCCCAGGACCGCCCAGATGATCACCAGGAAGTCCGTCATGCCGACCCGACGCAGGAAGCCGGACAGGTCGTCCTGCTTGCTTCGGGTGGAGCTTTCAGGTCGGAGGCGAGTCGCCAGAGTCACGGCGTCCTGATCTAACTGGCCAACTTGGTGACTGAGGCCGGCGCGTGCCTGACCTCCGGCACCCGAGCCTCGTGTCGGGACCGGCTGAGGATCCGGCGCGTGCGCCAGAGCAGGATGCGAGCACAGACGAGAGCTACCCCCGCAATGCCGAGCCAAACGCTGAGCTCCAACGTCTGATCCATCATGACCTCCCCTGCGCGTTTCATCCCCTGCGCGTCTTCTCTGCCGTTGTCACCATGGACGTTGTCCAAAGCTTGTTCCCGCACGATACGGGTCGAAACATGTGCATGTAGCCCGTAATGCGCGGATTTGGGCCAGATGTGCAAAATGCGACAACTATCACACGCCAGGATGATGGTCAATTCAAAAAATGGCTATTCCTTGACTACTTTCGGACTAGTCCTTGACTGTTGAAGGACGATACACCGTGAAACGAGCATCCACAAGGTGTACACTTCCGCCTTCGCTCCACCCTCTGTGCCGGCCTTCTTCGGCGACCACCTGGGACCTACATCACGTCTCGCGCGCGTAGGTCGACATCCGTCCACGTTGCTCAGTTTCTATGGGTGACGACGGCGTGTGTCCACGCGGGGGGCAGGAGCCGGGACGTCCAGGCCGCCAATGCAAGCGCCCCGGGGGGCACGACGACATTCGCCGGGTTCCTTGCTCTTCGTGAGGGGTCCGTGCTGCGCCGCCGGGAGGGTGACGCATAAAGGAGTCGCGGCGTCTCACCCGCCCGAGGCGAGCCCAGCGTAGAAACGGACGCACTCGTCATACCGGGGGAGCAGTCCTTGTGCGGCGGCCTCGCTCAACGAGGGGGCCGCGGCGTCCTTGGCCGAGAGCACCGCTGTGATGCCCTCCGGCACGGCGAGGCCCAGCTCGGGATCGAGGGGGTTGATGCCGTGCTCGCGCACCGGGTCGTAGGTGGCGGAGCAGAGATACATGACCGTGGAGTCGTCCTGCAGTGAGCAGATGGCGTGGCCCAGGCCCTCGGCGAGGTAGACGGCGCGGCGGTCCACGGTGTCGAGCAGGACGCTGTCCCACTGGCCGAACGTCGGGGACCCCACCCGGATGTCGATGATGAAGTCGATGAAGGACCCGGAGAGCGCGGTGACGTACTTCGCCTGGGACGGCGGCACATCGGCGAAGTGCACGCCGCGGACCGTGCCCCGGGAGGACACCGACACGTTGGTCTGGATGATGTCCAGGCGGTGCCCGATGGCCTCGGCCAGCCGGTCTCCGCGGAACGACTCAAGAAAGACACCGCGGTCGTCGGGGAACTGGCGTGGGGTGATCTCGAAGGAGCCCTCGATCTTCAGCGCTCTGATGTCCATCAGGTGCGGGCCCTTCGCTCGGAGAGCACCTGCTTCATGTAGGTGCCGTAGCCGCTCTTGACCAGCGGGTCGGCCAGGTCGGAGAACTCGGCGTCGGTCAACCACCCGTTCCGCCACGCGACCTCCTCGACACACCCGATCTTGTGCCCCTGTCGGGCCTCCACGACGTGGACGAACTGGCTGGCCTCGAGCAGGCCCTGGAACGTCCCGGTGTCGAACCACGCCGTGCCACGCGGCAGGACGGTGACCCTCAGGTCCCCACGCTGCAGGTAGGCCTCGTTGATCCCGGTGATCTCGAGCTCGCCGCGGGGGCTGGGCTTGAGGTTCCGGGCGATCTCGATGACGTCGTTGTCGTAGAAGTACAACCCGGGGACCGCGAAGCTCGACCTGGGCTCGGTCGGCTTCTCCTCGATCGAGAGCACGGTGCCCTTGTCGTCGAACTCGACCACGCCGTAGGCGCTCGGCTCCGAGACATGGTGGGCGAACACGTGACCACCCTGCAGGGCGGTGTTCGTGCGCAGTGCCGTGCCCAGGCCGGTGCCGTAGAAGATGTTGTCGCCGAGGACCAGTGCCACGGTGTCCGTACCGATGAAGTCGGCGCCGATGATGAAGGCCTGCGCGAGCCCGTCGGGACTGGGCTGCACGGCGTAGGAGAGGTCGATACCCCAGGCCGACCCGTCGCCGAGCAGCTTCTCGAACTGCCCAAGATCCTGCGGCGTCGTGATGATCAGGACCTCGCGGATCCCGGCCATCAGCAGCGTGGAGAGCGGGTAGTAGATCATCGGCTTGTCATAGACCGGCATGAGCTGCTTGCTGATGGCGCGGGTGATCGGATGGAGTCGCGTCCCGGAGCCCCCGGCGAGGATTATTCCCTTCATGGGGCGAGGCTAGCGTGTCCGTTGGTTTCTGCTGCCCTGAGCCGCTTCCGGCAGTGTCCTCCGGTAGCCTCGCGGCATGTGCAACGTGAGCATGGGACCAAACCCGTGAGCCGCTGGCTGGTCGCCGGCGCCGGCGGGATGCTCGGGCAGGACCTGATCGCCGCACTGAGTGAGTCGCCTGGTGAGGTCGCCAGTGGAACCCCCGGTGAGACCCCCGGTGAGTCACTGGGCGCTCGTGAAGTGACCGCAGTCAACCGCGACTCGCTGGACATCACCGACCCGGACGCCGCTCTGGCGGCCGTGGCCGGCCACGACTTCGTGGTCAACGCCGCAGCCTGGACCGCCGTCGATGATGCGGAGTCCCAGGAGGCCGGGGCCTTCGCGGTCAACGCGGTCGGGGCGGCGAACCTGGCCCGTGCCTGCTCGGCTGCCGGCGCGCGGATGGTGCAGGTGTCCACCGACTACGTCTTCGCCGGCGACGCCACCAGCCCGTATGCCGAGGACGCGCCGCTCGCGCCGCGGTCGGCATACGGTCGGACCAAGGCGGCGGGGGAGTGGGCCGTCCAGTCCCTGTGTCCGCAGTCCTGGGTCGTGCGCACCGCCTGGCTGTATGGCGCCCACGGGCCGAGCTTCGTCAAGACCATGGCGCGGTTGGCGGCCGAGCGAGAAACCCTGTCCGTGGTCGACGACCAGCTTGGGCAGCCGACCTGGACGGTGGACCTGGCGAGCGCGATCGTGCGGCTCGTCGAGGCCCAGGCGCCCTACGGCACCTATCACGGCACGTCCTCGGGGCAGACGACGTGGTTCGACTTCGCCCAGGCGATCTTCGCCGAGCTGGGTCTGGACCCCGCGCGGGTGAAGCCGACGACCACCGACGCGTTCCCGCGGCCTGCTCCCCGGCCTGCCTACAGCGTGTTGGGGCATGAGGCCTGGCGAGGGGCGGCCCTCGACCCGCTGCCCTCCTGGCACGACTCCATGACGAAAGCCCTCCCCCTCGTCGTTCCTGGCTGATCTGACGCCTACCGTGCCCGGTTTCGTTTCCGCACGACTCGCGGTTGGCCACCGTTGTGAGCCAGACATCGGGTCGTCTTAGACACCGAAGAAGCGGCGAACCGACTTGGACACATACTCAACTTGCGTCACATCGAGCTCAGCGTTCATCGGTAACGACAGCACACGCTTGGACAGGCGTTCAGTGTTCGGAAGGTTCCAGTGATCCAGCTTCAGCCCGGGCTGTTTGTGGACCGGCAGGGGCCAAGAGATCAGGATCTCGATGCCATCGTTCCTGAGGTGCTCGAACAAAGCGTCTCGATCGTTCGTCATTACGGGGTAGTTCTGAAACACATCGCGTCGCCGAGAGTCCGAATCCGGACCGACCGGCAGGTCGAGACCGTCGATGTCCCGAAGCATCTCGTCGTACAAGCGGGCCAGCGAGCGTCGATGCTCGATCCAAACCGGCAACTGAGTCAGGCGCCAATCCAGGATTGCTGCCTGGAGGTTGTCGAGTCGACAATTGAAACCCCAGCCATCTACATCGCTCTTGGTAACGCGTCCGTGGTCGCGCAGGCGGTGCATGTCTTTGGCGATCTGGGGGTCATCCGTCAGTACAGCGCCCGCGTCGCCCAACGCTCCAAGCATCTTGGCTGGGTAGAACGAGTAGGTGCTGGCGGCACCAAAGGTGCCCGCCGTCTTGCCGTCGTATGTCGCTCCGAGGGCCTGTGCGGCATCCTCGATCACCGTGGCACCCACACTGTTTGCGGCCTTGAGGACGGCGTCCATATCGACCGTGCGGCCGTTCAAGTGCACGGGGATGATGATCTTCGTTCGTCTGGTAACGGCGGACAGCAACTGGTCGGTGTCCATCAGGTGATCGGCGCCAATGTCGACGAAGACAGGCGTTGCTCCGCGAAGTACAAAGGGCGAAATCGTGGCGATAAAGGTGTGCGCCACCGTGACAACTTCGTCTTCCGGCCCCACGTCAAGGGCGTGGGCGAGGAGACGAAGACCGTCGGTGCAGTTGCTTACGCCGACTGCATGCATGGAGCCGTTGAAGGCAGCAAGATGGGTCTCAAAATCCACGAGCTGCTCACGAAGCATGAGGTCGCCGCGGGCGATCGTATCTTCGATGATGGGGAGAAGCTCACCCCGCTGACGACGCCACTGTTCGGGGAAGTCAATAAACTTGACGCGCCAGTCCACGATTCTCCTCGAGTGCCTTGATGGTGCGGGTCGTGATCGCCTCGGCCGTAAGGCCGTACAAAGATCGCAAGTACTCTTGGTCACCAACGACGGAACTGAACCGGTGGGGGAGTCCGACCCGCAACAGAGGAGCGGCTCCCCGCGTTTCGGCCATGACTTCAGCGGCCGCACCCCCAAGTCCTCCCGAGATCGTGTGTTCCTCGATGGTCACGACGAGCTCATGTTCCGCAGCGGCATCGAGCAAAGCGGTCTCATCCAACGGAGAGATCCAGGGGAATGACAACAGAGACACTGAAAGTCCCTGCTCCTCGAGTAGTACTGCTGCGTCGTCAGCGACCGGCAACATGGCACCCGTCGAGACAAGACAGGCATCGCGGCCCGCGCGCAACTGCACAGCTTCTCCGCGTCGAACGGCCAGGGGCGCTGTATGCACCGTGCGTTCGCCAGCCTTGCCAAGGCGAAGGTAGGCGGGGCCGCCGGATTCGAGGAGGTCGGCGAGCACGGCACTCGTCTCGACGGGGTCACCTGGCGCTGCTACTGCGAGGCCCGGAATGGCTCGCATGATCGCGAGATCCTCCGTCGCGTGATGCGACATTCCAAGGGCGCCGTACGCAAGGCCACCGCCAACGGCCACCACGACGACGTCAGCGCCGTGGTACACGACGTCATTGCGGATCTGCTCAAGGCAACGCAACGTGGGGAAGTTCGCGATTGAGTAGGTAAACACCTTGCCACCCGACAATGCGATCCCTGCCGCGAGACCAGTCATGTTCTGCTCGGCCACGCCCGCATTGATGAACTGGGTGGGAACCGCTTCAACAAATGGTTCAATCACACCGAAGCCGAGATCACCTGTGATCAACACCAGGTCGGGGTTCTGTTTCGCTGCCTCAAGCAGCTCCGTCAGGAAGCGTGTCCTCACCCTTGCACCTCCGCCAACGCGCGAGCTAGCTCGTCACTTGAGGGCGACCGGTAGTGCCACAAGACCGCGTTCTCCATGAACGACACTCCTTTACCCTTCACAGTATGGGCGATGACACATCGTGGAAGTCCTTCAGAAAGGGCGGGCACGTCGGCCGCTTCAGCCAGAGATCTGTGGTCGTGGCCATCCACTTCGACAACATCCCAACCGAAGGCCCGCCACTTGTCCGCGAATGGTTCAAGCGCCAGGGTCGCTTGCGTGGTATCTAACGACTGGAGCTGGTTGTAGTCCACGATTGCAACCAGGTTGGACAACCGATGGTGTGCCGCGAAAAGGACGGCCTCCCACGTACTTCCTTCGTCGCACTCGCCATCGCTGAGAAGGACGAATGAGCGCCAGGTCGCGCCGGCAGCGTGTGCGCGCCATGCCATGCCGGCCCCCACAGGTAGACCGTGGCCGAGGGAGCCGGTCGAGAGCTCAACCCCTGGCACGTCGACGTGACTAACGTGCCCTGAGAAAATGGAGCCGTTCTGGTAATGCTCGGCGAGCCGCTCCCTGGCGAAAAAGCCGCGCTCAGCCAAAGCAGCGTAGACAGAGGCACCCGCGTGCCCCTTACTCATGATGAAGCGATCCCTGTCCTGGAGGTTGGGATCGTTAGGATCCAGTCTTAAGACCTCACCGTAGAGAACGGCGAGGATGTCAGCGACAGAAAGGCCGGACCCGACGTGCGAGCTCTTGCCCGACGACGTCATCCGCAGCACATGAGCCCGGATGCGTCGAGCCATCTCGACCGTGGTCAGGAGCTCGGAACTCAACTTAAAGCACCGCGTACGCGATGTAGGGGTCGAAATCAAAGCGACGCAGTTCCAACCTGCCGAGACCGACCTCTTCGCATGCGGCCAAGGTTTCGCCCGGCCAAATGGGGTTGTCAAGCTCGTCAAACGCCAAAATGGAACCCTTTGGCATTCTCGGCAAGAAGTTTGTTAGCGCAGAGACGGTCGGCTCGTACAGGTCCATGTCCAGGAACAGCATGCTCACTACCAGGTGCTGGTTCTCAGTGATGAAGGCAGGGATGGTCTCCACTACGTCGCCACGGACTAGTTTGACCTTGGGAATGTGGCCTAGAAAGCGGTCGCTGTCGTACACGTCGATGACCTTCGAAAGTTCCTCGTACGAATCTGCCGCGAGGTCGCCCTTCGCTGCACCCGTCCGTTGGGGGCGGTCGAGTTCGGACACCGACGGAAATCCATCGAAGGTGTCAAAACCGTAGATGCGTCGCGTCAAATTATTGGGCTCCAGGGCTGCGCTGAGGTGCGCGAACGTCATCAGGCTGAAGCCCCGGAAGACGCCGCAGTCGATGATCGATCCCTTCACGGGCTGCGCCAATTTGAAGAGTTCGTATAGTGCAGCGAAGCGGGTGACCTGCGCCCGACGGGCATAGCGCGGGAAGTTCGCGAGCCGGACGCAAAGCTCGTCAGGGCTCCCTTCGAAGATCCTCGCGATGCGCCCTGGCACTTCGCGCTCCACAGCAGTCTGGAAGCCACCAGGCGCACTAGTGGGTGTTGGCGTCACAACCTTCTCCATGTCCATGTCGAGGGGCCATCAAGTTTGACGTCACTGTGATGTGTGATGTACCACGATCGATCTCACGATGTGGTTCTCGCGCTAAACAAGTACACCACAAACTTGCGAGATTCTGTCGACTATCTCCGATATGCACTGTGCTCCCGCGTGCGGACCTCGAACCGACCGTCACCGCCAGGTCGTCTTGATACATTGCGCGAGGTCTCCTGGATCGATGTCGGTTCGTTTTCAACAAACCGAAAGATGAGCGAGAGCAGCACAGTCATGCCGAGTAAGACGAACCACACGTTGTAATAGGTCAGGGCGTTCAGCGGCGCGAACATCAGCGTGAGATTCCCCAGTGCGAGCACCCCAAGACCTGGCACGCCCAGCATCCCCTCGCGGGCACGCATGACCAGCGACGTCAGCGCTGCACCAAGAAGACCAATGAGACCGAGGGCCCCTGCTATCCCAAAATCGTGTTGAAGCGGGAGCAACCATGTGTAGATGTTCGTGCGGCTTTGGTACACCCCAGGGGTGAGCTCCACGCTCGCGGCGTACTCCCCAAAGATGCGCTCTTGGCCACCGAGGGCCGACACGATCCCGCCGAAGCTCGCGCCGAACCCCTCCAACTCGATCACGGTTTGGCGGCCGTCGAGAAGCTCCGACAGCGCCGAGGGAGGGCCCAAGATGGAGTACTCGGTTGCGGCAAAAACGTCGCCGGTGCCTTGCGACCGATCGTTGGTCACCAGGCTGAAGACGAGCAAGGCCACGGCAACTGCCGCGCCTGCTCCCAGGACCAGTCGGGGCCGCAGACGACGGAAAGCCCCCGGCCGGACAGCCGCCAGGACGGCAACGATGATGATGAGCCCCAGAATCGAAGGGAGCTTCGCGCTACCCGCGCTGCTCTGCGCGACCATGATGAGCACCATCGGTGCCACAAGCAGCGTCGGACGGCGGACGGTGGTGGCGGCGAAGGCGATGAAGAACATGGCCGCGTAAGTCAGTGCCTGCAAGAGCCTCATCGTCAAAGTCTGCCCGCCCGAGGCGTAGAAGTCCGCACGATAGAAAGTGCCGTTGATGACGTTGACCCCAGACGCCCGGACCTGCCCTAGCTCGTACAGGTAGTACAGGGCTACGACGTAGCTGATGAGGACTCCGAGCTTCAGCAGTCGGGTGTCACGAGCGATGAATCGCCGATAACTCGGCTGCGCACTCTCTGTCGCCTGTTTTCGCCAGACGACAATGGTGCCGGCAAAAAAAGCCAGTGCGCTTCCACCGATCAATGAGGCGGCTCTCCCGCCGAACGGCACGTGCGGGATCAGGATCTGCTGCAGCGCGAGGATCACGGCGAACGGCCCGGCGTAGAAGACCAGGGGGCTGGCCCAAGTCTTCAGACCACGATGAGACGCGAGCATCAGGGCCGCGAGCAAGACGATTGTAAGCAGCCTGTAAATGTCGTTCACAAACCCCTCCCATCCCAGTTCTGAACGCTCGAATGAGACGGGTCCCCGGCGAAAAGAGAAAGTGTATTTTGAAGTTGCTGGCGATTGCGCGCCCCCACGAGAGCGCATGTGACAGAAGGATGCGACATCACCCATTGCAGGGCTACCTGAGCCTCTTTAACTCCATGCTGGTTGGCCAACACCTTCAAGCGTTCCAACAAGACTTCGTTGGCATCCCACGCAGCTTCTGCGAAGTGAGGAAGCCGGTGACGCCGGTCATTCTCTTCGAACCGAGAAACTCGGCTGTAGCGGCCACACAGAAGACCCTGTGCGTATGGACCGTACGCGAGCACGCTTACGTCATGTTCACCGCAGAATGAGATGTCTGGTTCAGCATCGCGACTGAGCAAATTCAAAGGCAGCTCGGCGACTCTCCCGCCAGCTTGGATAGCGTCGCTTAACTGCGCAGCAGAGAAGTTCGACACACCGTAGACACCAATTTTCCCTGCGAGACGCTGTTGCTCAAGCGCACCAAGCGTTTCTTCTATTGGCGTGTCATCGTTTGGCCAGTGAATCAAGTAGATCGGAATTCTCTCCACGCGTAGTCGGTCGAGGCTGGCCTCAAGTGCAGCGACAGCGTACTTCGGGGTGACATCCTTCCAGGTCACTGCTCTGGTATTGGCAGTCTTGCGCCAACGAACGCCAAACTTGGAAACGATCACGGCGTCGTGTCGGGCGCTGCCCAGTGCCTCAGCCAGACGAAGCTCGCTCTCGCCCAGGCCGTAGGCGTCATCAGTATCAAAGACGACTATGCCATTTTCCCACGCGGCTCGGACGGTCGAGACCGCATCATCACGATCGACCCTGCCCCAGTCAGTGCCGCCGAGGGGCTCACATCCCAGACCGACTGCCGACAAAGTGATGTCCGTTTTTGGTATCTTCGTATAGCGCACGTCAACTCCGTCGGGAGAGTCGAGCAAGGGTTCGTGCGATTACCTGCAGGTCAGTGGACCAGCCCATAGCTTCCACATACCTCAGCCGCAGCCCGTTTTTCCGGGCAAAAGCCTCGGTTAGATAGCGTTCATCCGCATTGCTCGCACCCACGAATGCGTCGAGATCGATGAACTCAACTGAAGTAAAGTCTGTGATTCCCGGTCGAACCGACAGAATGGCAAGCTCGCGAGGCGTGTATAGCTCGATCCACCTTCGAAACTCAGGTCGTGGTCCGACAATGCTCATGTCCCCACGGAGCACATTCACAAGTTGAGGAAGCTCGTCAAGCTTGTAATGTCGCAAGTGACGCCCGACTGGCGTGATCCTAGGGTCGTCGAGCGATGTCGTGAGCTGTTCCGACGGTCGGTCCCACATTGTCCGAAACTTCAAGATTTCAAAATCGCTGCCTCCCCGGCCGACCCGACATCCCCTGTAGAGTGCAGGTCCCGGTGATGTGAATCGAATCGCCATCCAGACTAGTCCGAGGAATGGCGCGAGCAGCACAAGGCCCGCGGCAGAGACGACGATATCGAATAGGCGCTTACCTCGTACGACCTTAGGCTCCGTCCGGATACCTGATGCGACAGAATGCCCGTTCGAAGTCAACTCCGTGTCATTCATGCTTTCGCCCTGGCCTCACGTAGAGGACTCCGCCGCAACCATCGTTGACGAACGCCGGGTCCGTGTCGCCCTGTTCTGATAGGAACTCGTTCAAGGCGCGATGTGAGCCAAAGCAACTGTGATAGTCGTCAACGATCAGTAGCCCACCCGGAGCGAGTCTGCTGTACAGGCCGTCCAGACAGGTGCGGGTCGATTCGTACCAATCTCCGTCGAGTCGGAGAACGGCGATCTCACCGATGGTCTCGGCATTGGGCCTCACAGAGTCTTGGAACCATCCCTTGACCATGGTGAACTGGTCCCGAGGTACCCCGATGACGTCACCCATCAAATGCTCGACCTCCTCGAAAGTCCCAAGGCAGGAGCCCTTCGGAAGGGGCCGAATGTGCGCCCCGGTCCCTCCAGATGCAGGGTCGATATCATCCAAAGTCGGATCCGGCAGGCCTTCATAACTGTCAAAGAGCCACAAATGTCGAAAGGCTCCGGCATCCCGCAGTGCCAGAGCCATGACCGCACTACTCCCACCACCTGCGATGCCGCATTCAACGATCGCACCTGTCACGCCGCGCTTGATTGCATCGTGCACGGCCTCGTAGGTGGCTTCCAGACCGCTTGGGCCGACCAGCGAGTATGGCATCGCCTTGATCACAGCCTTTCCGCGCCTGACGCCCTCCAGGTCGCCAGAACGTTTGAGGCGTCGCTGCTGCAGGCGGTACGACGCCGCGAGACCTGTGCGATACAACGAGAAGGATGCACCGTAAAGGGTGCTATAGATCGACCGGGGCAAGGTGTGCTCCACGCGAATAAGAATGGCGTGCGCGGCTCGGAACAAGGGTGATCGATGCATTGCGACGCTGGACAACTGACTCATCGAGAGAAACTCCTAACCAAATAATTTATCAATGCGGCTGCGAACCCATGAACTTCTCGACACCCACATTAGCTTCGACTCCCTTACGACATCCTCTAGATACTCGGCAAAAGCCTGATTCACCGATGCCGGCGATAGTTCCGTCTCGCATAAACCCCGCCCAGACTGGCCATGGACGGTACGTAAAGCCTCATCGTTCGCGTAACCTGAGATGATTTTGGTCAGTTGGCGTACGTCGCCGCTGGGGTAGGAGGTTCCGAAGCCGTGCTTGTCCATCAGCTCAGAGAGCTCTCCAGTCAGGCTCGAGACCACAGGAATGCCGGCCGCTGCGTATTCAAAGGGTTTGTTCGGAAGGGACCTGATGGCCCCTTTGGCGTAAGGGGCAAGACCAACCGAAGCCAGGCCAAGTAATGCGACAACATCTGGCCCGCCTACCCATCCGGGCATCCTGACGTTGGGTAGATCTGCGGCCGCAGTTTGGAGTCTCTTCCGAGTCGGTCCATCCCCGCAGATGATCCACTCGAAGCGACCAGGAGATTGGATTGCAAGCTGACGTGCTGACTCGATGACGCCCATGAGATCAACACTTTTGCTCAGGGTTCCAAGAAAGAGGCAGATAAAGGCTTGGTCCGAGATGGTCTCTCGCCACTTCTCGGTGGCAGCACGAGCGCTTTCGGCCGATACCCGGGGGGGCGAATAGGCTAGGGGAAAATGCATATCTCTGCGATTGATCGGTCTTCCAGCGCGGTGTACTCCCCATGCCACAAACGATTCAGATACTCCGGTGATGGCCGTGGCGGCTCTTAAGCTCCGGCGGCTGGATAGGAGCATCGGAATTGCGAGGACTCGCGTAACGGGGGCAGCCCAGTTTGGGGCGACCGCATAGAAGACGTCCGGCCAGAGGTCTCTTACGTCGACCACGAACGGAACATTGCGGTGCTTGCTGATTCTCCGGGCTGCAGAACAGACCTCGGGCGTTGGCATGCCTGCGAGGATCAGGTCGGGAGCAGGCAGTTCCTGCTGGAGATGTTCCCATCTTCGAGCTATCCGTCGATGGAATCGCATGCGTGCCAGGCCGCGATGATTGGCATAGCCCTTCGCATAGATGTGACGGATCTGATATCTACCACTGATCTGGGTGACCGTGTCGCAATCGAATCGCTGGCTCTTGCTGGTATGGACAAACGTGGGGATCCAGCGCACGACCTCGTGGCCGCGAGACTCGAGTTGCTCTGCGAGAAGGCCGAGCCTGTAGAGTCGTACGTCTGGCCCGTCGCTCTGCACCAGTTCTCCCATATGAATCAGCCAGATTCTCATCGTTAGTGTCCTCCCTGGAGCCATTCGCGCCGTCGAGCACGCAGGGCCCCCCAGATTCCGTGCAGTCCGCCAAGGCCATATGCCACATGCAGGGATGAGAGGGCGAGCGGGACTGTCCACCACAGCTCGAACGGGTCTCCCTTCCTCGGACGGAGGTCGTAAGTCGCCTTCGCGCAAACCAACATGTAGGCGCAGACCGCCGCAACAAGCGGCCAAGCCATACCAAGCGCGGCCACTATCGCCATTGCGACGCCGAGCAGGACCGCCGCGACGGGAACGTAGTGTCGCACTCCGAAGCGGACGCCATAGACCAAAGCCGGAAAGGTCACCCAGTAGCCGTTGCCAACGTTGTAGCGAAACGTTTCACGCAGATTGGAACGAGCGTAGTAGGTGACTACTACCGAGGGAATGAGCAAGACCTTGGCACCGGCAGCCTGCATGCGGCGCGCCATCTCGAAATCCTGGCTACGGGTGAGCGTCTCCGAGAAGCTGCCGACTTTCTCCAAGGTTTCGCGGCGCCAACAGCCGAATGGGACTGTGTCAACCTGGCGGACTTTGTCTGCACCGGTCCGGAAGTGAGCGTTCCCTACTCCGAGCGGATGGCTCAGCACGCGCGCTATCGCTATCCCGATCGGTGTGCGCTTTCTAGGCTGCGTGTCCCACACCGCACCCACGACGTCCGCTTCATACTCCTCAAGGCATTCGGTCAGTTGAACCACGTAGTCAGCCGGGTATGCGCAATGTGCGTCGACGCGGACGATGACGTCGCCGGATGCTGCTGCGATGCCAATGTTCATCGCAGCCGCGGCAGTGCGGCGAGGGTTGTCCACGAGTCGCACGAATGGGAAGCGGACCCTGAGTGCCTTGACGATTATTCGAGTGCCATCGGTGCTCCCCCCGTCGACAACGAGCACCTCGAGGTCCAAGCCATCAGGAAGGTCAGAAAGCAGAGTGACGAGGCACTGCTCGATGAAGTCCCCTTCGTTGAGGCAGGGGATGACGACACTCACTGAGGACATCATGGTTTGCAGGCCTCGAGGTAAAGCATCGTGTATGGGCTACCATCGCTTCCCTGCCGGATCTCGGTTCGCTGCTGAGCTGGTGCAGCAAGGACGGCCTCGGAGAGCGGCTGCATGTGTCGGTAGGCCAGCCGTTTGAGGATAGATTTTGCGCGCATGGACTTCGGGATCAATCCCGTGCGAACGAGCGTGCGTCGCGCGAACCTGAGAGGAGCTGACTCGTTTCGGTCGGCCCATAAATAGGCGCCACTGACCATCGGGATGAGATTGGCGTCGATGGACAGGCGGCGCAGTTCGATCGCGTCGGGGTAGGAGGTGCTTCCTCCTCCCGGTTCGAAGTCACGTCGGTGATGGTTTGGAAGTGAAACTAGCAGTGTCCCCCCCGGCCGAAGCACGCGAGCGGCTTCGTGGAAGAGGTCGGGCTGTGCAGGCAAGTAGTAAAGAGCCTCGAGGCACGCCACCACGTCGATGGACGACGAGCTCAGCGGAATCCGAGATGCGTCGGCCTGCAAGAATTCCGCTTGAATGCCCATCTCGCGGGCGCGGTGAACATTATCGAACATGAGATCTGACGCGATGAGGCGTGTGCAACCTGTGACCGTTGCGAGTCCATACCCAGTGCCCGAAGAGAGGTCCAACAGCTCTTGGCCCTCCGCGACCTCCGCGAGCCATTGGTAGCGAGTGGCTGCCATCGAGGCCTGCTCTTGGTTGGCGGCAGTGCCCCAGTCCTCGGTGATGGTTCCGTAGTCGAACAAACCCATAGTTTAGGCCTTATCCCGGTATTGAATCGATGCCACGCTGCGACCGTATAGCGGAAGGGCGCGGCCCTGCCAAGTCAGATGGCGCCGTTTGAGGTAGGCGACCCGTAGCATTCCCAGAATCTTCACCAGCGTGAACTGCGTGCGCGAGGCGTGCTGAGCGAAGAAGTTGACCGTGCCCTTGACGTACTCGACTTCGAGGTCCGGTCTGTTCCCAGTTGTTACTCTTCCAGTATGGGTTACGGTCGTCCTGGGTGTGAAGAGCACACGCCATCCCGCTTTTTTCATCCGTGCGTGCCATTCCGTCTCCTCCCCCCCGACAAGCGCGACCTCTGACATCAGGCCTAGTTGCCGTATTGCCTTTGTTCGTACGACAACGAACGCACCGCGCAAAGTGTCCACGCTGACCTCACGATCGTGGTCCCAGTGTCGGGACTTGCCAGATCCACGCCGGAGAAGGGAAGCCAGTCGCCGCATGCTTGAATCGGAGATGCGCTCCCGCAGTCCTGACCATCCGAAGGCAACAGAGGAAGCCGACGGGAAACCGTAGGTACTTGGCTGGAGAGAACCGTCAGGGTTGCGTAGCAATGGGCTTACGACGGCGACGTCCTCGTTGCCCGGCCTGAGTATGACATCAAGTAACTCTGCTAGGCATTCAGTAGTGACGATCACGTCGTCGTTTGCGATCACGTGGAACTCTGCGGTTGTTGTTCTGAGCACTTCGTTGTGGTTGGCCGCAAAGCCTTGAGGTGATTGACGAATGATCACCGTATCGGCGATCGGCGCCACTCGCTCGGCCAGCGCCTTGTCGCCGTTGTTGATGATCGCGGTCGTCGTCAAGCCATCCGGCAGTCGCTCACCGCCCCTGCGTAGCGATTCCAGGAACGTGACGATGGCTCCCGGGTCTGTCCCGGACACCACGGAGCAGGAGAGCGTCACCACACGCTGTCTCGCTTAGGTGCCCCTGGTCGCCTCAGGACGGTGGCCGCCGTCGCAAGCAGGATTCGCATGTCGGTGGCGAAGCTCTGCTGCTCGACATACTGAAGGCTAAGCCGGATCTTCTCAGGTCGGATCAGGCGGTCGTAGGCCTCATCCGGGTCAGGATGACTGGCCAAGATGTCCCCTTCTTCGCTGAACTTGTTGCTTGCCCAATCGGTAACGCCGGGCTTCACGCTGAGCAGTCTGCGCTCATCCGGTGTGTACCTGTCGACGTCGGACTGAACTTGCGGGCGAGGACCAACAAGACTCATCTCGCCACGGAGCACGTTCAACAGCTGCGGCAGCTCGTCCAGTTTCCACTTTCGCAGCAAGGGTCCGGCTTCGGTTAGCCGCGGGTCGTTATTCGCCGTCGAGGGCCCGCCGATACTTGCAGCGTTCACCACCATGCTGCGGAACTTGTACATAAGGAAGGGAACGCCACCCCGACCTACTCTGGGCGCTGCGTAGAGCACTGGGCCGCCGTCCTCATCCTTGACGCGGTAGGCGGCGTAAAGCGACAATGGCGCCGTGGCTATGAGAAGCAAAGTAGCCACTAGGACGTCGAGAACGCGTTTCAGCGTCGCGTAGAGCATCATGTCGAGATCTGCACCTTCATGTCCATGACGAGCCTGCGGACGACGCCGAGCATCAGGATTGCCAACACCCAGAGGGCAAACACCGCCGCGAGGAGGACCGCGGTGGTGTCTGATCCGATGACCTGCTCGAGCCCGGCGGCAACAACGACGAAGACGGCGAAGGCCACGCATGCCAGATTCATGGTCGTTGCCCTGTCGGTCGAGCCGTCGATAAGACTCCGCAATAGGACGTATGTCGTGTATGCAGGGACGGCGCAGAGGACGAGCTGCACAGCTGGCACCGCGTTCCGCGCTTCGGGACCGAAGACGAAAGGCACAACGAAGCTGGCAGCCAGTTGGGCGATCAAAGTCAGAGGAACTGTGAGCGCGACGACGAGCACCACGCGGCGAACAAGCGTCCCGATCCTGTGCTGCTCGGCGGTCCCGTGCCACGCGCTCACGTGTGGGAGAATGACGGCGCTAAACGGCGCGCTGGCGGTCCCCGCGAGGGTTAGAACCGACATGGCTAGCGACACTCGACCCGCTTCCACCACGCCGGTCTGATGCAGGACAAGCAGGGGAGGAACAGCCGTCAGGCCGAATAAGGCAAACTCCCCTGGAACGCGGCGCCAGCCCATGGAGATGAGCATGCGGACGCGCTGTCGGAGAGCCCGAGGACGCACTAGCTGACCCCTTAGGGAGCCAAGAGAGACAAGCAGCCAACCCGTTCCGGTGCATGCGATCAGTGGAACGACTCCGCGGGTTATCAGCGCCGAGGCGAGAGGGATCAATCCGAGATTGACCGCAAGGACTATGTTTGCGGTGCGGAAATTCAGCCGACCCCTGGAAGATGCGTAAGCGACGCCGTGGATCAACGACCCCGACAAGAGAAGAACGAGAGCCCAAAGCTCTGGCTTACCCGCGGACGAACCGAAGATGGTCCGCACCAGCAGGTCGCCCATCAGGACTGAGCAGAGGGCCAAGGTCAAGCCGATCGTGGCCACGATGGTCACCGCAGCAGTGATGCTCTGGGATCGCTCTCGTTCATCGCTAGTCACCGGAAGGATCCGAGGCAGACTCACGCCTAATCCGACGAGCAGGGGCGCTTGAAACAGTCCGACCGTTCGGAGGGTCACCGCGTAGAGGCCGAATTCGACAGGCGTCCGTGTACGACTAACGATGCTGAGAGCGGCGGCGGCCCCAAGTACGACCACCACTTCGGCAACAGTCGATTGCGCAAGCAGCCGCCGAAGACTAGTCCCCTGCATCCTGGTCACCTTACTGGGCGCCGGTCTCTTTAGTGCGCGGCCAACATCAAAACATGTCCGATGACAACGTGTCATGGCCGGCACCGACGTCACGGACTTCGATTTGTCCCTGGACAGGTGAATGCGGAACATCAGACTGCGATCTGCACGGATTGCACCGGATGCGTCGAGTGACGGCGCATCCAGTCGACTGCTGCTTTGTGGTTGCCAATGTCGATTGACTTGGTGTCGTCGACGCCGAGCATGGGCACGTCGACGCTGCTGACCAGCGGGTTGGTGGTGGGCCGGCGGTCCTCGCCCATGGAGAAGAGGTTCTCGCTGATCTTCTCGCCGGGCCGCAGGCCGGTGTAGATGATGTCGATGTCCTTGCGACCGGACATGCAGATGAGCGTGTTGGCGACGTCGACGATCTTGACCTGCTCACCCATCTCCAGGACCATCACCTCGCCGTCCGGGCCGATGGAGGCTGCCTCCAGGACCAGCTGGCAGGCCTCGGGGATGAGCATGAAGAAACGCTCGACATCGGGGTGGGTGACCGTGATCGGGCCGCCGCGGTCGATCTGCGCGGTGAAGGCATGCACCACGGAGCCACGCGAGCCCAGCACGTTGCCGAAGCGCACCGAGACGTAACGCCCCGGCTGGGTGCGGGCGAAGTCAGCGGTCAGCCGCTCGGCGACCCGTTTGCTGTACCCGAGCACGCAGGTCGGGTCGGCGGCCTTGTCGGTGGAGATGTTCACGAAGGTGCCGACCCCGACCTCGGCGGCGGCGGTCAAGACGTTGAGCGTGCCGAGCACGTTGGTCTTCCAGGCCTCCAGCGGATAGGACTCCAGGAGGGGCAGGTGCTTGAGTGCGGCCGCGTGGAAGACGATGTCGGGTCGTGCGAGCCCGAAGACGGCGCGCAAGGTGCTCACGTCGCGGATGTCGGTGAGGATGACCTCGTCGCCCTGGAGCAGTCCCTCACCGGTCAGGCTCATCTGGGTTGCCTGCAGGCCGGACTCGTCCCGGTCCAGCAGATAGAGCTTGGCGGGGCCGAAGCGGGCGATCTGGCGACAGAGCTCCGAACCGATCGAGCCACCAGCGCCGGTGACGAGCACGGACTGCCCCGCGAGCTGCTCGGCGATGAGAGTGGTGTCCAACGAGATCGCCCGACGGCCCAGGAGGTCCTCCAGGTTCACGTCGCGCAGGTCGCATGGCGTGGGTTGGTCCCCGATGATGTCCCCCAACGGCGGCAGGACCAGGACCTCCAGACCCGCTGCGACGGCTCGATCCGTGAGGTCGCGGATCAGCTCCGCGCCGGCCAGCGGCATGGCCACGACCAACGCCGTCGCGTCGAACCGGCGCGCCACCTCGTCGATGTCCTCGCGGGTGCCGCGCACCCGCACACCATCGACACTCAGGCGTTCTTTGGCCCTGTCGTCGTCCAGCAGTGCGACCGGGAAGAACCCGCCCTGCTCGTCGCTCAGCATGCTGCGCAACAGTCCACGGCCGGCATCGCCGGCACCGAACACGATGACCCGCCGCTCGTGCTTTCGGTGCGTGCTGTGACGGTTGCGCCAGCTTCGGATCACGAAGCGCACCGAGAACATCCCCACCAGGGCCAGGGCTCCAGCGACCATCGGGACGCTGCGGGGGGTCACCCGGACGTTGGCCAGCAGAGCCCAGGTCATCAGCCCAGCAGTGGTGACCAGGACGGTGCGGCCGATGTCGGTGGCCTCTTCGAAGGAACCCCGTTGATGGCCGACTGCGTAGGGGCCTATGAGAACGCCGACGAGGAAATGCCCGATCGCGGCGGCGCCCGCGACCGTCAGCGTGGTCGCCACCAGCACGGGGGCTTTCTTGAAGTCGAACCGCAGCCAGGTCGCGCCGTAGATCGCGACGAACCAGATCGCCGCGTCGACCAGCACCCACGCCCACCGGTACATGCGCTCACGGCGCTGTACGGCCCCTGATGTCACGATTCTCCCCGTACGTCAGAAGGAAATCGACTTCGATTTGTCAATACCCAAATTACGTGAGGGGCCGTGACGGCGAGGCAAAATGGAAATATTGCCCGAGGCGGGCGCTGAGCACCCAGCGCCCGCGTGGCGAGGGGCTACCACGACCCCCCGTCGCGCCCGCAGGATAGGTGCCAGCCACTCGGCATACCCGGCTCTTTTGACCTAGGGTCGGGTCATGCTCGCTGCCTACGCCGTCAGTCAGTCGTCCTCGGATCCCTTGTCAGGGTTGGTCATTGGTCAGCGTCCGGACCCGGTCGCTGCGCCGGGGTGGTCGGTGGTCAAGCTTCGGGCCGCGGGCCTGAACCATCACGACGTGTGGTCCCTGCAGGGCGTCGGGCTCGCCGCTGACCGGCTGCCGATGATCCTGGGCTGTGATGGTGCGGGCGTCGACGAGGCAGGCAACGAGGTCATCATCCACGCTGTGGTGCCCTCCGACGGCTGGGTCGGCGACGAGACCCTCGACCCTGCGCGCACGCTGCTGTCCGAGCTGTATGACGGGACGCTGGCCGAGTACGTCGCCGTGCCTTCGCGCAACCTGGTCCCCAAGCCCGCCGGGCTCTCGTTCGAGGAGGCTGCTTGCCTGTCCACCGCCTGGCTGACCGCCTACAAGATGCTGTTCGTCAGCGCGGGGGTCACCCCTGGCGCCACGGTGCTGGTCCAGGGTGCCGGCGGTGGTGTCTCCACCGCCCTGACCCAGCTGGGCGCGGCGGCCGGCTACCGGGTCTGGACGACGTCACGCGACGAGGCCAAGCGAGCCAGGGCCCTCGACATCGGGGCCGATCAGGTTTTTGCGTCCGGTGAGCGACTTCCCGAGCGCGTCGACGCCGTGCTGGAGACCGTTGGTGCGGCGACGTGGTCCCACTCGATCAACTCGCTCAAGCCGGGGGGCACCGTCGTCATCTCCGGCGCCACCTCCGGCGACGCGCCCGCAAAGGCCGAGCTGACCAAGATCTTCTTCAAGCAGCTGCGGGTCGTCGGGTCCACGATGGGAAACCGGGCAGAGCTCGAGCGTCTGGCGAACTTCGTTGTCAGCAAAGGGATTAAGCCGGTGATCGACTCGACGTTTGCCCTGGCCGACGCGCGCGCAGGTTTCGAGAAAATGGCCGCCGGTGACGTGTTCGGCAAGATCCTCTTCACCCTCTTCACCCTCTGACCTCGTCCCGCCGCCCAGCCACCGGTTTCCGCTTGTTGCTCCCAAACCACCGTTTCCATCGTTCGCTGGCCCGGATTCCGTGGTTTCGGCGCAACAAGCGGGATCGTTGACGGGGGCCGGTGCCAGTGGTGCCTACCGGTGATGGAGAACCGCGCGGATCCTCTGCGCCGCGTCGGAGAGGATGTCCAGCACCTCTCGACGCGCGCCTTCGTCAGCGCTGACACGGCGTGCCGCATCTCGCACCTCGTAACGGAACGCGTTGATCGCGGCCTCGATGTCCCGCGCTGTCGTCGAGCCCTTGCCCTGGGCGCCGGCTGCGTGGGGCCACTGCTGCTCGTATGACCTGCCCGCCGGTGTTGCCGTGGCGCGAGCTTCCTTGGCCGCCGTCTTGAGCTCTGCCCGGAGGTTGGCCGCGCTGCCGTGAACCCGCTGGCGGACCTGCTGGGCGAGCTCCCGCACCGAGTGGTCGAGATCTTGCTGGAGGTCGGCGAGGTCGAGCTCCCTTGCGGCGACCTCTCTGCGGCCGGCATCGGTGATCCGGTAGGTCCCCTTCCGGCCGTCCTCGGTGCGCTCAACCAGCCCTTCCTCCTCCAGCTTGGCCAGCCGTGGATACACCGTCCCAGCGCTGGGGGAGTAGAGCCCGTTGAAGCGCTCCTCGAGCGACTGGATGACCTCGTAACCATGGCGCGGGCCCTCGTTCAGCAGGGCGAGAAGGTAGAGGCGCAGCTGACCATGGGCGAAGACAGCCATGGTCAGCGCGCGTTCTCGGGGTCGGGCGCAGCGTCTTGAACGTCGGGCTTTGTGTCCTGGATGTCGGTCGCCCGTAGGACGACGACGTTGCCGGACACCGAGTTCGCCTTGATGGCAAGGGCCTTGTCGCCGACGCTCAGCTGCCCGCCGCGCTGGTAGGGCGCGCTTCCGTTCATCGACTGTCCGTCGATGACGACGTGCCCCGTGGCGGTGCGCGCGGTCACGTCATAACCTCCACCCGGAGGGATCCGGACGGTGACGTCACCTGAGACGGAGTTGGACTGGATCTGCGCCCGGCCGTCGGTCAGGTCGAGGGTGATGTCCCCGCTGATGGTGTTGAGCCTGATCTGGCCCAGGCGGCTGGCCTGCACGGTGAGGGCGCCGGAGATCGAGTTGCCGTTGAAGTCACCCTCGAGCCCATGGCACTCGATGTCCCCGCTGACGGTGTTGGCGTCGACGTTGCCGGTGATGTCGTCGAGCGTGATCACCCCCGTGACGGTGTTGGCCTTGACCGTGGCGCGTACGCCGTTGATGAGGGCTTCCGCGCTGACGGTGCTCGCGTTGATGCGCGTCGTGGCCGGCACCGAGATGCTCACCCTGGCGCGGCGCTTGCCCTTGTCCGTGGCCATGAGCCTCACGCCGTCCCACAGGCTGCCATTCTTGTCCTTCACGTGGCTGATCTTGAGGGTTGAGCCGTCCCAGGTGACCAGGAGCGGCGCTCCTCCCTCAACCTCGTACACCTCGAGTCGCGCCGTGGGGGAGTCGTCGTGGGTGACGATGTCGACCCGCCCTGCGACGAGGCCCAGCTGGAGCTTGCGGACCGTCTCGTGCTCATCACCGATGTCGAGGACCTTCGGTCCGTCGATCTGCCA
>DHJN01000054.1:0-351 GCA_002404345.1 Actinobacteria bacterium UBA4719 | reverse complement strand
TCCGTCGATCTGCCATTCCTGTGTCATCTGGCTTCCCTTGCCTCTCAACCGTCCTGCCGGTCCAGCGTCTTGCCGGTCCAGCGTCTGCCCGTCGAGCGTCTGCCTGTCGAGCTTGGCGGCCACTCGCCATACGCGTTATATCGCGTTTCACAACTCACGATATAACGTGTTGTATCGCGTGTGCAAGACTCGGCAGGTCAGAAATCCGGGCGTCGTCCTCGGCGGCGGCGGCTGCCCAGCGCGAGGCGCTGGCCGCGGCAGGATCAGCGTCACGACGTCGCTCGACTCAGCGGCCGAGGTCCAGCCACCGGATCCCAGCCGCCGTGCAGCACCAGCCAGGCGATCAGCCCC
>DHJN01000096.1:21346-26726 GCA_002404345.1 Actinobacteria bacterium UBA4719 | reverse complement strand
TCGGCGAAGCCCATGTACCAGTCAGGTTGTGAGCCGGCAGTCACCGGTGACGGGTCGTAGGGGCCGTACAACCAGATCGGGTTGATGGTGACCAGGGCTGCCATCAGGGTCGTGATGCCGAAGACGATGAAGAAGAAGCCACCGGCCTTGGCCATGTAGACAGGCATGAACGGGTAACCGAGCACGTTCTCGTTCGTCCTGCCCGGCCCGGGGTACTGGGTGTGCTTGTGGACGGCCACGAGCACGATGTGGGCCGTGAACAGCCCGACGATGAGGGCCGGCAGCAGGAGCACGTGGACGGTGAAGAGGCGGGGGATGATCGCCTCGCCCGGGAATGCTCCGCCGAAGACGAAGTAGGCGACGTAGGAACCCAGGACCGGGATGGACTGTATGAAACCTTCAGCCGCCCGCATACCGGTGCCCGAGAGCAGGTCATCCGGAAGGGAGTACCCGGTGAAGCCCTCGTTGATGGCCAACAGGGACAAGACGGTGCCGATGACCCAGTTGACCTCGCGCGGCTTGCGGAACGCGCCGGTAAAGAAGACCCGGAACATGTGCACCATGATCGAGACGGTGAACATCAGGGCCGACCAGTGGTGGATCTGGCGCATGATCAACCCGCCACGGACATCGAAGCTGATGTCGACGGTGGACTTGAACGCCTCGCTCATCGCGATGCCCTTGAGTGGCACGTAGGAGCCGTTGTAGATCACGCTGCCGGAGCTCGGGACGAACCAGAAGGTCAGGAACGTTCCGGTCACCAGCAGGATGACCAGCGAGAACATGGCGATCTCGCCGAGCATGAATGACCAGTGGTCAGGGAAGACCTTTTTGAGCAGGTAGGTCACCGGTTTGGACATACCGGTGCGGTCATCAACCCAGCCTGCGAGGCCGCCTGCCTTGGCCTTCGGTCCTCGTGCCCGTGTTTGCGGCTTGACGTCCCCGGCGCGCAGACCTGCGGCGCCCTTCGGTGTGGATGTAGGGCTCATCCGCGCTCCCAGAAGCTCGGGCCGACCGCTTCGCGGAACGGCGAGTCGGCCACCAGGTAGCCCTCGGAATCAACAGTGATCTTCAGCTGCGGCAACGGGCGGTGCGCTGGACCGAAGATGATCTTGCAGTCCTGGGTCACGTCAAACGTCGACTGGTGGCACGGGCACAGCAGATGGTGGGTCAGCTGCTCGTAGAGACCCACGGGACACCCCACATGCGTGCAGATCTTGGAGTAGGCGACGATGCCTTCGTGACCCCAGTTGCGTTCCTTGGGGACCTTGATGTCCTTTGGCTCAAGGCGCAAGAGCAGCACCGCGGCCTTGGCCTTCTGCTCAAGCAGGTGCTCGGACTTGTCGATGCCCTCGGGCATGACGTGGAAGACCGATCCGATGGTGACTTCGCTCGCCTTGATGGGGGTCAGCTCTGGGTCGCGCATCAGCCGCATTCCCTTGCGCCAGAAAGTTGTTGACAGGTCGGCCTTGGGAAGCGGGCCGAGGCTGCCGGCCAGCTGCAGGACCGGCGGGAGGGAGACGATACCGAGGGCGCCGACGAGCGTGTACTTGATCAATGGACGGCGAGCCACCTGCGAGGCATCGCCACCTGCCATGATCGTCTCGACTGCTTCGCCCCGGGCCTCGTCCGAGGATCGCTGCCGGTGCCGGTCCTCAGCCACCTCATCATCAGGCATCAGGGTCTTGGCCCAGTGGACCGCGCCGAGACCGATGCACAGCAGGCTCAGTCCAAGAGTGACACCAAGGACGACATTGGACAGGTTCGCCTGCCCGATACCCGGGATGAACCGGTAGGTCTTCTGGTCGATCGCAAAGTACGCGACCAGGAAGATGACGGTGGCCACCATCGAGATACCGAACAGGGTCGCGACCTGGCGCTCTGCACGACGGGCGGCCTGTTCGTCGATGTCCGCCAGGCGGTGCACGTGCGGGGGTACCCCGGGATTGCTGAAACGCTCCGGTATGCCGCCCGAGCCCTGGATGTGCCCCTGGTCGAGGCGCACCGCGGTGCCCGGCTGGCTTACCTGTGCCTCTTCGGGCTCCCTGTCGTTTTCGTTCATCCTGTGATCAATCCCGTCGACTCGCAGTTCTTCTGTTCGATTCCATGGCGTTCGATTCCATGGCGTCGCATGTCGTCGCCGGAGCATCGCATCAGGTCACGCGGCCTTTGAGCCGAGCCAGACAGCCGCGGCGATCATCAGACCCATGCCGAAGATCCAGATGAACATCCCCTCGGAGACCGGCCCGAGGTTGCCCAGGCTCAAGCCGCCCGGGTTCTGGTTCTTGTCGAGCTCGTGCAGGTAGCTGATGACGTCGTTCTTGTCAGCGGCGGACAGGTTGTTGTTGCTGAAGACCGGCATCGACTGAGGCCCGGTCAGCATGGCCTCGAAGATGTGCTTGCCGGTGACGTTCCGCAAGCTTGGTGCGAACTTGCCAAGGGTCAGCGCGCCCCCCGAGCCGGCGAAGTTGTGGCACATCGCACAGTTGACCTTGAACAGCTCGTTGCCGTGGGCGACGTTGCCATCGCCCTTGGCTTGCTGGTCATCGGGAATCGACGGGCCGGGGGCGAGCGAGGCCACGTACGCATCCAGCGACGCGATCTGCTCGTCGGAGAACTTGACGTTCTTGTTGCGGGCGGCCTGGATCGTGGGCCCGGTGGGCGGCATACGGCCGGTGCCGACCTGGAAGTCAACCGATGCGGCGCCTACGCCAGCCAGGTTGGGGCCGATCAGGCCGCCCAAGCCCGTGAGGCCGTGGCAGGTGGCGCAGTTGGCCAGGAACAGCTTCTTGCCGGCGTTCACGTCCCCTGCAGTTGCCACAGCGGCCTGCGCGGGTTTGGGGGCCAGCAGGGAGTAGAGCCCTCCGGTGGCGACAAGCCCGAACAGCAGCAGGATCGCGATCGCGGCCGGATGACGGCGATGGGAGGCCAGTGCGTTCACGGGATGTTCCTGTCTTCGGTGCGGACGCCGCGGGAGAAGAGGTGCATCACTTGAGCAGATAGATCGTGGAGAACAGGGCAATCCACACGACGTCGACGAAGTGCCAGTAGTACGACGTCACGACGGCGCCGGTGGCTTGGGCGTGAGTGTAGCGACGGGTCGTGAAGGTCCGCCCGATGATCAGCAGGATGGCGATCAGGCCACCGGTGACGTGCAGGCCGTGGAAGCCGGTGGTGAGGTAGAAGACCGAGCCGTAGGCGTCGGAGGAGATGGTCACTCCGTCATGGATCAGGCGGGCGTACTCGGTGACCTGACCGGCGATGAAGATGGAGCCGAAGATGTAGGTCAGGACGTACCACTCGCGCATGCCCCATTGCCTGAACCGCAGCAACGAGCCGGTGCGCGCCGGCTGGCCGTGCTCTGCCTTGAAGACGCCGAGCTGGCACCACACCGAGGAGATGACCAGCATCATCGTGTTGCCGGTCGCGAAGGGGACGTTGAGAAGGTCCGTCCGCTCCCCCCACAGCCCCGGGGAGACCGAGCGGATCGTGAAGTACATCGCGAACAGACCCGCGAAGAACATCAGCTCGCTGGCCAGCCACACGATGGTCCCCACAGCCACCATGTTGGGTCGCGTCACCGGGCCATGGCCGGGTATGGGGCCCGAGGAGGGGCTCGGGCTGCTTGACTTAACTGCGGATGCGGTCGCCACAGGCGCCATTATTGCCCTATCCGGGTTCGTATTGCATTAGCAAACCGTGGATGGGTGTGCCGCCGCACGAAAAGAGGCACCGGTACCATCTGCCATATGACCGATTCGCACGCTACGCCGACCCCTTCTAGTGCAGGCTCGGCTCCGACCGGCTCCGCACGCCGACCGTCGTCCTCTTCCGCCGACCCGGCATCGTCGGGTACCCCATACCAACTGTCGGTACTGCTCTACAGCGACGACATCGCAACCCGCGACGCTGTGCGTGTTGCGGTCGGTCGTCGGCCTGCGCGCGACGTCGAGGTGACCACGTGGCGCGAGTGCGCCACAGCGGCCGCCGTGATCGAGGCCGTGGAGACCGGAGAGTTCGACCTGCTGGTGCTGGACGGTGAGGCGGCGCCCACGGGTGGTCTCGGACTGTGCCGCCAGCTCAAGAACGAGATCTTCAGCTGCCCACCGGTGCTGGTGCTGACCGGACGGCCGCAGGACGGCTGGCTGGCTGCGTGGTCCCAGGCCGATCTGGCGGTGCCACACCCGCTCGACCCGATCGCGGTGGCAGGCGCGGTCGCCGAGCTCGGCCGCAGGGTGGGCGCCTCGACCACCAACACCAGCACCAGCGCCTAGCCGGTGACGGCTCCGCCATCGGCCGGCGATGCGATGACCTGGCCGACGATCTTCACCACGCTGCTTTCCCGACATGATCTGGGTACCACTGAGTCCGCCTGGGCCATGGACCAGATCATGAGCGGTGAGGCGAGTCCGGCGCAGGTGGCTGGGTTCCTCATGGCCTTGCGCGCAAAGGGCGAGACCGTCGACGAGATGCGCGGACTGGCCGACATGATGTTGGCGCACGCAAGCAGGATCGACGTTGAGGGGACGACGCTTGACATCGTCGGCACTGGCGGAGATCGCGCCCACACCGTCAACATCTCGACGATGGCCGCCCTCGTAGCGGCTGCCAGCGGGGTGCGAGTCGTCAAGCACGGCAACCGGGCCGCATCCTCTTCCTCCGGTTCTGCTGACGTCCTCGAGGCGCTCGGCATCAACCTGACGTTGGGCCCCGCGGACGTGGCCGCCGTCGTGGAGCAAGCCGGCATCACGTTCTGTTTTGCTCAGCAGTTCCACCCCTCGATGCGTCACGCCGCGGCGGCACGTCGTGACCTCGGTATCGGTACTGCCTTCAACTTCCTGGGCCCGCTCACCAACCCTGCACAGCCGACGTATGCCGCGGTGGGTGTCGCGGACGCGCGGATGGCACCGCTGATGGCCGGTGTGTTCGCGCGACGAGGTAAGGACGCTGCCATCTTCCGCGGCGACGACGGCCTGGACGAGCTCACCATCTCCACGACCTCGAGGGTCTGGTGGGTGCGCAGCGGTGTCGTCCGCGAGTACAGCCTGGATCCTGCGTGGGTCGGACTGGAGGTGCACCCTCTGGAGAGCTTGCGAGGGGCGGACGCGGCATCCAACGCCCAGGTCGTCCGTGACGTCTTCGCGGGCGCGCTGGGGCCTGTGCGGGACGCCGTCGTGCTCAACGCCGGGGTTGCGTTGGCGCTCACCGTGCCTGACCGGGGTGAGGGCCAGGCCGACTTCATCGCTGCATTGCAGGCCGGGATGGACCGTGCCAGCGCGGCGATCGATGACGGAAGCGCTACTGCTGTGCTGCAGCGGTGGGTCACCGCGACCCGCGGATAAGGCTCAGGCGTCCAGATAGGTCTCGGGCGTCCCATACC
>DHJN01000096.1:0-21274 GCA_002404345.1 Actinobacteria bacterium UBA4719 | reverse complement strand
CACATAGGTCTCGGGCGTCCCATGCCAAAGGCTGGGCAGCTCAGGCGTCGTCCAGGCCGAGGCTGAAAGCCGCCTCGAGGTCGTGCTTGGAGTAGGTCCGGAACGCGATGTGGGTCTGCGTGCCCAGAACACCTCTGACCTTGTTGAGCTGGTCGGCGATGACGTCGGCCAGCTCCTCGTGGTGGCGGACGCGCACGATGGCGATGAGGTCGACATCCCCCGTGACGGAGTAGACCTCGCTGACGCCGTCAAGCTCGGCTATGGCGGCGGCAACCTCGGGAATACGGTCGACCTCGGCGTTGATCAAGATGATGGCGGAAATCACGATCTCACCCTAGCCCGCGGCTCAAGCAGTCGTGGGTGCTACCAGCGCCTTGGGACCTCCCGGAGTCACAGGAACCACCAGCACGGCAGCGGGTGGGCGATGGCGGAGCCCGGGGTCGCTGGGCTCGTCGCAACTCACCAGCTCGTTGTATCTCACCACCTCGCTGTATGCCGTGTGATCAGGATCCAGGTTGTCGCGGGCTGCGCCGGCTCCGTGCACCGGGCAGGTCCACTCACCATCGATGGCAACCATGCGGACGCCGGTGGACTCGAGCCAGCGCAGGACCTTCTCGGTCTCCTCGGCTGATGCGGACGGGGCAGGCCCAGGGGAGGGGGTCACGTTCTCGGCGCTTGCCGCCAAGGCCTCGAAATATGGGCGTGGGTCGGCACCTCGGGGAGTGACGGCGGTGCCAGCGAGCCGCCCGAAGCGGACGCAGATGACCTCCCAGCCGCCCTGTGATCTCGGTCGCGCTGCCATGATCTCGGCACTGTTCGCCATGGGCGCGATGCGCTGAGCGCGTGCTGTCGCCCGAACCAGGTGCAGCAGCCGGTCACGGACCGCGCCAGCGTCCTCGTAGCGTTCCTGGCTGGAGAGGCTGCTCATCCGTTGGCGCAAGGCTCCGACGACCTCGCGCGAGTCGCCTGCGATCATCTCGGCGGCCCGATCGACGATGACGGCGTAGTCCTTGACGCTCTGGTCGCCCGTGCAAGGGGCGCCACAGCGCCCCATGCCGGCCAGGGCGCAGTCGGCCGAAAGGCCCTTGGCTGACAGGTGTTTGGTGCACTGACGCAACGGCAGCACCTCGTGGACCGCCGCGATAGCGGACTCGGCACCCAGGCGGGAGCTGAAGGGGCCGAAGTATCGGGCGCCGTCAGCCTTGACCTCTCGCACGATGCTCAGCCGCGGGAAGGGCTCGACGGTGAGCTTGACCCAGGGTGCCCGCTCGGGGTTCAGGGAGCGGCGGTTGTAGCGCGGTTTGTGCTGGGCGATAAGACGAAGCTCGCGAACCTGCGCCTCCAGAGTGGTCTCGCAGACCACCGGTGTCACACTGGCCGCGATGCCAACCATCTCGGCCATCCGGGTGCGCTGTTCCGACGCGGTGAAGTACGTCCGAACCCGGCGCCGGATGTCCTGTGAGGTGCCCACGTAGAGGACGCGTCCCTGGCTGTCCTTGAACAGGTAGACGCCCGGCGCCGAAGGCAGCCCCTCGGCGAGGTGACGTTTGCGACGCTGGGTCGAGCTGACGCGCGACGAGAACGTGCTGAGCTCTTCAAGGGTGACGACGCCGAGGCCACCGACTCGGGAGAGTAGCCCGTGCAGGACGTCGACGGTGGCGCGGGCATCGTGCAGCGCACGATGATCCGGGGTTGTCTCAGCGCCGAAGAGCCGCGCCAGCGTCCCGAGCTTGCGGTTGGGCGCCTCGTCCTTGCTGATCAGCTGTCGGGCCAGGTGGGCTGTGTCGATCACGCGAAAGGACGGCCAGCTGTATCCGGTGAGCGACGCGGCGGCCTTGAGGAAGGAGATGTCGAAGGGCGCATTGTGGGCAACGAGCACGCTGTGGCGGGCGAACTCGAGAAAGGCAGGAAACACGCTGTCGATCCGGGGCGAGTCGGCCACCATCCGATCGGTGATGCCGGTGAGGACCGAGATGAAGGCGGGGATCGGTTCAGCGGGGTTGACCAGGGTCTGGAACTCGCCGATCACCTCGCCGCCTCGGATCTTGACCGCCCCGAACTCGGTGATGTGTGCGCCTTCCGGGCTGCCTCCGGTCGTCTCAAGGTCGACGACGACGAAGGTGACGTCGGCCAAAGGGGTGCCGAGCTCGTCGAGTGTGCCCTGTACGCCTTGCATGTCGACGACGTTAGGTGCTGCCGCTGACAGGGTCCGGCAGGCGCGCTGCCACCGGCCCTGGATAGCGGTGGGCGGGGACAGAGATCAGGACGGTTGTCAGACCTGCGGCCTAGCGTTTCCTCAGACGGCGCAACCAAGATGGTTCGTCAGCTGAATCCACGACCGAGGTGGACTGATACGTAGTACGGAGGGCCAGCGATGATCGTCGATTGCAGGACATGTCCGGTGCGCGGCCAGCGATGTGACGACTGTGCTGTCACAGTGCTGCTCGCACCCGGGTCGGTCGAGCTCACATTACCTACCGAGCTCACATTGCCTACCGAGCTCACATTGCCTACCGAGCTTCTCCTGGATGTTGCGGAGAACAGGGCGGTGTCCATGTTCGTCGGCGCCGGGCTGGTTAACCCTGAGGCTGCGGCGGGCCTCCACGCGCGACGCGAGACGGTGAAGCACTGGCGCGCCGTCCGTGCCGTCGGCTGAGGCTGGGACGCTGAGGCTGGGACGAGGACGCCGCGGCGCACGATCGCGACGCGACCCACGATCGCGACGCGACCTACGATGGCGCGATGAGGGTCAGGCGTGTCACGGCGATCGCGTTGTGCGCCGGCTTCGCCGCAGGCTTCGCAGGCTTCGCGCGTTTCGGAGGACTCGGAGGACTCGGAGGCCTCAGGACGAACCAGGTCGCGTCCTCGGCTCGAACGGTGGACGACCAGGGGACTCGGATGGCAGCTGCCCAGGTTCTGCTCTCAAGCCGCGCCGCGGCCGTAAAGGCCAGGAACAAGCGCGCGTGGATGGCCACGGTGGACGTTCCTGGCTCGGCGTTTGGGGGGCGCCAGTCTGTGGCGTACGACAACCTGATCAGGCTCCCGCTCGGCCAGTTCTCCTACGGCACGGTGCAGCTGGCCCCCGCGCTCGCCGCGGCGCGCGGCCGGCAGGTGGGGCCCAAGGCATGGGTGGCCACAGTCCCGGGGACTTACTCGTTGGCCGGATTTGACCGGGTGCCACGATCCTTTGAGGCGACGTACACGTTGGTGCAACGACCCGGCGGTTGGCGCATTGCCGACGACACAGACGGCGCCACCGCATTTCAGCTGTGGGACCTGCCAGGACTGAAAGTGCTGCGCGGCGGGTCCGGCATCGTGATCGGCAACGCCCCCGAGGCACGCATGCGTGCCTACAGCGCGATTGCGGACTCGGCCGTTCGCCGGGTCAGGGGCGTGTGGGGGACGGACTGGAACGCTCACGTGGTCCTCGTGACGCCGTCCACCAGGGCGGAGTTCGCCAGACTGCTGTTGCGTTCTGGCGACAAGGAGCTCGATCAGGTGGCTGCCGTCGCCCAAGGGGTGATCGATCCCGGCCGGCGGGCCCAAGGGGACGAGGTTGTCATTAACCCCAAGGCGTTCACCGCCTTGCAGCCCGCCGGCCGACGAGTAGTCATCACCCATGAGGTGACACATGTCGCAGCCCGTTCGTCGACGACGAGCCCGGTCCCGACCTGGTTGTCGGAGGGTATGGCCGACTACGTCGGGTACTCGGGTCTCGACCTCCCGCGCGAACGCGTGGCCAGTGGGCTGCTCTCCCTCGTGCGTGCGGGCAAGGGCCCCAAGGCATTGCCAGCTGCGGCCGACTTCGACCCGTCCAGGACCACGATCGCGCCGGCCTACTCCGGGTCGTGGCTGGCAGTGTCTCGTCTGGTTGACCTCTATGGCCGGGCCAGGGTGGTTGCCTTCTATCGTGCGATCGCCGGGAGCCCGACGGTGGACCGAGCGGTCCGGATCGATCCCGACGCCCGTGCGGCGTCAGCGTTTCCCCAGAGCTTTGGGGTGACCGAGTCGCAGTTCGTCGATGGCTGGAAGCGCTACCTGCAGACTCTTGCGCACCCCCGAGGATGAATCGCCGACGGCTGTTGTACACGTGCCTGGCGACGTGGGGGGTCCTCGGGCTCGCATTGGGGTTGCTGACTCCATGGCAGCCCCTCGGCGCCGGGGGCAGCGGGCTTCATCCGGACCTGCACGCCGCGTTCACCGCCGGCGAGATCGACAGGGCGGTCCGCTTCCGGTCAGCCCTTGGCGTCTGGCCCTACCTCGCCGTCGCGCTGGTCGTCGCGGTGCCCTGGGGTGTCCTGGCGGTGTTCTCCCGATCGACCCGTTTGCGGGCCTCTTCGAGCGTGGTGAACGGGATTCGGCGTTTCGGGCTGATTCTGGCTGTGGTCGTGGGTGTGGCCATTCTGCAATGGGCGGTGGCAGCACCCGCGTCAGTGCATTCCGAGCTGGAGCTACGCAGATTCGGTCTCTCGACCCAAGGCTGGTCGGCGTGGCTGGGTGATCAAGCCCTGGCCCTGGCTCTGGCCTGCTCGGTGACGGGCCTCGGTATCTCCCTTGCGCTGTGGCTGGTCCGGCGGGCTCCGACGCGGTGGCCTTGGCTGCTCGCCGGGGCCGCGGCGGTGGTGACGGTTCTTGGTGCCTTGGTCTATCCGATTGTCGTGGAGCCGGCA
Organism: Actinobacteria bacterium UBA4719; assembly: GCA_002404345.1. Classification (GTDB taxonomy): domain Bacteria; phylum Actinomycetota; class Actinomycetes; order Actinomycetales; family Dermatophilaceae; genus UBA4719. The sequence continues at coordinate 16,604 of DHJN01000096.1, read as the reverse complement.
TTCAACGCTCACCTGCCGCTTCCCGACGGCCCGTTGAGGCAGCGCGTCGAGCGGCTGGTTTCCGCTGAAGGGTTCCCGGACATCAAGGTCGCGGTGTCCAACGCATCCATCCGGACGACCGGCGAGAATGCGCACGTGTCCGGCTTCGGCGCGACTCGTTGGATGGTGCTCGATGACACGCTGGTGGCTCGCGCCAAGAGTGACCCCGATGCCGTGATCGCGGTGGTCGCCCACGAGCTGGGCCATGTCAAGCACCAGGACGTCCTGCGCGGGACGCTGATCGGCGCCGTCGGCGTGGGGGCCTTCGTGCTGGTCCTGGCTCTCGCACTCAGCACGACCCGGGGACGGCGGATCTTCGCACCTCAGGTCGATCGGAGCGGCGACCTCGTGCGAGGCGTTGTGCTCTTGCTGGCCATCGCCACGACAGCCCCTTACGCGGCGGCCCCGATCAGCAATCTGGTGAGTCGACGAATCGAGGCGAGCGCCGACGTGTATGCCCTCCAGGCCACCGACAACGTCCCCGCGTTCATTCGGATGCAGCACGACCTGGCCACGAGTAATCTCAGTCGGCTCGACTCGAGCTGGTGGCAGACCGTCATGTTCGCCACCCATCCCGACCCGGTCTGGCGCATTGCCCAGGCGCAAACCTGGCAGCGCGACCAGCGACACCGATGAACGGGCACCGATCAGATGGGCACCGATGACGCCGCTGTGGTGCGGTCAGTGCCGGACGGTCATTCCTTGGGGCCGGCGTACAACATTTCCACCTCGGACGCGTAGTCCTTCATCACCATGTTGCGCTTCAGCTTCAGCGAAGGGGTCAGGTAGCCGTTGTCCTCGGTGAAGTCGCCGGCCAGGACCGTGAACTTGCGAATCGACTCGGCCTTGCTGACCGCCTTGTTCGCGTCGTCGACCGCCCTCGTGATCTCGGCGTGGACGATCTCGTTCGTGCGGGCTTCATCCAGGGAGAGACCCTGCAGGCCATTGTTCCTGGCCCAGGGGGAGAGCATCTCGGCGTCGAGGGTGACCAGTGCGCCAATGAAGGGCCTCTGGTCGCCGACCACGATGCACTGGGATACCAGCGGATGAGCGCGCAGGCGGTCCTCAAGGAACGACGGGACGACGTTCTTGCCGCCAGCGGTGATCAGGATCTCCTTCTTGCGACCGGTGATCCTCAGGAACCCTTCGTGGTCAAGCTCCCCGACGTCGCCGGTATGGAACCATCCGTCCACGATCGCCTCCTGCGTGGCGGTCTCGTTGTTGCGGTAGGCCGAGAAGACGTTGTTGCCCTTGACCAGGATCTCACCGTCATCCGCGATCTGGATGGAGACGCCAGGCAGCGGGGGTCCGACGGTGCCGATCTTGATCAGGTCGGGAGTGTTGACGGTTGCTGGCGCTGTGGTCTCGGTCAGTCCGTAGCCCTCGAGCACGATGAGCCCGATCCCACGGTAGAAGTGGCCGAGACGGGGACCCAGCGGGGCGCCACCGGACACGGCATACGAGATCTTGCCGCCCAAAGCGGCACGAAGCCTGCTGTAGACCAGCTTGTCGAACATCGCGTGCCTGGCTTTGAGCAGCGCACCCGGCTTGCCGTCATCCTGTGCCTCGCTCCAGGCGATCGCCGTCGCGGCCGCGGTCCGGAAGATCTTGCCCTTGCCCTCGGAGGCGGCCTTCTGCTCCGAGGAGTTGTAGATCTTCTCGAAGACGCGCGGCACCGACAGGATGAACGTAGGGGAGAAGGTCCGGAAGTCGGCGAGCAGGTTCTTGATGTCAGAGTTGTAACCCATCCGGACCCCGGACTGGACGCAGAGAACCTGGACGAATCGCGCAAACACGTGGGCGAGGGGCAGGAACAACAGCGTCGACGCGCCCTCCGCTGCAACGACCTCCTGGATCCGTTCAACCGTGTTCTCGGTCAGCGCCATGAAGTTGTCGTGGGTGAGCTGGCATCCCTTGGGGCGCCCGGTCGTCCCTGAGGTATAGATGATCGTGGCGATGTCGGCACGACGGACCTGGCCGCGACGGGACTCAAGCGCCTCATCTGTGATCTCGCGACCGGCCGCCCTGAGATCGTCGAGCCCTCCGGCGTCGATCTGCCACACATCACGAAGGTCGGGTAGGTCGCCGCGCACCCCGGCCAGGGTGGTGGTATGCGCCGGAGTCTCCAGGATCAGGGCAGCACACCCGGCGTCACTGACGATCCAGCTGATCTGCGCGGCCGAGGACGTCTCATAGATTGGCACGGAAACCGCACCGGCGGTCCACACGGCGAAGTCAGCCAGGGTCCACTCATAGCGCGTCTTGCTCATGATCGCCACGCGTTCTCCGAGGCCGACCCCTGAAGCCATCAGGCCCTTGGCGAGCGTGCGGACGTCGGCGAGGAACTCCGCGTTCGTGACGTCGACCCAGGTGCCCGACGACGGCTTGCTGAACGCCACATGGTGAGGCCGGGCGAGCCCGCTGCGGACCGGCAGGTCCGAGAGGTTGCCTTCGACCCGGGGTGTCACGAGCGGGGGGACCGAGATGTGCTTCACGCAACCTCCTTGGGCTTTTTGATGATGCGTGCCCGCGAACCCTAGTCCGACCAGGAGGTCTCCGGTGCATCGCCCGTCGCCAATCTCGCAGGTCAGGTCGCCGTCAGGTCGCCACGGTGAAGTACTGGCGACAGGCAGCGCCGGTCACCCGGCAGACGTATGGCGTGGTGGCCCAGATCGCAAGGTAGCCTTCGCGCATGGCCGATCGCACTGAGTCCAGCATCGTCGTCGCCGCCGCGCCGGGGGCGGTTCTCGACGTCATTGCCGACTTCGAGCGCTATCCCGAATGGGCTGGCGAGGTAAAGAAGGTCGCGGTGATCTCCGAAGACGGGGACGGATGGGCCGACCAGGTCGAGTTCACCCTCTCTGCCGGTGCCATCAAGGACACCTACGTCCTGGAGTACGACTGGGACGTGTCTGACGACGGCACCGGGGTGGTCTCGTGGATCCTGGTCAGCGCCCAGGTGCTCAAGGCGATGAACGGCTCCTACACCCTTGAGGCCAACGGCGCGGGTACGGCGGTCACCTACCGGCTGTCGGTGGACGTCAAGATCCCCATGCTCGGCATGCTCAAGCGCAAGGCGGAGAAGGTCATCATCGATGCCGCGCTGAAGGAACTGAAGAAACACGTCGAGGCTTGAGCCGGCGCTGGGGCATCTCGTGAGAGTCGTTCTCTTCACCGGCAAAGGCGGGGTCGGCAAGACGACGACGGCCGCGGCAACCGCCGTACAAGCCGCCCGTCAGGGCATCAAGACCTTGGTCATGTCGACCGACGCGGCGCACTCGCTCGGTGACGCTCTGGGTGTTGACCTGGTGACCGCACCTGACGACCCCGACCCTGTGGTCGAGGTCGAACCTGGCCTGTCTGCCTTGCAGCTCAGTGCTTCGCATAGCGTCCGGCGCTCCTGGCGGTCGGTGCAGGACTATCTCCTGACCGTGTTCAAGGGCCTCGGTATCGACCCGGTGGTGGCTGACGAGCTGACCGAGCTCCCCGGTGCCGACGAGATCGTCGCGCTGCTCGAGCTGCGGACGCAGGTCGAGTCCGGCCCCTGGGACCTGGTGGTCGTCGACTGTGCGCCGACTGCGGAGACGTTGCGGTTGTTGGCCTTGCCCGAGGCACTGACCTGGCACCTTGAGCGGCTCATGCCGGCCCAGCGAGGCCTCATGCGCTCGCTACGTCCCGCAGCCGTGGCAGCCACGGGGCTCCCGATGCCCGGGGTGCAGGTGTTGGAGACCTTGCGTCGTTGGCACGAGTCCCTGCGTGAGATCCAGTCGATCCTGACTGCTGACACGACCTCCGTGCGATTGGTGCTCACCCCGGAGCGGGTGGTCATCGCCGAGTCACGTCGGACGCTGACCTCTTTGCGGCTCTACGGTTTTGCCGTGGACCAGGTCGTGGTCAACCGTGTTTTCCCACAGGCGGACTCCCCCGCCGCGGATGCCCCAGAAGCGAGCTTTCGCGAGTCGGGTCGGGAATCTACCGACACTCCGTGGCTGGCCGGCTGGAATGAGGCCCAGCAACGGGGTCTGTCCGAGGTCCGTAACTCCTTTGATCCGCTGCCGATCGTCCTCACTCCATACCTCTCGCACGAGCCTGTGGGCACGGACGCACTCGCAGCGCTTGCGGGTGCGCGCACTGGTGAGATGGGCGATGTGCTGACGACAGCACCCACGCAGGGCATGACTGTGCGGCCTGAAGATGGCGGCTACCTCCTGACGTTGCCGCTGCCGTTGGTGACGGCTGCCGAGGTAGACCTCAAACGACGCGACGACGAGCTGCTCGTATCGGTGGCCGACCATCGCCGGGTGCTGTCCCTGCCGAGTGTCCTGCGGCGGTGTGTCGTCACGGGTGCGGTGGTGCGGAACGCGACCCTTCGGGTGCGGTTCGTTCCTGACGAGAGATTGTGGCCCGTGAATGGACGAGAAAGTGTGGCCCGTGTATGACTGAGCAACCCCCGTCTGCGATCGGCACGGTTGCCCAGGAGGCCGCGCGGCTGATCGAGGACATGGCCACGATGGCACGCTCGACCTCCAGCCGCGGTGAGGACCCGAGCCCGTATGCCGGTGGGCGGGCTCAGGAGCCTGGGCGACCCGACGCGCCGCATGCCGCGCACCCCGCAGACGACCCCGAGGCGGCGGACGAGCCCTCGGCTGGTACCTGCAGCGTTTGTGGGGGCGAAAGCGATAAGACCCCGACCGCTTGCAGGATCTGTCCGTTATGTCGGGGAATCGGGTTGCTGCGATCGGTCCGGCCTGAGACCGTGGATCTGCTGGCCGACCTCGCCCTGGCTGTGGCTGCCAGCCTGCGGGACGTGGCCACGCGGTCACGGGCATCCGATCCGGCGTCCTCCGCCAGGCCGGCTTCGGGCAGTCCCGATGGTGATCGCACTACGGTCCAGGACATTCCTGTAGGTGACGAAAGCGAAGGTTGACGTAGGTGAGCGCGACGATCGGGCTCGACATCGGTGGCACCAAGATCAGTGGTGGTGTCATCGACGGGAGCGGGGTGATTCTGGCCAAGGGGCGCAAGGACACTCCGGCCCATGATCCTGCGGCCATCGCGCGGGAGGTAGCCGATCTGGTCCGGGAGCTGTCCCTGGAGTGCTCGATCGACGCTGTCGGCATCGCCTGCGCCGGCTTCATCGACCGTTCTGGGTCCAGGGTGCTCTTCGCCCCGAACCTGGCGTGGCGAGACGAACCGTTCAAACGGCATCTCGAGTCGGTCCTTGACCTGCCCGTCACCCTCGAGAACGACGCCAACGCCGCGACCTGGGGTGAGTTCCGTTTCGGAGTCGCTGCTGGGGCGGAGGACATGGTGATGGTCACTGTCGGCACCGGCATCGGAGGCGGCATCGTGGCCGGAGGTGATCTCATGCGCGGGGCGTTCGGCGTGGCCGCAGAGCTGGGCCACGTGCGCGTGGTTCCGAACGGAATCCGTTGTGGTTGTGGCAATCGCGGCTGCTGGGAGCAGTACGCCAGTGGCAACGCTCTGGTACGGGAGGCCCGTGAGCTCGTCATCTCCGGAACACCGCACGCTGCTCGTCTGGGGGAGCTGTGCGCTGGTGATCCCGCCGCGCTCAGCGGACCAGACGTCACCAGAGCAGCAGTCGAGGGCGATCCAGCTGCGGTCGAGCTGCTGGCCGACCTCGGAGCGTGGATCGGTGAGGGCCTGGCCTCGGTCGCGGCCATCCTCGACCCCGAGCTGGTCATTCTGGGTGGGGGAGTGTCCGAGGCAGGGGGTCTGCTGATCAATCCGGCTCTTGCCGCGTTCCGTCGCCAGCTGACGGGTCGCGGGCACCGGCCGGAGGCCCGGTTCGCTCTGGCGAGCCTTGGCAATGACGCCGGGATGATCGGCGCCGCCGATCTGGCCGCTCGGACTCGCACATGAGCCCCGGGCGGACGCCCTGCACCGTGCTGCAGTCAGACCTGGCCGCTCGGGCTCGCACATGAGACCCGGGCGGACGCCCTGCACCGTGCTGCAGTCAGACCTGGCCGCTCGGGCTCGCACATGAGCCCCGGGCGGACGCCCTGCACCATGCTGCAGTCAGATCTGGCCGCTCGGGCTCGCACATGAACAGCAAGCTTGCTATTGGCATCGACATCGGCGGCACCAAGGTGGCCGGCGGAGTGGTCGACGTCGATGGCAACATCACCCATCGCGCACGCCGGGACACTCCGCATCGTTCCAAGCGTCCGTCGGTGGTCGAGGGCACGATCGTCGAGGTCGTCGCTGAGCTGATGAAGATCGTCGGGCCCGAGACCGTTGCCGCCGTTGGTATCGGCGCTGCCGGCTTTGTCGCGGCGGACCGGGCGACAGTGGTGTTCGCCCCACATCTGTCGTGGCGGCACGAACCCCTCCGGGAGGCCCTCCAAAAGCGCGTCGCGGTGCCGATCTTCGTGGACAACGACGCCAACGCGGCGGCCTGGGCCGAATGGAAGTTCGGGGCGGCGCAGGGGGAGAGCCACGTCATGATGATCACGTTGGGCACGGGCATCGGGGGCGGCATCCTGATCAACGGTGAGGTGCAACGGGGTCGCTTCGGCATCGCCGGAGAGTTCGGACATATGCAGGTAGTGCCGGGCGGTCACCGTTGCGAGTGCGGCAACCGCGGGTGCTGGGAGCAGTACGCCAGCGGCAACGCTCTGGTGCGAGAAGCACGCTCAATGTTCTCGGCCAACTCTCCGATGGCCAGCGACCTGCTCGATCGCGTCGATGGCGTTCCCGGCAACCTGACCGGCCCACTGATCACGCAGGCCGCGCGCGATGGCGACCCGACGGCTCGCGAGCTTCTCGCCGAGATCGGCAACTGGCTGGGCGTCGGTATCGCCAATCTGGCGGCGGCCTTCGACCCCGGCACGTTCGTCATCGGCGGCGGCGTGAGCGCTGCCGGTGACCTGTTGCTGAACGCTGCGCGTGAGACGTTCAAGCGGCAGCTGACCGGCCGCGGATACCGGCCGGAGGCTCGTGTCGTGGTCGCGCAGCTGGGCAATGACGCAGGCCTGATCGGTGCGGCGGACCTCGCCCGGAACCCGGCTGAATAGCCGGCCGACTGACCTGGGTCACACCTCGCCTGAGTGGATCCGGGCCTTTCGTGGGTGCCCCTGCCTGAGGCGTCTGGTCCGACGAACGTCAAAGGCGAGCGCCGTCGTCGTCGTCATCCTCGTGAGTGCGCGGCAGGCGTGAGACCAGCAGGGCGAAGCCGCCGACGGACATGGCGATGGCGGTGAGCATCCAGTAGCTGCTCGCGTCGCGGTTGAAGAACACAAGGTACAGCAGCATTAAGGGCCCGCCACCCATGCCGGCGATGATGGCCCAGAACTGCAGGTCGCCGACCGGCAGTGGCTTTATCGGTGGTGGTTCGAAGTGCTCCTCGTACTCGTCGTCCACCTCGTGCGCCCGCCATACCTGCGGAGTCGGAACGGCTTGTGGGTCGCCCGGCGTGGGCAGCACCGGAGGCTGGTTGATGGGCCACTGGTCATGGTCACCTGGAGCCCGATCGGTCGTCTCCTGATCGGTCGTCTCCTGATCGGTAAGATCGGTCGCCTCGTGATCGGTCGGCTCGTGGGTTGTCTTGTCGGTTGCCTCATGAACGTTTGACCCGTCGGTCTGCTCGGCAGGGGGCTGCGTTGTTCGCTCGGGTTCCGCCTCGTCATCGTTGATGTGAGCGATGATGTCGGCGAATATCGCGTCATCGTCGAAGCCGTCGGACGGGTGCCAAAGCTCGGGATCGTTCACGTCAGGGTCGTGCGCTCGATGAACTTGGCGGACTCGTCAAAGATGCGCGGAGCGTCATTGTCAATTGTGGCAACGTGATACGAGTCCTCGAGCAGGATCTCGGTGACATCCCGGCTCGAGATCCTGGACAGGATCATGGCTGAGCTCGAGGCGGGCACGACGTGGTCCTGGAGTGAGCGCAGCAGCAGCACAGGCTGGGTGACTTCGGGCAGGTCGCGGATGACCGACTGCCAGGCGACCAGCTGGGAGTGGGCGGCCTTCAACGGGGTGCGGGTGTACGCGAGCTCGGTGACGCCCGGTTTCTTGACGTCGTTGCCGATCGCCTCCAACGACCCCACGAGGTGCTTGAGGACGGGCAGCAGTCGGATGCGCGGGTCCTCGAACTTGACCGCGGGGTTGACCAGGACCAGGCCGTCGATGCGGGGGCCGTGCTCCTGGGCCAGCTGCAGGGCCAGAGCTCCGCCCATGGAGAGGCCACAGACCACGACACGTTCGCAGGTCTGGTGCAGCTCGCGGAATGCTGTGTCGACGCAGGAGTACCAGTCCTCCCAGCGAGTGCGGTTCATCTCCTGCCAGGTGGTGCCGTGTCCGGGCAGGAGCGGGCCGTGCACCGTGTAGCCCTTGTCGGCGAGGTACTCGCCCCACGGGCGCATGCTCTGCGGCGTACCGGTGAAGCCGTGGCACAACAGCACGCCGACATCGGATCCGTCATGGCTGAACGGTTCGGCGCCGGTCAGAATGGCCACAGATACACTCCTGAGCTCTTGAGAAGACCGCGGCGGTCCTTGTACGGGAATCCTCGCACGACCCGCGACCCGCGCATAGTGTCGTACGATTCGTTCGTCGGCAGTGGGTCTGGTTTCTCAGCTGAGGGAGATGTTCCGGGTTGTTCTACTGGGTGCTCAAGACCCTCGTGCTCGGGCCGATCATGAGGTTGCTGTTCCGCCCGTGGGTCGAGGGCGAGGAGAACATCCCGACCGAGGGCGCCGCCATCTTCGCCAGCAACCACCTCTCGTTCTCCGACTCCATCTTCTTGCCACTTGTGGTTCCGCGCCGGGTCACCTTCCTGGCCAAGTCCGACTACTTCACGGGTCGTGGCATCAAGGGCCGGGCCACGGCGGCCTTCTTAAAGGGCGCCGGCCAGCTGTCGGTCGACCGCTCCGGTGGGGGCGCCGGCGAGGCGGCACTGAACAGCGGCCTGAAGGTTCTGCGCCGCGGTGAGCTGCTCGGCATCTACCCCGAGGGCACCCGCTCGCCCGACGGCCGGCTCTATCGCGGACGCACCGGCGTGGCCAGGATGGCGCTGGAGGCGGGTTGCCCTGTGTTGCCGGTGGCCATGATCGGAACGGACAAGGCGCAGCCGGCCGGCAAGAGGGTCCCCAAGATCATGCGCATCGGGGTGCGCATCGGTAAGCCGCTGGACTTCTCCCGTTACGAAGGCATGGAGGATGACAGGTTCGTCCTGCGCTCCATCACCGACGAGCTCATGTACGGGCTGATGCTCCTGTCACGTCAGGAGTATGTCGACATGTACGCCACGTCGATGAAGGACCGGTTGCTTGCCGCAGCCAGGGCCAAGGCAAAGGTGCTGCAGCAAGACGCCGCCGACAAGATCGACAAGATCGACAAGAGCATCAAGGGTGACGGAGCCACGCTGGAGAGCGATGACGACAGTGGAGCACCTGGAGCACCTGGAGCACCTGGATCGACTCCGGACGACGTGGGCCGTCCGCCGACGTCGCAGGGCGATGAGCGCGCAGCCAGCTAGCGCGTGAGGTCATCCTGGGGGAAACGGCCCGCCGTCACGGCAGAGCCGACGGTGGTCACCGCACTCTGGCGCGGGCTGGACGTGTTCCGACCCCTCGCCTGGCTGTATGCCGTCTACTCCGCCTATGTCCGTGACCAGGACATGGCGCGGCCTTGGCTGGCCTGGCTCGTGCTGGGGGTGCTCGGGGCCTGGACAGTGAGCATGCTCCTGTACCGAACGCGCAACACGTGGGTCGTCGGCATCGAGCTGGTGCTGGCCTGTGGCGCAATCATGATCACCCGCCTGGTGGACACTCCGGAGGTGATCGTCGGTGGGGCCAAGACTCTGCCCGGGTTCTGGCCGGCTGCCGCAGTGGTGGCCTGGGCCGTGCTCAAGGGTTGGCGCGCCGGGATGCTCGCAGCGTTCTTCGTCGGTGTGGCCGACGTCGTCGAGGTCGGCGTGGCCCGCGAGAGCACCATCAACAACATCGTGATTCTGGTGCTGCTCGGCTGCTGCATCGGCTACTGCGCTGATCTGACCCGGGATGGGCACGCGGCGCTGAGCGAGGCGCTGAGGGTTCAGGCCGAGGTGCACGAGCGTGATCGGCTGGCGCGCACCGTTCACGACGGCGTGCTGCAGACCCTGTCCTATATCCACCGGCGTGGCGTCGACCTGGGCGGCGAGGCTCGTGAGCTCGGCTCGATGGCGGCCGACCAGGAACGGCTGCTGCGGACTCTTGTCAGCAATGTCCCGAGCACACCCAGAACGGGCGGGCCACACGTGGCCGCGGTGGTGGGGGGAGTGGTTGATCTGCGGCAGGTGCTGGGCCGCTACGCCGAGGGCGCAGTCAATGTCATCCCGCCCGCCGAGCCAGTGCTCTTGGATCGTCGGGTTGCCGACGAGCTCGCGGCTGCGGTCGGTGCAGCGCTCGACAACGTCCGCCGTCACGCGGGTGTCGAGGCGCAGGCGTGGGTGCTGATCGAGGACAAGGGCACGGACGTCGCCGTCACCATCCGGGACAACGGCGTCGGTGTGCCCGCGGGTCGCCTGGCCCAGGCGGCCGTGAACGGCCGCCTGGGGGTGGCCAACAGCATCGGGGGGCGGATGAGAGACCTCGGGGGGACTGCCATCATCGACTCGAGACCGGGGGCCGGCACGTGCCTCGAGCTCACCGTGTCCAAGAAGGGGTCCGTGTCGTGACGGGATCAGAAGAAGTGTCGTGACGGGATCAGAAGAAGCGACCGAAAGCGACAGCTCGGACGCGACCACCCTGAGCGTGGTGGTGGCCGATGACCACCCGATATGGCGCGAAGCCGTGGCCCGGGACCTGACCGACGCCGGGTTCAACGTCGTCGCCACCGCTGACGACGGTCACAGCGCGGTTAATCGGACGCTGGCCACGCGACCCGACGTGCTCGTGCTCGACCTCAACCTCCCGGGACTACGGGGCGACCAGGTGTGCGCGGCGATCGTCAAGGCGCAGGTTCCGACCAAAGTGCTGATCCTGTCGGCTAGTGCCGAGCAGCGCGATGTTCTCGAGGCGGTCAAGGTCGGCGCGACCGGCTATCTGCTCAAGTCCGCCGGCCGCCAGGAGCTCCTCGACGCGGTCCGGGCGACGGCACGGGGCAAGGCCGTCTTTACGGCGGGCCTGGCTGGGCTCGTACTTGGGGAGTTCCGCCGGCTGGCCGCCGAGCCGCTCGTCAAGAACGGCCGCGAGGTGCCCGAGCTGACCGGCCGCGAGACCGAGGTGCTCAAGCTGGTGGCGACCGGCATGTCCTACAAGCAGATCGGTGCGCACCTGTTCATCTCACACCGGACCGTGCAGAACCACGTCCAGAACACACTCAACAAGCTGCAGCTGCACAACCGCATCGAGCTCGTCCGCTTTGCGATCGCCAGGGGCCTGGACACTCCGGCCTGATAGTTCACAACACCGCGGTGGCGGAGTACGGTCGTCACCGATATGCCACGTCGCGAACTCCCGCCACTGCTCGGAACGGGTCACTTCCGTGTCCTGATCGGCCCGAGCGAGCTCGGTTTTTCCGAGGTCGGCCGACTCAGCTCGGAGACCGACGTGACACTCCCGCCGGAGGGGCGGTCACACAGATTCGAGACTGTTGTGCTGCGGCGGGCGTTGACGCGTTCGACCGAGCTCTACGACTGGCGTAGGGAGATCATGGGTGGGAAGGACGATCGTCGCCCGGTCATGATCCACCAGCTCGATGCGGCCGGGGGTGGAGTCGTCAACTCGTGGCGGCTCGAGGGTGCGTGGCCGTGCCGTTGGTCGGGGCCATCCTTCAATGCCGCAGGAAATGACGTCGCGATAGAGGAGCTCGAGCTCGCTTACGACGACCTGGTCTGGCTTGCCGAAACGGACAGGCCGCCGTCCACCTCGTCCCGTTCTCGCACGAAGTCTGAAGGAGCCTGATATGGCCGTGCAACGCGACCGCCCGTACGCGCAGTTCAACTTCCTCGTCGATCTCGGCACGGGTGCAACCGACGGCCCGCAGGCCGGCTTCCAGGAGTGCAGTGAGATCGGCCTGTCGGTGGACGTGATCGAGTACCGGAACGGCAACGAGAAGGAGAACGGCGTCCGCAAGCTCACCGGCCTCGCGCGCTATCCGGACGTCACGCTCAAGCGCGGGATCATTGGCTCACTGGACCTGTATCAGTGGCTCAACGACATCCGCAACGGGAACGAAGCCGCCTATCGCACGGTGAGCGTGCAGTTGATGAGCGAAGACCACACGTCGGTTGTGCAGGAGTGGAAGCTCCTACGCGCGCGGGTCATCAAGCATGTGAGCGGCCCTTTCAACGCACGTCGCAGCGACGTTGCGATGGAAGGGCTCACGCTCGCGTACGAGCGACTCGAAATGCAGTAGCACCCCGGTCACCACTCAGTTCACCGCCACGACAGTGTGGGTGGGACTGTCACCAGTGGTGGACTGTCACCAGTGGTGGGCGACGTCGATTTGACGCAGAGACGACGAAGGTCGCCGGCGTGACGCCGATGAGAGAGGGCGCGCCGTGCCATGCTGCTGGGGTGCCCGACATTCTTCATGAACAGGTGCTCAGCGGTGGGCGACGGCTCGACGTCGTATCGACGGGCCCGACCGACGGCTTGACGTTCGTCTTTCATGGGGGCACGCCGTCGGCAGCCGTCCCGTTCGGGCCCGCAGTGGATGCGGTCACCGGCCGCGGTCTTCGTTACGTGACGTACTCCCGCCCGGGCTATGCCGGCTCGGACCCGCATCCGGGACGCACGGTCGCGGACGCTGCTGCCGATGTTGCTGCGATCCTTGACCACCTTGGGGCGGGCACATTTGTCACCGCCGGCTGGTCAGGTGGTGGCCCACACGCGCTGGCGTGCGCCGCTCTGCTGCCGTCGCGGTGCAAGGCGGCGGCCACGATCGCGGGAGTGGCCCCCTACTCGGCTGAGGGCCTGGACTGGCTGGCGGGCATGGGGAAGGAGAACCACGAGGAGTTCGGGGTCGCGCTACGGGGCGAGCAGCCGCTGACCGCGCCTTTGGGCGGCGCAAGCCCGGTCCTTTAGGTCCGGGATAGCCGCTTGAGGTGGGACGTCGACACGGACAGCAATGGCGTTGTCAGTGGGCGACGTTACGTTGAGCGGGTGCTCGTTCGTTACCGCTACCGCGCCTACCCGACCCCTGGCCAGGCTGTGTTGCTGGCCCGGACGTTTGGCTGCGCCCGGGTGGTCTTCAACGATGCGCTGCGCGCCCGTCAGGACGTGTACGCGGCCGGTGAGAGGATCAGCGACACGCAGGTGCAGCGCAGGGTCGTGACCCTGGCCAAAACCACACCGCAGCGGCAGTGGCTGGCCGAGGTCGCGTCGGTTGCTTTGGTGCAGGCTTGCCAGGACGCGCGCCGTGCGTACCAGAACTGGTTCGACTCCCTGTCCGGCACGCGCAAAGGCCGCAAGGTTGGGCACCCCAGGTTCCGGTCTCGTAAGGACAACAGGCAGTCGATCCGGCTGACCCGTAACGGCTTCGGCATCACTGCCGGCGGGGTGCGGGTGGCGAAGGTCGGGGATGTTCGTTTGGTGTGGTCGCGCGTCCTGCCGTCTGTGCCGTCGAGTGTGACGGTGATCAGAGAGGCGGATGGCCGGTATTACGCGTCGTTTGTGGTCGAGGTGGCAGACACACCGCTACCGCAGACCGGCAACGATGTTGGGATCGACCTGGGCCTTACGAGCCTCGCCGTCTTGTCCACTGGTGAGGTCGTCGAGAATCCTCGCTACCTGCGTCGGAAGGCCCGGGCGTTGGCCAGGGCACAGAAGTCACTGGCCAGGAAGACGAAGGGATCGAAGAGGCGCGCCAGGGCGGTACGCCGGGTAGCTGTCCAGCATCGCAAGGTCCGGGATACCCGCCTGGACTCACATCACAAGCTGGCTCACCGCATCGTTCGCGATAACCAAGCGATCTACGTGGAGGACCTGGCCGTGTGCGGGCTCGCCCGGACCCGGCTGGCGAAGTCGGTCCACGATGCCGGCTGGTCGATATTGGTGCGGTTGTTGGAGGAGAAGGCGACCCGTTGCCACCGCACAGTGGTCAAGGTCAGTCGCTGGTTCCCGTCAAGCCGACTCTGTTCGGGGTGTGGGTCCAACTCAGGCAAGAAGCCCCTCGAGGTCAGGACCTGGACCTGTGCTGAGTGTGGCGTCACCCACGATCGGGACGTGAATGCTGCCAGGAACATACTGGTTGAAGGTCGTAAGGTCGCCGCCGGGCTGGCGGAGACCGTAAATGCTCGTGGAGGCGGCGTCAGACTGGGACTTGTCCCAGCGGCGGCCTGTGAAGCGAGAACCCACCAAGGTGCCGCGTGAGCGGCACGGTAGGAATCCCGGTCATTCATGGCCGGGAGGATGTCAACACGTGGCTCGAGACGGCAGCGGCCGAGCTGACCCAGATCACGGCGGCCGACGTCGCCGTAGCCTTGGGCGACCTGATCTCCGACGTCGACCGCGCGTCGTTGACCGGCGAGTTCGCCGACTGGATGGCTGCCATCCTTCGTGCTGCGGTGAGCACGGGCGTTGCAGGATGGCGCGAGGACGATCTGGCCTTTCTCGCGCCTTGGGGTCTCGACCTCGCGGCCATCGCACCTCCAGTCTCCGTGTGGCAGGGCGACCAGGACCGGATGGTGCCCTTCGAGCATGGGCACTGGCTCGCCGGGCACGTGGCCGGCGCGACCGCGCGACTGCTCCCGGGGGAGGGCCATCTGTCCATCGGGGTGGGCGCCTTCGACCGGGTCGTCGACGACCTGGTTGATCTCGCCGGTTGACCTCACGCTCTGGATCGGCTGACCGGTCACCTTCACTCAGCGGGCGGGGCGGTCCTCCCACCCCTTGCTGCGTTCGACCGCCTTCAACCACTGCCGGTATGCCGCGTCGGCCGCCTTGCGCGGGCCGGGGCGTGGCTCGAAACGGCGCTCCAACGCCCAGGTCGTGGCGATCTCCTCCTGGCTGGACCACACACCGGTACCCAGACCAGCCAGGAACGCCGCGCCCAGACCGGTGGTGTCCGAGATCCTGGGGCGTTCGACCGGCACTCCGAGCTGATCCGCCTGCATCTGCATGAGCAGGGGGTTCTGGCTGGCGCCGCCGTCGACGCGCAGCACGGGAATGGGTGTCTCGATGGTGTTGAACACGTCGCGCACCTCGAAGGTGATCGCCTCCAGAGTGGCCCGGACCAGGTGTGCGCGGGTGGTACCGCGGGTGATGCCGTGGATCGAGCCCCTGGCCTGCGGATCCCAGTGTGGGGCGCCCAGACCGGTCAGCGCCGGCACGAACACCACACCCTGGGAGTCGCTGACGGTGCCTGCGATGGCTGCTGTCTCCTCNNATCGCGCCCTCCAGGGCATAGGTCAAGCTGCCGTCGGGCCCCTGCCAGGCGACCGTCGACAGGAGCCCGGCTTCGCTGCGCTGCAGCGTCGTGCCCGTGTTCACGAGGATGAACGAGCCAGTGCCGTAGGTGCACTTGGCGTCGCCGACGCCAAAGCAGGCCTGCCCGAACAGGGCGGCCTGCTGGTCGCCGGCCATGCCCGAGATGGGGGCGTCAATGCCCAGGAAGGCCGAGGGGTCGGTGCGGGCGAACTCGCCCCAGTTGGGCACGACGTCGGGCAGGGCGCCGATGGGGACCCCCAGCAGCTCGCAGAGCTCCGCCGACCACGCGCCCTGCTGCACGTCATACAGCAGGGTTCGCGAGGCGTTCGAGGCATCGGTGACGTGGGCGACGCCGTTGGTCATCCGGGCGATGAGGTAGGAGTCGACAGTCCCGACGGCCACCCGGCCGGACCGGACGCCGGCCCAGGCCCTGGGGTCCTTCTCGCGCAACCAGGTCAGCTTGGTCCCGGTGAAGTACGGGTCGAGCCGCAGACCGGTCAGCTCGGTGACGCGAGCACCATGACCGGCCGACTCCAGGCGCTCACAGATTGCCGAGGTGCGGCGGTCCTGCCAGACGATCGCGCGCCGCGGCGCGGCCAACGTATGCCGGTCCCACAGGACCGCGGTCTCGCGCTGGTTGGTGATGCCCACGGCCCGCACCACGGCGTCGGGAGCCGCGTCCAGGGCGGCCTGCGCCGCTGTCAGGGTGGCCTGCCAGATCTCCTCGGGTGCGTGCTCGACCCACCCAGGATGGGGGAAGTGCTGGGCGAACTCGGCGTAGCCGCGGGCCAGCACGTCGGCCTCTTCAGTGACCAGCAGCACGGTGACGCCGGTAGTGCCGGCATCAACGGCAAGAACAACCGGGAAGGTCATGCCCGCGACCCTAGCGACGGGCAGCGGTCATGAGCGATAGATTGCCCCAATGCGCATCGGAATGTTGACAGGTGGCGGCGACTGTCCGGGACTGAACGCGGTCATCCGGGCTGTGGTGACCAAGGGCGTCCAGGTTCATGGCCATGAGTTCGTGGGCTTCCGCGACGGTTGGAAGGGCCCGCTGGAGGGGCTCACCCGCCCCCTGGCTCTCGCGGACGTCGGCGGGATCCTCGATCATGGCGGCACCATCCTGGGGTCTTCGCGGACCAATCCCTACACGATCGACGGCGGACTCGACCGGATCAGGACGAACATCCA
>DHJN01000092.1:14977-16144 GCA_002404345.1 Actinobacteria bacterium UBA4719 | reverse complement strand
ATGGGCTTCGCCGACGGGGCACTGCGCCTGTTTCCCGGCTTCTTCGAGTTCCATGCCTTGGGGTTCACCCTCAGCCTGAACGTATTCATTCCCTCACTGGTGGTGATGCCGTTGCTGTACGGCCTGGCCGGGGCTTACCCGTTCATCGAGTCCTGGGTCACCGGTGACAAGCGCGAGCACCACCTGCTCGATCGCCCGCGCAACGCCCCGACCCGCACCGGCCTGGGCGTCATGGCGCTCAGCTTCTACTTCATCCTGTTCTTTGCAGCCGGCAATGACCTGATGGCAATCAAGCTGGGGCTGTCCATCAACGACATCACCCGGGCGCTGCAGGTCATGATCATTGTGGTCCCGCCGCTGGCCTTCTGGGTGACCAAGAGGATCTGTCTGAGCCTGCAGCGACGAGATCACGATCTCGTGCTGCACGGCCGCGAGACCGGGCGCGTCGTCCGGACCGCCGAGGGCCTGTTCTTCGAGGTTCATGAGCCGCTCCCCGAGCACGAGCGTTGGCGGCTGGTACAGCACGAGACCCTCACGCCGCTGCGCCGCACCGCCACGATCGACGCGAACGGGGTACGCAGGGCCAGCGCTCTCAAGGAGCGTCTGCGCGGCAAGATCTCGCGCTTCTACTTCACCGAGGGCGTCCACCCCGTGACACCGGCCGAGCTGGCCGCGGCCCACCACGACGGCTCCGCATTCGAGGCGATCGAGCCCGAGGCGATCGAGACCGAGCCGGAGTGGGTTGGGCAGCTGCATGGTGGTGCCGATGAACGCCCCGAGAGCGACGCCTACGCCGGCCACAGCGATGAGGTGGATCCCGGCCCCACCGCCGCACCTTGAGCTTGTTCAGCCGCCCAGTAGCTGGACCAACCGCGTTGCCAGGCCCTGTTCCTCACCGCGCAGCTCGAGCACCTTCGTCCGTGAGGTCAGCCCCCTGATTAGATCCACATCGGCGCGGCGCAGGCCGAAGGCCTTGGCAACCGCCTTCAGGACAGCCTCGGTTGCCGCGCCGTCCACTGCCCGCTGTGCCACAAAGACGATCAGGACCGCCGCATGGCCAGGCGACTGCTCACCATACTGACCGCCGACCTTGGTCCGGGAGGCTCCGGGCTTGACGCGCACGCTCACTCTCATCCGGCCCTCACTCTCACACAGCCGCTGCTCTCA
>DHJN01000092.1:13631-14911 GCA_002404345.1 Actinobacteria bacterium UBA4719 | reverse complement strand
CTCACACAGCCGCTGCTCTCACAGCCATTGTGTCGCGCGATGTCGCGCTTGGATCACGATTCTGAGCCGAGCCCATCTGCGTGGCAGGCTGGTAGATGTGTTGAAGATGACCGCGCAAGAGTTCGACGAGGCCGTTGGAGACGCACTCGACGACGTGCCAGCCGAGCTAGTTGCCCTCATGAACAACGTGGTGTTCCTCGTTGAGGACGAACCACCACCAGATGAGCCGGTACTGCTCGGCGTCTATGACGGCACTCCGCTGACCGAGCGTCACGACGGCTGGGCCGCAGGTTCACTGCCGGACCGGATTACTATCTTCCGAGGACCGACGCTGCGCCTGTGCCAGACCCGCGAGGAGGTTCTGGACGAGGTGACGGTCACCGTAGTGCACGAGATCGCGCACCATTTCGGTATCGACGACCGCCGGCTGCACGAGCTCGGGTGGGACTGAGCGCACCGCGAACCCCGGCGCACCGCGAACTCAGGCGCTCAGACTCAAACGGCGTGCTCTCCACGGAAGTACTCGTATGTCCAGCCGATGATGGCCAGGGTAGCCAGGGCCATGCCGATGATGACCAGCCACCAACCCACGGCCAGACCGAGGAATACCACCGCAGCCGAGCCACCCAGCGCCAGCGGCCACCAGCTGTGCGGGCTGAAGAACCCGTACTCTCCCTCGGCGGCCGAGATCGGTGCCAAAGGGTCATCCTCAGGGCGGGGATCCAGCTTGCGGCCGGTCTCCCAGAGGTAGAAGCCGATCAGTGCAGATATTGCGGCGGACAGAAGCAGCCCGAACGGCCCAACTGGTTCGTTCCAGTGAGTGACCGTGCCGTAGATGAGCCCGACGACGACAAAGAACGCGCCGATCATCACAAACAGCCTGTACTCGACCTTCATCGCGGGTCATCGCCCTGCTCGTCACCGTTGCCGGTGCTACGGCCAGGTGGCTCTGTTCCCCGGTTGACATTGTCGATATCAGGCGCGCCCAACAGTGTATCCAGAACATCCTTGTCAGCCACCGTAGCGTCGTACTGACCGACCTCGGGGTGGTGCAGGTCGAACGCCGGACGCTCGGAGCGGATCCGTGGGATCGACTCGAAGTTGTGTCGAGGCGGTGGGCACGATGTGGCCCACTCCAGCGACGCGCCGTAGCCCCACGGGTCGTCGGTCTCGACCAACGGCGCCGTGCGATATGTCTTCCACACGTTGTACAGGAAGGGAATCGTCGAGGCGCCCAGCAGGAAGGCACCGGCACTGGAGACCTGGTTCATCCAGGTGAA
>DHJN01000092.1:769-13529 GCA_002404345.1 Actinobacteria bacterium UBA4719 | reverse complement strand
AGCATGCGACCGGTGAACTTGGGCCACCAGAAGTAGAAGCCGGCGAACATCGCGAACACGACCGTGCCGAACACCACGTAGTGGAAGTGCGCCACCACGAAATATGAGTCGGTGACGTGGAAGTCCAATGGCGGACTGGACAGGATGATGCCGGTCAGCCCGCCGAAGAGAAACGTCCCCAGGAAGCCCAGCGCCCACAGCATCGGCGTCTCGAACGACAGGGAACCCCCCCACATCGTGCCGATCCAGTTGAAGTACTTCACCCCGGTGGGCACGGCTATGAGCATGGTCATGATGGCGAAGAACGGGAGTAGCACCTGGCCGGTCGCGAACATGTGGTGCGCCCAGACGCTCACCGACAGCGCCGCGATCGCGATCGTCGCGAAGACCATGCCCTTGTAGCCAAACAATGGCTTGCGAGAGAACACCGGCAGGACCTCGCTGATGATGCCGAAGAAGGGCAGCGCGATGATGTAGACCTCGGGGTGACCGAAGAACCAGAACAGATGCTGCCAGAGCATGGCTCCGCTGTTGCTCGGATCGAACACATGCGCCCCGAGCTTGCGGTCTGCCCCCATCGCCAGCAGCGCGGAGGCCAGCACCGGGAAGGCCATCAGGATCATGATCGAGGTGACCAGGATGGTCCAGGTGAACAGGGGCATCCGGAACATCGTCATGCCGGGAGCGCGCAGACAGATGATCGTGGTGATGAAGTTGACTGCACCCAGGATCGTGCCGAAACCAGCCAGCGCGAGACCGAAGACCCACAGGTCACCGCCCAGGCCGGGGCTGTAGGCCACATCCGAAAGTGGAGCGTAGGCGAACCAGCCGAAGGACGCCGCACCCTGGGGTGTCAGGAACCCGGCGCTCGCGATCAGACCGCCGAAAAGGTACGTCCAGTAGGCGAGCATGTTGAGCCGTGGGAACGCCACATCTGGCGCGCCGATCTGGATCGGCATGAGGGCGTTGGCGAATCCGGCGAACAACGGAGTCGCGAACAGCAGCAGCATGATCGTGCCGTGCATGGTGAACAGCTGGTTGTACTGCTCGGGGCTGACCACGACCTGCAGGCCTGGGGCCCACAGTTCGGTCCGGATCAACAGCGCGAGCAGCCCACCGATCATGAAGAAGGCGAAAGAGGTGATGAAGTAAAGGTTGCCGATCACCTTGTGGTCGGTCGTCGTGACCCACCTGACCACGGTCTGACCGGGCGACCGACGACGTGTTGCCGGGGCGGTCCGCAGGGCCACGCTCGGGTTCAAGCTGGACATCACTTGCTTCCTTCCGTGGGCAGGAGATGCTGGTCGCCCGGTTCGATCTTCTCGCGGCTCAGGCCGTTGTCAAGCAAACCGAGGTTGCCCAACGCCTTGAGCTCGGCCAGGTGCGCGTCATAGGCGGCCTGCGACACGACCTTGACCTCGAAGAGCATGTACGAGTGGTAGGCCCCACACAGCTCGGCGCACTTGCCCTGGAAGGTGCCGATCTCGGTGGGCGTCAGCTGGAACCGGTTGACCTTGCCCGGCATGATGTCGAGCTTCCGGAGAAACTGTGGCACCCAGAAGGAGTGAATGACATCACGGGAGGTGAGGATGAACTCGACCCGCTTGTTCACCGGTAGGTAGAGGGCCGGCAGCGTGGCGGGAATGCCCGGCTTGCCGGTCAGTACAACCTGCTGTCCGGAGTCGAAGGTGCCGGCTTCGACGTAGTTGAAGTCCCAGCTCCACTGCTTGCCGATCACGTTGATGGTGACCTGAGGCTTCGTGGAGGTGTCCATCAAAGCCGACTCGTCCCGGACGGTGTAGAAGAACAGGACCGCGACCATGAACAGGGGGACAACGGTGTAGAGGATCTCGATCGGCACGTTGTAGCGCAGCTGCTCGGGCAGACCGACATCGTCCTTCTTGCGACGGTAGGCGATCATGCACCACACCATCAGTCCCCAGACCAACGCCCCGACGGCGAGGGCGGCTATCCACGAGCCAGTCCAGAGGTTGGTGATCCGGGCGCTCTGGTCGGTCACGCCATGAGGCAGAAACCCGCGCTTGGTCGACTCGCTGCAACCACTGAGGACCACGGCGACGCTGAGAACAAGACCTGTAACGGTCAGTCCCCGCCACGTCACGCGTGCGGAAGAGTCATTGTGCCAACGCAAGGTACGCACCTTCCGATAATCAGTGACCAGCCAACGGCAGAAACCCTACTCCGGCGTCAAGCCTTGGTCCGGTCAGATTGGACTAACGTCGGGGTGTGGCGCAACACGTAGGGGCCGATGGGCTGGCGAGCCTGCCTCGCGTTCTGCTCGACGCCGCCAGCGCACCGATGCTGCCAGCCGCCAGATCGACCCTGCTGGCTGCCCTGGACGCGGGCTGGGCCGACCCGCGACGGCTGTATGCCGAGGGGCGTGCCGCACGGGCTCTGCTGGACCAGGCGCGCGAAGTACTCGCCTACGGAATGGGCGTGCGCCCTGGCGAGGTCTCGTTCCTGCCCGGAGGCCCAGCGGCGCTTCGCGTCGGTCTGGAAGGACTGCGGTATGCCGGTCGCCGCCGTGGCGCGCGCATCGTCGCCACCGCCGTCGAGCACTCCGCGATCCTGGCCACCGGCCGGTACCACGCCGCTGCAGCGCAGGATCCCTCCCTGTTCGCCGAGGTGCCCGTGGACCGGGTGGGACGGGTCGACCTGTCCGCTCTCGCACAGGCGGTTGCCGCCGGCGGCACGGTCCTGGCTGCAGTTCAGTCCGCCAACGGGGAGATCGGCACGCGTCAGCCCCTAGAGCAGGCACACGGGCTGTGCCAGACACACGGCATACCGCTCCTGGTGGACGCCATGGCATCGCTCGGCCGTGACCCGGTACCTGAGCACTTCGACGTCCTGGCAGGTGATGCCCGTTCGTGGGGCGGCCCGAGCGGTCTGGGCGTGCTGGTTGTCCCCGAGCGCACGCGCTGGCGCCGTCCTGGCCCCGTCAGTGAGGTCGAGCACGGTCGCACCGACGTCGAACCCGTGGTCGCGCTCGCGCTGGCCGCAGCGGAGGCCTGGCGACAGACCGAAGCGACCCTCACGGACCAGGCCGCCCGGTCGTCAGCGATCGTCCGGCGACTGCGCGCGGCCGCAGTCGACCTGCGTGACGTGGACGTCGTCGGCGACCCGGACGACCGGCTTCCGCACGTTCTGACGTTCTCCCTGCTCTATGTCGACGGCGAGGCGCTGGTGATCGAGCTCGACCGTCTGGGTTTTGCCGTGAGCTCCGGCTCGGCCTGCACCTCGAGCACGCTCGAGCCAAGTCATGTCCTGGCTGCGATGGGGGTGCTCACCCACGGAAATGTTCGAATCACCTTGCCGTTGAACACCATCACGCCGACGCTCGAGGACGATGTCGACCGGTTTATCACCGAGCTGCCCGCTGCGGTCGCCGCCGTCCGGGCCCATCTCGGGGCCTCGGACCTGTGAACCCGATCGAGCCCCTGCCCCCGATCGAGCCCCTGCCCCCGATCGAGCCTGTGCAGCCGATCGAGCCCCTGCCCCCGATCGAGCTTGATGCTCGCGGGCTGCGCTGCCCTCTGCCGGTGATCCGCCTTGCCGCGGCTGCCCGGGATACGCCGGTCGGTACCCGGATCATCGTGCTGGCAACCGATCCGGCCGCTCGCCACGACATCCCCGCCTGGTGCCGAATGCGAAACCACGAGCTGTGCGAGATGACCGAAGTATCCGAGGGCGCCCACCCGGCATACCTGCGGTTCGTCGTGCTGGTCCGGTCTCAGCCGCCGAAGGCTGCCGGGGCTGGCAACGGACGCGAACGCTCGAGCCGGGCGATGTAGTCACGGCGCGAGATCTCCGTGATTCCCAAACTCTTCAGATGTGGGGTCGCCCACTGGACATCGATGATCCGGAGTGGGTCGCCATCAGCGAACACCAGATCCGTGAGACCCACCAGCGCACACTTGGATGCGTCGGTCGCGTGATGGAACATCGACTCGCCCGCGAACAACCCACCGAGAGCCAGTCCGTAGAGGCCACCGACAAGCTCACCGTCTTGCCACGCCTCGACCGAGTGGGCCCATCCCAGCTCATGCAGACGGATGTATGCCGCGGTGATCGCGGGCGTGATCCAGCATCCCTCCCTCGAGGGGTCGGCGCATCCCGCCATGACTTCCGAGAACGACGTGTCGACGCGAATGTCGAAATGACGCAACGACTTCCGCAATGAACGGCTGATCCTGACGTGACCGGGCAACAGGACGCCACGCGGGTCCGGCGACCACCATCCTGTCGGCGGGCTGCCGTCCTCGCCGACGCCCATCGGGAACAACCCGGCGCGATAGGCCATGAGAAGCGTGCCGGGTTCCAGATCGGCACCGATGCCCACGAGGTCGTCGTTCGGCGTTGCCCGGCCGAGATCCAGCTGCCAGCGTGAGGACCACGGCTCGGTCGGCATGCGGATCAGGTCAGCCAGTCAGGGGCGCGGGCAGGTGAGGTGCGGCTCGATCTCGGCGCAGGCTTGAGTACCGTATGCCTCGGTAAACCGCTCGAGGAACCGCACACGGCCCAGCTCGTACTCCTGCGTGCCGATGGTCTCCACGACGTAGGTCGCCAGCATCGAGCCGGTCTGCGCCGAACGTTCGTGACCCAACCCCCACGACAGGCCGGTGAGGAACCCGGCGCGAAAGGCGTCGCCCACGCCGGTCGGGTCAGCCTTGCGCAGCTCATTGGCCACCTTGACCTCGATCGGCCGTTCACCCCGGGTGGCGATGAGCGCACCGTCCTTGCCCTTGGTGATGACCCGCGTCTGAACGCGCTTGGCGATCTCCTCGCTGCTCCAACCGGTCTTCTGCTCGGTCAGTGCGGCTTCGTACTCGTTGGTGAACAGGAAGGCCGCCCCGTCGATCAGCTCACGGATCGACTCACCGTCCATGAAAGCCAGCTGCTGCGACGGATCGGCGGCGAACGGGATCAATCGAGTCCGGCACTCCTGCGTGTGACGCAGCATGCCCTCAGGGTCGTTGGAGCTGATGACGACAAGATCCAGTCCTCCGACGCGCTCAGCGACAGGGCCGAGCTCGATCTCGCGGGCCTCGCTCATGGCACCGGCGTAGAACGTGGCGATCTGAGCCATGTCCTCATCGGTGGTGCACACGAAACGGGCGGTGTGGCGGGTCTCGGAGATGTGTACGGACTCACAGTCGACGCCGTGGCGCTCCAGCCAGGACCGGTAGTCCGCGAAGTCCTCGCCAGCAGCTCCTACCAGGATCGGTTTCTGCCCGAGGTTGGCCATTCCGAAGGCGATGTTGGCGGCAACACCGCCACGGCGGATCTCGAGGTCCTCGACCAGGAAGGACAAGGAGATCTTGTCCAGCTGGTCAACGACCAGGGAGTCGGCGAACCGGCCCTTGTAGGTCATCAGGTGGTCGGTGGCAATGGATCCGGTGAGAGCAATTCGCATCTGAGCAACTTACCGCGTTGCTACTCGTCAGAGTTACCGACCGGTATCGGTTTCCCTGCGTTGTCCACGCGAAATAGGGTGGCGCTATGACGACTTCGATGTACTTTCCGGGTCCGCGGGACGGCCTTGACGAGGGCAGCCTGGCCGAGCTGGCGCAGGACTGCAGTGAGGTCGAGATCGACGTGGCACAGCCCCGACCGTGGGTTGCTCCGACTGCCGGCCCGATTGATGTCCCGGACGATGCCTCCGCCCTGATCGAGGGGCTCGCGGCATACGGCTCGTAGTCGTACTGTCGCTCCGTGTCATATTGTCGCCGTTGAGCACGGTGTGCTGATGGACGAAGACGAGGCTCGGCGCAGGTTCGCCGCTGCTCGGGTGGGCCGGCTGGCCACCGTCACGGCACAGGGCGCGCCACACGTGGTGCCGGTGGTCTTCGCACTGGTCGACGATGTCGCCTACACCGCAGTCGACTCCAAACCCAAGACCACCCTGCGGCTGCAAAGACTGGCCAACATCGTCGCGACGGGCCAGGCGAGTGTGCTCGTGGACGAGTACCGCGAAGCCTGGTCGGACCTGTGGTGGGTCCGCGTCGACGGCTCGGCACGGATCCTGGACGTCGACGGCACCGAGGCAGGTCTCGCGGTCGAAGCCCTCACCCGCAAGTACCAGCAGTACGTCAGGCAGCCTCCCGAGGGACCGGTCATAGCGGTTCGGCTGACGCGGTGGCGATCGTGGGAGGCGACTCCCACCCCGTGAACGTGATGTGGCCGGCATACCCGCTCGATGCGGGTATGCCGGCCACAGTTCAGTTGCGGGTATTGCCGACTACAGGTAAAGCCAAGGTGACCCTTCGGGTCAGCTCAGCTGAACGAGTCGCCGCAGGCGCAGGAACTGCCCGCGTTGGGGTTGTCGATGGTGAAGCCCTGCTTCTCGATGGTGTCGGCGAAGTCGATCGACGCGCCGTCGAGGTAGGGAGCGCTCATCCGGTCGATGACGACCTCAACGGCGCCGAAGTCGACGACCAGGTCACCATCGAGGGTGCGTTCGTCGAAGTAGAGCTGGTAGACCAAGCCGGAGCAGCCGCCGGGCTGCACGCCCACCCGCAGGCGAAGGTCGTCGCGACCCTCCTGCTCGAGCAGGCTCTTGACCTTGACCGCGGCCACATCGGTGAGCAGCACGCCATGCGCCGGCTTCTCGATCGTGGCCTCTTCGGCAACTGCCTTCGCGAGGCGGGTCTGGGTGTCGTCCTGAACACTCATCTGGTTGCGTCCTTCATTCGGTTGGTACAGCAGGTGTTGGTCGAGCACGTGTTGCTCTGTCGAAGTTCGCTCTGTCGAAGTTCGTGGGGCAAGCGGTGGCAACAGTGCCAACCCACGGGCGCCGGAATGTGTTCCCAACGCGTCAATGGTACGTCAGGTGTGGCTCGGGGACCATGTGGTGGCCACTCTTGCGGTCCTGGCGCTGAGGGTGCCCGCGGGGTCTGCCAGGGCGGCTGCGACCTGACCCGGGTTCGCCGCCACGGCGTAGGTCCCGCTGATGCCGAGTGCCATTGTCTCACGACGACCCACCAGCGACTGACCCGCGATGACGACAGTCGGCTTCGCCCTCGCGAGAGCGGCTTGCGCCACTCCGGCGACAACCTTGCCGCGCAGGCTCTGCCAGTCGAACGTGCCCTCGCCGGTGACGACCAGGTCCGTGGCTTGCACCAGCACATCGAAGTCGACCGCTTCGAGCACGGCCTGCACCCCACTGACCCGGCGTCCCCCGAGCAGCAGCAGACCGTAGCCCAGCCCGCCGGCCGCCCCGGCCCCCGGTTCGCGGTCGAGTCGCATCTCCTTGCCCGTGAGCAGGTCCCGGCCAGCGGGAACAACCCTGCAGACCACCTCGGTGAAACGCCCGAGCGCGGACTCGAGCTCCTGGGCCATCTCGGCGGTGGCGCCCTTCTGCGGCGCGAACACCGCACTCGCGCCGTGAAATCCGAGCAGGGGCGAGTCGACGTCGGTGGCAAGGACGAGCTCGACCGCGCGCAGGCGGTCCCGGAGCCGGATGAGACCGTGAAGGGCATCGTCGTCCAGGTCCCTGAGCTTGGCGCCGCCCACGGCCAGCGCGTCCGGGTCGCCGGCTCCGAGAGCCGCGAGCATGCCTGCTCCGCCGTCATTGGTCCCGCTGCCACCGAGCCCGATGACGACTCGGGTGGCGTCCCCGGACACCGCTGCCTCGATCAGCTCCCCCACGCCGTAGGTGCTGGTGACCATGGGGTTGCGCTCGCCGTCCGCGAGCAGGTGCAGACCGCAGGCCTGGGCGGACTCGATGTATGCCGTCCGTGTGCCACCCAGGTCGACCATGAGAATCGCCGCAGGCACTGGGCGGCCGAGCGGGTCGACAACCGTGACGGAGATGGTCGTCCCTCCGAGCGCGCTGGACAGGACGTCGAGGAATCCGGGTCCCCCGTCGGACAGCGGCACAAGGGTGAGGTCGTCCTGCGGCGCGCTGCGTCGCCAGCCCTGCGCGATCGCTTCGGCAGCCTGGCCGGCACTGAGGGTGCCGGTGAAGCAGTCGGGGGCAATGAGGACACGCACACACCCATGTTGTCAGGTGTGGTTTCTCTGCCAAACCTAGGGACCGTGCGGGTGGTTCGGCCCAAACCTAGGCACGGTGCGGGCGGTTCGGCGCCAAACCTAGGGACCGTGCTGGTGATTCGGTGGCAAAGCTAGCGACGGTGCGGCTGGTTGGTTTCCGGCTCGTGGTCGAGGCGCACGACCAGGCAGGGGCCTCCGCCGGCGATGCCGCCGTCGATCGCCAGAGCCCGACCGCCTGCGTAGGAGAGCGGCCCGGTGACCTGGCTGGGGTCCTGTCCGGTGAACGTCGAGATGAAGCTGTGGCCGTGGACGATGCGCTCGCCGCCGAGCCGATCGAGCATTTCTTCGGCCACCCGCTCACCATCGAAGCCAGCGAAGGCGTAGCGGGAAGTCAGCCGGACCCAGCACTCCCACCAGCGCTCGAGGTCGTCACCGGCCAGCACCTCGCGTATCGCGTCGTTGATCTGCTCGGACGTGTCGCCCCAACGGAGGTACTCGGTGGTGTCCGCGTGCAGCAAGAGGTCGGGGCCGGCGAGGATGACGGAGTCGAGACCGCGCAACCACGCGATGTGATCGTCAGTGAGGCGCTCTTGGTCGTGGACTTGACCGCCGTTGACTGCCCAGCTGCGGGCGAAGCTGCGCCGGCCCCCGAGGTCTGACGAAACGAGCCGGTCGCCGAAAAGGTTCATCCCCAACGCGAGGATCTCGTGGTTACCGATCAGGGCATCGACCCGGCCACCCGCGGTGCCGGCTTGGTCCTGCAGCCGGCGGACAAGATCGACGACCGCGATGCCATCCGGGCCACGGTCGAAGCAGTCGCCCAGAACGGTCAGTCGGGCCTGCCCCCCGCACCAGGCGCGGTCGGAGTCGAGCAGCTTCGCGTTCCGAAGGGCGGCGACCAGATGCTCAACGTGCCCGTGCACGTCACCTACGACATAGTGCATACGCCAAACCTAGGGACTTTGCGGGTCATTCGGTGCCAAACCTCGGGACGGTGCGGGTCATTCGGTGCCAAACCTCGGGACGGTGCGGGTGATTCGGGTGCGCATGCGGCCCATCTCACCTCCGGGTGCTGCGTGCGGTATCGGCCCAGCAGCATACGATCGGACCGTGAGCACCACACAGGAACAGCCTCGTCACGCCTCTCTGCCCCTGCTCGTCCTAGGTCAGGGGCGCGAGCTCGCGACCGAGCGAGGCGTGGAATGTCCCGGTGAGCTGCCGGCTCCCTCAGACCCGGGTCTGGTCGAACGCGCCCGGGCCGCCAAGGCTGCGCTCGGGGACAGGGTCTTCATCCTCGGCCATCATTACCAGCGCGACGAGGTCATCGAGTTCGCCGATGTCATGGGCGACAGCTTCAAGCTGGCAAAGGAAGCAGCCGCGAGACCGGACGCACCATACATCGTCTTCTGCGGCGTGCACTTCATGGCGGAGTCAGCCGACATCCTGACCGCGGACCACCAGCAGATTGTCCTGCCCGACCTGGCCGCGGGGTGCTCAATGGCAGACATGGCCGCGATCAGCCAGGTCGAGGATGCGTGGGACGACCTTGCCGAGATGGGCGTCGCGGACCATGTGATCCCCGTGACCTACATGAACTCCGCAGCCGCCATCAAAGCGTTCACCGGTCGCCGCGGCGGCACGATCTGCACCTCAAGCAACGCAAAGACCGCCATGAAATGGGCGTTCGACCAACGCGGGGGGGTCGAGGGACAGGGCAAGGTGCTGTTCCTGCCCGACCAGCACCTCGGCCGCAACACCGCAGTCCGCGAGCTCGGCCTCTCGCTGCAGGACTGCGTCGTGTTCGACCCACACAAGCCGGCCGGAGGGCTGACCCGCGAGCAGGTCCGCGCTGCGCGGGTCATCCTGTGGCGCGGGCACTGCTCGGTGCACGGCCGGTTCTCCCTCGAAGCAGTCGACGCCGCCCGCGCCACCATCCCCGACGTCAAGGTGATCGTCCACCCCGAGTGCCAGTACGAGGTAGTGCAAGTCGCGGACGCGGTCGGCTCCACCGAGAAGATCATCCAGACCATCGCGGCAGCACCGGACGGCAGCTCGTGGGCCGTCGGCACCGAGCTCAACCTCGTGCGGCGGCTCGCGACGATGTTCCCGAGGCAGAACATCGCCTTCCTGGAGAAGAACGTCTGCTACTGCTCCACGATGAACCGCATCGACCTGCCGCACCTGGTGTGGGCGCTGGAGTCCCTGGCGGCCGGGCGGATCATCAACCAGATCACCGTCGACCCCGACGTCGCGAAATGGGCCAAGGTTGCGCTCGACCAGATGCTCGCGCTACCCGGCGATACGTCCAAGGACTGACCTGTCGGCCACCCGGCAAGCGACCGGTTGGCAGGTCGCACAGCTCAGAAGCGCAGCAGACCCAGGCGTTCGAGCAGGACGGCCTCAGCCACGCATACCCGCTCGAACTCACCGAGGTGCAGACTCTCGTTGGCGCCGTGAGCGCGGGTGTCAGGGTCCTCGACACCCGTGACCAGAATGCCGGCGTCGGGGAACCTCTCCGCGAACGCGGCAACGAACGGGATCGAACCACCAATGCCGATATCGACCGGCGGGACGCCCCACGCGTCGGTGAACGCCGCACGCGCCTGGTCATAGACGGGACCGTCGGCCTCGGCGCAGAAACCGGCGCCCTCATCGTCGAGGTGGATGTCGACCTTGACGCCCCAGGGCGCGTTGGCCGCAAGGTGGTCCGCAAGTAGCCGATAGGCCTCCTTCGGGTCCTCGTCGGGGGCGATGCGCATGGAGATCTTCGCGGCGGCTTGCGGGACCAGGGTGTTGGACGAGGTGGCCATCGACGGCGCATCGATTCCGATGGTGGTGATCGATGGCTTGGTCCACAGCCGCGACAGGATCGAGCCCGACCCGATCAGCTCAACGCCGTCGAGCAGTCCGGACTCCTCGCGCAGCCGCTCCTGCGGGTAGTCGAGATCCGAGGCGACGCCGGACCGCAGGCCGTCGACGGCGACACTGCCTTCGGCGTCGTGCAGCGTGGCGATCATCCTGATGAGCGCCGTGATGGCGTCCGGGACCGCGCCACCGAAGATGCCGCTGTGTATGCCGTGGTCGAGGGCGCGCACCGTCAGCACGACGCGGATCATTCCGCGCAGCGTCGTGGTCAGCGCCGGCTCCCCCACGGCCCAGTTGGTCGAGTCGGCCAGGACGATCGCGTCGGCGCGCAGCTTCTCGCCATGCCGCTCCAGGATGGCGGCCAAGCTGTCCGAGCCGATCTCCTCCTCGCCTTCGACGAAGACGGTGACGCCGACCGGGAGCGCGCCGGAGTGGGCGCGCAAAGCCGCAACGTGGGCCATGACGCCTGCCTTGTCGTCAGCGATACCGCGGGCATAGACCCGGCCAGCACGCTCGGTCGGCTCGAACGGCGGACTGTCCCAGTCGGACTCGGCCCCGGGGGGCTGGACGTCGTGGTGGGCGTACAGCATGACGGTCGGTGCGCCCAAGGGCCCGTCTACGTGTCCGATGACGGCGGGTCGGCCACCCTCCCTGACGATCTCGACCTCAAGACCTTCGGCTCGCAACAGCTCGGCGACGGCCTGCGCGCTGGCCTCCACGTGTGCCTGGTCGAAGGCCGCGAGCGAGACACTGGGGATCCGGGTGAGCGCTTCGAGGTCCTGGCGCAAGGTGGGCAGGAGCTCGCTCACCCGGGTCTGCAGGGCGCTCAGTCGGGCGGGGTCAAGGTCTGGGGTGAGAACGTCTTTGGTCACGACCGCGAGCGTACGCACTCCTGCGTACGCGCACTCCTGCTTGCGCGGCCGCAGACAGGCGATACGAGGGAAGGCGGCCACACGACATACAGTGGGCTTCGTGTTCGGACGCAAGAAGACCCCTAAGGACAACACCCCGTCGGCAGTTGCGTACGCCGATCGGCCAGGTGCCAAAAACCGCCCCACACCGTCTCGGCGGGAGCAGGAATCGGCCCGCAAACGACCCCTGGTGCCCACGGACCGCAAGGCCGCGGCCGGTCAGTCGCGTGAGGCCAACCGGCTGGCCCGGGTCAAGCGGCGCGCCGCGTTGTTGTCCGGCGACGAGTCGGCGCTACCGGCGCGCGACAAGGGTCCGGTCAAGCGCTACATCCGCGACGCCGTGGACACCCGCTGGAACATCGGCGAGTTCATGCTGCCGGTTATGTTCGTCGTGCTCGCGTTGACCTTGTTGCCCACCATCATCAAGTCGACCCAGTCATGGGCCCCGCTACTGGTGTTCACCTTGGTGTACGGCCTGGTTGTCGCGGGCGCGCTCGACGCCTTCCTGATGTGGCGGCGTACCAAGACGAAGATCATCGCCAGGTTCGGCGAGGCTCCACCCCGCGGATCCGCCATGTATGCCGTGATGCGCGCCTTCCAGATGCGCCGCTCGCGGCTGCCGCGTCCCCAGGTCGCACGCGGGGCCAAACCTTCGTAGAGCCCAGCTACTGAAGCGCTGGCCGGCTCATGTGCTCACTCAACTGCTCGCAGGCTCATGGGTCCGTAGACGACTGTCCCCTCGTGCTTGAGCGTGACGGAGTCGACCCCAGCGTCGGCGAGCTCCCGCCACTGCTCGCCGAGCCAGCTCTCCGCTTCGCTCTGTGAAGGAAAACCAGTGGAGACGAGCGCTTCACCGGTCATCGCCTTGGCGTCGGCGTCGAGATAGGTCCACGTCCACTCATCAGTCATGAAACCAACCCTATCCAGCCGACCACCGGCCGCTACCGGGCCGCTACCCAGCCGCTACCCAG
>DHJN01000092.1:0-683 GCA_002404345.1 Actinobacteria bacterium UBA4719 | reverse complement strand
CAGCCGCTACCCAGCCGCTACCCGGCAGCGAAGGTTGCCACGGCTCCGATGATGATCACTGCAGGTGAACGCAACTCGGGCGGCGGGCCACTGTCGACGACGGCAGCCAGGGTGCTGAGGACGACCTTCTGGCTGGGTAGGCCCCCGTCCATGACACAGGCCAGCGGGGTGTCGCCCTCGCGACCGGCGTCCACCAGTGCACCGACGATCGACCGCAGGGTCTCCACGCCCATCAGTACCACCAGCGTGGTGCCCCCACGGGCCAGGGCCTCCCAGTCCAGGGTGCTGCGCGGATCGTCCGGGGCTGCATGACCGGAAACCACCGTGAAGCCTTGCGAGATGCCACGGTGAGTGAGCGGTATGCCGGCCAGCTCGGGTGCAGCGGTAGCGGAAGACACGCCGGGGATGACCTCAACCGGGACTCCGGCTTCCTTGCACGCGATGACCTCTTCCATGCCGCGACCGAACACGAACGAGTCTCCGCCCTTGAGCCGGACCACCACGCGACCCTCACGCGCTCGGCTGATCATGACGTCGTTGATCTCCTCCTGAGGCGTGAACCGCCCCCGCGGGATCTTCGACACGTCGATGATCTCGACACCCTCGCGCAGCCCGTCCAGAACCGCCAACGGCGCAAGTCTGTCGACGACGACGACATCGGCATCGGCCAACGCCTGAAAACC
>DHJN01000192.1:14710-14873 GCA_002404345.1 Actinobacteria bacterium UBA4719 | reverse complement strand
GCACCACCGGCCTGCAACGCATCGACAGCCCAGTACCACCCGTAGGTGGCCTCCAGCACCACCTCCGGACACTCACCAGCCCGGGCCATAACCGAAGCCAACCGCTCGACGTCGTTGACGATCCGCACGCTCTCGAGCAACTCACCACCCTCGGTGGTCCGCA
>DHJN01000192.1:0-14544 GCA_002404345.1 Actinobacteria bacterium UBA4719 | reverse complement strand
AACTGTTTCCCGGCATACCCTTCCATTAGGGGCCTCCTTCAACGTGAGCCGTGAACACTCCCAGCATCCCGCTGGGAGGCCACGAGGAGCGGAGGCCCCGCTCCTACATCGCATCAGCGGACGTTCCCCCGAAAGTCGAGAATGTTCCACACTTCCGAATCTGAAGAGCCAAGATGAGGGGCTCGACGGGGCACGGCGAGAGAGATAAGATTGTCTTATGACCCTGCTGGCGGAGTATCGGGATGCGCGACGCGACGAGGATGTCGCGCGGCTGCGTCGTGTCATCGCGCTTCGCGCGATGGTCGCCACGGGGATGAGCCAGCAGCAGGTCGGCGATGCGTTGGGTATCTCGCAGCCAGCGGTCAGTCAGCAGCTCCGTTACGCGCCCGACCTTGAGGCCGTCCGTCCCGAGGAGTTGCTTGATGCGGCTGCTCCCGTCCTCAAGGCTCTGGCGGCGGAGGATGGCTACCGGCGGCTGGCAGTGTTCGGCTCGGTCGCTCGCGGCGAGGCGCGTCAAGACTCTGACATCGACCTTCTCGTGGACGCGCCGCCAGGCACGTCGTCGTTCGAGTTCATCAGGTTCAAGCAGCTGATCGAGAAGGTCCTCGGCCGTGAGATCGACCTGATCTCATACGGCGGTCTGAAACCGAAGATGGACGATGACATCCGGCGTGACGCGGTGCTGCTGTGATGGATCGCAAGGCCGCCAAGGAAGTGCTGCACATCGAGGGCTGGCTTGCCCGTGCTGGCGGGGTCGTCGCGCGCGGCAAGCACGCCTACCTCGGTGATGACCTCCTGCAGGAGGCAGGGGACTCGCTGATGATGAAGCTCGGCGAGGCCGCGAACCGGTTGTCGCGGCTCAACGTGCTCGCCCCCGACGGCGTCGAATGGGCACTGGCCGTCGCCAACCGGAACTTCATCATCCACCAGTACGACCAGATCAACCGCGAGCTGACCTGGCTGACGTTGTCGGTTGATCTGCCGGCTTGGCAGAAGTCGCTCACGCCGCTCGTCGACGAGGCTCGGGCCGCGCTGGACGCAGACACCGGCTGACTGTCTCGGCTCAGAAACCGATGCCCGGGCCGGCCCCGGGACGGCGCGAGAAGGTTGGAATGGGCTCGGGCCGCCGGCGAGAGACAGGTGCCGGGTCGTCGTGATTATCGAGGTACCGCGGTTCAACATAGGGCTCGTACTTGGCTGCCTCTTCGGCGGCGAGTCGGGCGGCATGCGCGGGGCCGAGGTCGGTGCGGTTGCGGGCGAACGTGAGGGTGCACTGCTGTCGGGCGTCCTCGAGATCCTCGGCGACGAGGTGCGCAGTATTGGCCTGCGGCCGCGGGTCATGGCCACGTAGGCCGATGCCGCACCGGTGTGTTCGCCGAGAGCCAGGTGGGCGGTTCTGGTGGTCTCGCCTTGGGCCCCGTAGGCGGTCGAAGCGTAGGCGAGTTCGATGTTGAGGACGGCGTGCCGGAGCGGAAGCTCCCGCGTGCCCGCCGTCCCGACGAGATGCACGGTGCCGTCGTCGCGCACCCCGGTGACGATCCAGGTGTCGCGGTTGGCGACGCCGAGGTCGTAGTCGTTGCGCCGGGTAGCGACTCGGTCGCCGACCCCGATTCGCTCACCGCCGTCGGTGACGAGCACACGGGAGTCGCCGACCTGTCCAGCTGTGACGAGCCGCTCGCGGATCGCCTGATTGAGATCGGCCACCTGCTCGCGGGTATCGGCCACCACGAGCGCACCTGTGGCGGCTGCGTCGTCGGCCAGCGCAGCGGTGCGTGCCGTCTCATCGCTGTGTACGACGATCTGGCCGCGCTGGGCGAGTAGGTCGAACACCGCTTCAGGATTCTCAGCGGAGCGCATGGCGAGGCTGAGCTTCGCGTAGTCGGGGTCGGCGAACCGGTGGACGTTATCCAGGGTCAAGCTCGCATCGGGACCGGCCCAGTGCGCGGCGAGATCGAGGACACCGCCTCGTCCGACGGCGGGCAGCTGATGGCGGTCCACATCGACACCCCTACCGCCGCGGCCTGTCCCGCTCGAGTTGGCCGCCGCCCTTGCCGAACGCGACGGCACTCCTCACCCTTAGGAGCATGACGACCACACCACCACGCGATAAGTCCAGGGGCCTTGGAGTCCGTCAGCAGGCACTGTTGGTCCTTATGGCGGATGGCCTGCTCAGGTCGGCCCTCGACGTGGAGGACGAAGGGCCTGGCTTTACTGAGGGTCAGGCCCGCGCCACGATCCGATCGCTTGAAAAACGGAAGTTGCTCGACGCGAGGGGGTTCAATGGAGGCAGTGTCCGTCGCACGTTCGGGTTGACGGAAGCGGGCAGGGACGCCGCGGCGCGGCTCATGAACGACTGAGGACGCGACGAAACCCCGAGCCCTTCTTGGAAGTGCTACCAGAAGCGGCCGCCCTGCTACCGGTACCACCCCCGTGGCGACGCATTGACGGCGGCGACCAGGGGTGCCTACGGGTCAGCGCACGGCCACCTGGAGCAGGCGCAGCTCAGGCGAGTGGAGCTCGATCTCGTAGACGCCGGGCTGGGCGCCCTTGATCGTGAACGTCACCCGATGGCCGGCCTTGATGTTCTCTTCGATGTTGAACCCGTGCGCATGAAGCGGTGCGTCATGGTCGGAAATGACGGTGATGGTCAGTGACTGACCCAGCGCGAGGTTGACCAGGGCGGGTGTTGGCATGACCTGCTTGCCCTTGACGCTGATGTCGATCCGGCTGCTCTCAGACGCGGATGCGGACCGGGACGTGGACGGTGAGGCGGACGGCGCTGTCGATGCGGCAGAGCCCGACTGCGAACAGGACGCGAGAAGGACTGCGGCGGTCAGGCAGAGGGCAACGGTCAGGGGCGTTCGGAGGCGGGTCGACTTCGTCATTGTCCGCAGTGTAGGTCGCGACGTCGGCGCCAGGGTAAGAGCCGACGCAGGCGCCGCGCTGATCACCGAGGTGACCAGCGCGGCGGCAAGGCGAACGACAACTCCTATTTGTTGGCCGAACGCTTGCGCCGCAGGCCCATCCCGACGCCGCCGACTGCCACGATGACCGCGCCGGCGCCCAGACCGCGCGCCAGCGAGTCCTTGCCGCATGCATTGGCGGTGGGCGCGGCGACTGCCGAAGAACCCTTGGCAGGCAACAGGTCCAGCTCAGGAGCCGGGTGCTTCGGCTCTGTGACGCCCGCGACCTTCGGCTCGATCCAGCGGACCACCTTGCCGTCCGAGTAGGTCTGGACGGCGGGGAACGACACGGACGTCTTGTCGGTCGGCATCTGCCCTGCGGTGAACTCGAACTCGTCGAACGAGCCTTCTTTGATGCTCACTCCCTTGTCCGCCGTCCAGGTGATGGTCGAGACGGCTTCGGTGACCGTCTTGTCGCCCTGTTTGACGGGCGCGGCCAGCGCCACCTTGGGCGCGGTGAAGGTCCATCCGTAGTGCGGTTTGGCCTTCACCGACCTGAGTACCAGGCCGGCGGGCATCGACAGGGAGACCTTGGTCGTGCCCGCCGTCGCGGACTCGTTCGGGATCCGAACGGTGACCTTGCCGAAGCCGCCTTGACGGGCATCGGTCGAGTTGACGGTGACGTGTGCCGAGGCGTTGGCGGCGAGCGCGACGGCCAGGGAGCCCAGGGCCAGGGTCATGGCGCCGGTGGAGACAGTGCGCGCGTGAGCGCGAGAGAACGTATGCATGAGAGTGCCTTTCAGTGGTGCGCAAGGGCGCACCTGCAGATGGACCAGACGGTCCACGAGAGGAGAAGAGGTCAGGAAACGAGCGCGAACGCTGGCGGTCCCCGACGTGAAAGGCACTGCAACACCACAAGATCGGTCCGTATTCGCGGACGGTGGCACCGCGCGAAGCGCTCCCCGCGGCCCGCAGCACGGACTGCGGCAACCGCATCCACGAGCGGGATCAGCGCGGCCAGGCGCCACGGTGACAGCACGTTGATCCCCGCGCCGGCCAGTGAGGCTGCCACGCAGAAGTAGGTGTCCAACGCCGAGTCGTTGACCGCGATGCCCACGCCGATCAGCAGCGCAGCAACGCCGTGCGCCAACGCCATCGACGCCCCGCCGACCATGGCGGCCATCCCGAGATCGTGATCTGAGGCCAACAGCACCGTGAAGATCGCGTGCAGGCCCACCTGGCCCAACGCTAGCGCCACCAGCGAACGACCAAGGGTCCATCGTTGACCGCTGAGCCCCCCAGGACCAGCGTCAGCAACACGGTGATCATCAGCAGACCCCCAAAGGCGACCGCAGGCACCCTCGGCTCACCGGAACCGGCGCCCACAAAGTGAGCAGCCAACGAGAGCGCCACACAAGTGGCGCTCACCGTGAGGGCGCGCAGCAGGCGCAAAGGGCCGGTATACATCGCGATGAGTCTCCCACAGACTTTCATGCAGGGTGACCGGCCCGATCTCGATTCGCCCCGGAGCCGGGAATGCACTCCCCGCGGCTGTCTTACGCGACGGCTGTCTCAAGCTACGGCGGTCTCAGGCGACGCGCCGTGCTGTCCCCGGACGCGCCGGTCGCGGCGCCAGAACCTCTTCATCGCGCCGCGGCGCGCCGGTATCGCGGTCGCGAAGCAGCCACAGCAGTCCGACTCCCGCGACGAGCAGACCGTGGGGGAGCTCGTGCCCGACGTGCACGTGCCCGCCGACGACATCGTGAAAAGTGATCAGGACCAGGACCAGAGCTGCGACGCTGAGCACGGGCAGCATTCCGAGCACGCGGCGCGGAGTCGCGGCAGCCGTGAGCAGGCCGACGGCGGCGGCGACGGCCCAGGACGCAGCCTCGTTGCCCGCGTGGTCGCGCCCCCCGAGCTCCGGCAGCGCCAGGGCGAGCTGTGCGGCGGCGACGGCGACGAGCCCGATGCGGACCGCGTTCCGTCCGCGCCCCGCGCGCCGCTCGTGGCGGAGGTCACCCGCGGCCGCAACCACGGCGGACGACAGATCCGGAATGGAGTCGGCGATCCGCACCCGCAGCTGCCGGCCCAGCCTCTCCGCCTCTGACGTCCACGCCCGGCACGCGCCGCAACGTGCCAGGTGCGCCTCGGCCGCGGTCAGCTCGTCAGCCGAGGCTTCCCTGTCCAGACCCGCCGAGACGGTCTCCCGGCACTGATCGCATCTCATGCCCTAGAAGTCCATGCGTGGAGTTGGATAGTTCCCGGTAGTTGCGCGAGGATCGCACGAAGCTCGTCTTGAGCCGGCTTCGAACCGTCTGGTGTTCAGCCCTTCGGCTGGCCAAGAGCAAGTATGCGAGGAAGGTCCGCGGCAATCACGCTACGTGGCAGGGACGACGAGCTCACGCGTTTGGCGAAAGCCGCTGCCGGCGGGGACACCGACGCTCTCTCCGAGCTGGTGCGGAGCACCCAGGGCGACGTATGGCGGTTTATTGCCCACCTTGCGGGGGTTCAGGTTGCCGACGACCTCACCCAGGAGACATACCTGCGGGCACTGCGGTCCCTGCCCACCTTCGGGCACCGCGCCCCCGTCCGGGTGTGGCTGCTCGCCATCGCCCGACACGTGGTCGCGACCCATTTCGAGCAGGCGGCTCGCGAGAAGCGCCGCCGCCAGCGGTTCGTCGCCCAGCCGGCCGACCCCCCCGGTGGAGACCCGGGCGAGGCCCTTGCCCTGACTGACCTCATCGACTCCCTCGGTAGGGAGCACCGGGACGCCTTCGTCCTCACCCAAGTCCTGGGCCTGTCCTACGCGGACGCAGCCACCGCGTGCGGGTGCCCGGTCGGCACGATCCGGTCGCGGGTCGCGCGGGCCCGAGACCGGCTCATCGCCGGTTATACGGCTGACAGCGAGGACGGTGCCGAGAAGCCGGCGCGGCGTCAGCGCCTGTAGGTCGCCGGGGACAGCCGACCGGTCGTTGACTGTACTGCTCGACCAGGCCGCGGGTTAGCGGACCGGCAGGGTCACGTCCTTGGAGAAGACGTTGAATGCCGTGGTGCGTGCGGACACGGTCAGGGTCCAGTCCCCCGTCACGGGGACCGCGACGGTGCCGACCTCGTGGCCCCCGCCCAACCCTTGCAGCGTCACGGGCAGCGGTCCGAGATCCTGGTCCGGTAGGCGCAGCGTCGCGGTGACCTCTTCCGGGTCGGTCGGTGCGCCCTTGGGCCCGAAGAAGAACACGTGCAGGTCCATCTTGCGGTCGCCGGCCGGTACCGCGGACACCTGCGCGGTGTCGGGTCCGAGCTGGAGGGTCTCCGCGATGGAGGGTCGGTATGCGGTGCGGGCCGACGCGGTGGCGACCAGGGCTGTGGTGACCGCGAGGATCAGCGCGGCGATCACGGCCTCTACGGCAACACTGCGACGCAGCGTGCGCATCGCGGCAGGGGTGACCTCGGTACGCGTGACGGGAGGCCGTGGGTCCTGTGGGTCCTCGGCCGACGCGGCATACACCATGACAGGCGAGGAGGCGGCGGGCGAGGAGGCGTAGTGGCGCCGCACCCAGATCCGTGCGGCCGCTCCGAAGGAGAGCGCGACGGCAACGAGCCCGAGCTTGACCATCAGCTCCCGCCCGTAGGTGGTGCCGGCTAGCGCGGGAAAGCTGCCGACCTGCCGCCACGACTGGTAGGTGCCAGTCACGACGAGCACCGCCACACTGCCTGTGGCGAGCCGGGAGAAGGTGGGCACAGCCGCGGCCGCGTCGGCGTCGGCGCGCTGGCCGCGGTGGAGGAGCACTGTGACCATCATGACCAGGCCGCCGACCCAGACGGCCATGGCAGCAAGGTGCAACATGTCGCTTGGGAAGGCCAGTACCCGGCCGGATCCGGCCGAGGCGTGGCCGGTGGCCGCGAACGTGGCCAGGAGTGCCACTGCCACGAGCGCACCCGCCCATCGCAACGGTGCACGTGGGGTACGGGCGCGCAGCCCGAGCCAGATCGCGATCCCGGCGAGCAGGAGAAGTCGGGCGATCACTGCCTTGCCGTAGGTGGTGCCGAGCACCTCGGTGACCAGGTCCCAGCGTCCCGCTTCGCTCAGGCCGAGGCCGGCGTCGTCCGGGCCCTTCATCGCCAGCCCCAGCAGGGCCGCGGCAAGGCCCACAACCCAGCCGACGGTCAGCAGGAGCCGGGCGCGGCGTTGCTGCCAGCCGGTCGGCCAGCACACGGACAGGAACACTCCACCCCCGAGTAGCAGGACCAGGCCGAGGTAGCCGGCCCACCGCGACAGACCCAGCGCGATGGTGACGCCCGATCCGCCGTCGGTGCTGGCCGCGGGGGCCGGGGCCGGGCTGGTGGTCCCGATGGCGAAAGTGAACGCGCCCGAGATCGGGTGCGAGTCGGCTGACACCACGCGCCATGACACGAAGTAGGAGCCCTGCTTGGTCGCGCCGCGCAGGTCCACCGCGATGTCGCTGCCGTCGCCGGACTGGTGCAGGATGCCGGCGTCGGCGCGGCTGCCGTCGGGGCCCAGCACGCGCAGCGACTCGGGCAGGGTGCTGACCCCTTCGTCGAAGTGCAGCGTCACGGCGGCCGGCGCCTTGGTCAGGACCGCACCGGGGGTTGGGTTGCTGCCGGACAGGGTGGCATGCGCCGAGGCGGGGTCGGCGATGGCCAGCGCGGTGGCGACTGCGATGGTGACGACCGCCAGAAGCCGTGCGGCTCGGCGGCTCGGCCGTGGCGCCGCGTCTCGGATCTGTTGGCACGTCACACTTATATAGTCCGCCCGACGGCCTGCATAGTTCCTATGAAGTCTGGTCGATCTTGAATCGATCTTGAAGTCTGGTCGATCTTGAACTTTCGAGGTGGCCGGGGAACTTCGCGGCCCTTGGCAGGGACTACTGGGCCGAGGCGTACCGCTGGGCGCCGGACATCAACCGGAAGGACCTGTCATGTCGCGTAACCGACTTCGGCTGCTGGGGGGCGCCGCGGTAGCAGCCGTGGCCATCGTCGCCTCGGCCGGCGCCGCTTCGGCTCACGTCGAGGTGAACCCGGACACCGCCACCCAGGGCGGCGAGGCCACCTTCGCGTTCCAGGTGCCCAACGAGAAGCACAACGCCAGCACGACCAAGGTTCAGGTGTTGCTACCGGCGACCCAGCCGCTGGGCTCCGTGCTGGTCCAGCCCCATCCGGGGTGGACATTCAAGGTGACCACGGCCAAGCTCGCCACCCCCGTCAAGACCGACGACGGCCAGGTCAGCGAGGCCGTCTCCACGATCACCTGGACCGCAGTCTCGCCAGCCACCGCCATCAAGCCGGGTCAGTTCGAGGAGTTCGTGGTGGCCGTAGGCCCCTTGCCAAAGGCCGATTCGATGCAGTTCAAGACCTTGCAGACCTACTCCAATGGCGACGTGGTCCGCTGGATCGAGGATGGCACCGCCCCCGAGCACCCCGTGCCCACCTTGAAGCTGACACCCGCCGTCGCAGAGGATGCGAGTGCGAGCGCACCCACGACCGGGAGCGCGTCCGCCTCGAAGTCGCCGTCAACGAAGGTGAGCGACTCGTCCGCAGCCAGCCAGTCGTCGGTGAACATCGCGCTCGGTCTGGCCGGCACGGCCCTCATCGTGGGACTGATCGCCGGGGGGCTCGCCCTGCGCCGCCGCAACCCCGCGGCCAGTCCCCACGAGAGCTGATCACGGTCTGCCAAGCTGTGTCTCGAGGAGGCGGTAACCAGTTGTAACGCCCCATGAGCCACCCCCTAACCTTCTGATCCCTAATCGGACCGTGGGACGCTCGAGCTCTCTAGTGCGATGTTGAACGCGCCTCTCCCTTCACCGCGAGGACCGGGCAGTCTGCCTCCAAGAGCACCTGCTGGGAGGTGCTGCCCATGATCAGCTTGCCCACCGGTGACCGTCGGCGAAGCCCGATGACGATGAGATCTGCGCCTATCTCGGTGGCGGTGCTGAGGATCTCCACGGCGGCTGATCGTCCTGACGTCGGCTGGCGGATCTCGTGCGAGACGCCCGCCCCGGCGATCCGGGCGTCTAAGGCATCCAGGTCGGTGGACGGGGCGAACATCTCGTGCGAGTAGTTGCCCTCGTGTCCTGTGTTACCGACCACGACGTGGCTGCCGTCGAGGGCTGCGCGGGAGACTGCATGGTCGACCGCTGCCAGGCCTTCCGGGGTGGGGATGTACCCAGCGACGATGCGCATGTGAGGCTCCTTCGGGTTGCCTTGCTCCAGGAGCTAGGCGTGAGCTAGGCCCGGCCATGGGCCGCACGGCTGCGGCGGCTCAGCGAGTCGATCGTCACCGCAAGCAGCAGGACCGCGCCGGTCACCATGAACCGGATCGAGGAGTCGAGGTTCAGCAGGCTCAGGCCGCTGGAGATCGACTGGATCACGATGATGCCGAGGAGGGCGGAGTACGCCGAGCCGCGACCACCGAAGAGGCTCGTGCCACCGATGACGACCGCGGCGATGGCGTTGAGGTTGGTGTCACCGCCGCCGCTGCTCTGGTTCACCGCCGCGAGACGGCCGGCCGCGAGGATGCCGCCCAGGGCCGCGAAGGTCGAGCAGAGGGCGAACACCGATAGGTAGATGCGACGCACGTTGATGCCGGCGCGGCGGGCGGCCTCGACATTGCCGCCGACCGCCATGACGTCACGCCCCCAGCCGGTGCGGCGGATGGCCAGGTCCATGACCACCACAAGCAAGACGAAGAGGACGAACATGTAGGGCACGCCCCGGTCCTGGCCCAGGACGAACACCACGATGGCGAGCAAGGTCGCCAGGGCCACGGCGCGCACACTGAGTACCACGGTGGGCGTCGTCGACAGCCCTGAGGCCGAGCGGCGGGCGCGACCCGCAAGCCTGCTGGCGAGGTAGGTCGCCCCGGCAACCAGGGCAAGTCCGTAGGCGAGGGCCGGCGCCAGGAACTGCTGTTGAGCGAACTCGACCAGCGGCGAGGTGAAGGGGATGTTGAGCGACCCCAAATTGCCGAGGACGTAGAGCTGCACCCCCAAGACGCCGAGAAGGCCCGCCAGCGTGATAACGAAGCTGGGGACGCCGAAACGGGTGTACAGGGCGCCGTACACCAGGCCGACAACGGTGCCGGCGAGGATGGCCGCGATGATGGCAACCGCGAGCGGCCAGTGCTTCTGGGTCAGTCCGACGCCCAGGATGGCCGTAGCAAGACCGCTCACCGAGCCGATCGACAGGTCGATCTCGCCGAGCAGCAGGACCAACACGATGCCGATGGAGATGGTGCCAACTGCTGCGCTCTGAAGGGTGAGGTTGACCAGGTTGCGGCTGGAGAGGAAGTCACCGTTGAGGCTTTGGAAGACGCCCCAGATGACGATCAGGCCGACGAATA
This sequence comes from Actinobacteria bacterium UBA4719, assembly GCA_002404345.1. GTDB lineage: Bacteria > Actinomycetota > Actinomycetes > Actinomycetales > Dermatophilaceae > UBA4719. The sequence continues at coordinate 4,284 of DHJN01000192.1, read as the reverse complement.
CCGGCAGCGAGCCGAGGTCACCGCTGCGCAGCTTGCTGATGAAAACGGAGATCGCGCCGCCCACGCCACGCGAGGCGATCAGCCGCTCGTCCTGGAGGTCGGCCGGCAGGGTCGCCAGCAGCTCCTCCAGGACGTCCGGGGTCTCCGAGTGCTCCGGTGTCGATGACGTGGTCACGCCTCCTCCCCCTGGGTATGACGTGCGGCTCGCTGCGAGACCGGGTTGTTCGTCGCCCCGGTGATCGCGGCGATGATGTCCTGGGAGCTGGTCTGGCTGACGTGGAAGACGCCGTTGTTTCGACCAAGTCGGAGCACCGCAACACGGTCGGCAACCGCCATAACGTCCGCCATGTTGTGGCTGACGAGGATAACGCCGAGACCACGCTCCCGCAGCCGCTCGATGAGGTTGAGCACTTCGGCGGTCTGCGCCACGCCGAGCGCGGCTGTGGGCTCGTCGAGCATGACCACCTTCGGCTCGCCCAGCAGCGAGCGTGCGATCGCGACCGTCTGGCGTTGTCCGCCGGAAAGGCTGGCGACCGGGATGCGCACCGAGGGGATCTTGGCCGACAGCTGGCGCAGCAACTCCCAGGACTGGCGCTCCATCTCGACCTCGTCCAGGGCCCAGCGGTGCTTGAGCTCGCTTCCCAGGAAGAGGTTGCCGACGACGTCCAAGTTGTCGCACAGAGCCAGGTCCTGGAAGACCGTGGCAATGCCGAGATGCTGCGCCTCGGCCGGGTTCGCGACGTTTACGGACTCACCATTGAACGACATGTCGCCCTCGTCCGGGCTGTATACGCCGGCGATCGTCTTGACCAGGGTGGACTTGCCGGCTCCGTTGTCGCCGACCAGAGCCAACACCTCGCCGACAAACACGTCCAGCTCGATGTCCTTGAGTGCCTGCACGGCACCGAATCTCTTGGATACGCCGTGCAGGGATAGGGCGGTGTCGGTTTCCACCGGAGCGGTGGTGACTGTCATGGTGTCTTCCTTCAGCCAATACCGGCAGCCGCGCACGCCTTGGCGAAGTCGGCGGTGCATATGGCGCTGACCTTGTAGAGACCGTGCCAGCGCTACTACTTAGGGGCTTGGCGCAACTGGGCCACCACGAAGGCCTCGGCAGCCGGCACGTACTCGTTCGCCATCAGGGCGACGACCCCGGTCAACTACTACCGCACCCTGGTCAGGCCGCCGAACGCCCACGCCTGGTTGGTCTCTCCCACTCGGACGCTGCGCACCCACAGGTAGTTAGCAGGGCTGGCTGGGCCCGTCTCGTATATCGTCCGCTGTATCCTTCAAGCGCAAGGGGGTACGGGGTATGCAGGTCACGGGTTTCGGCGACAAGGTCGCGTTCATCTGGTCGGTCGCGGACATCCTGCGCGGTGACTTCAAGGCTCACGAGTTCGGCCAGGTCATCCTGCCTTTCACGGTCCTGCGTCGCCTGGAGTGCGCGCTGAAGCCGACCAAGGCGGACGTGGTGGCGCGGGCAGAAGGCCTGGTGGGCAAGGTCATCAACGTTGACAAGATCCTGCAGTCGACCGCGGGCCACAACTTCTACAACATCTCGCCGCTGACGCTGACCAAGATCCTCGGCGATGACAAGAACGTCGCCCAGAACCTCAAGACGTACATCGCCGGTTTTTCCACGGGCGCGGCGGAGGTGTTGGAGCGCTATGGCTTCAGCGACAAGATCGACCGGCTCGACAAGGCCGGCCTGATCTATCAGGTGACGGCCAAGTTCGCCGAGCTCGACCTCTCCGAGCAGGCCGTGCCCAACGACGCGATGGGCTACATCTTCGAGGAGCTGCTGCGCCGCTTCTCTGAGATGTCCAACGAGACCGCCGGTGAGCACTTCACCCCGCGCGAGGTCATCCGCCTCATGGTCAACATCCTGTTCGCCGAGGATGACAAGGCCCTGACCGGTCAGAAGCCGGTGCGCACCCTGTATGACCCGGCTTGCGGCACCGGCGGCATGCTCACCGAAGCCCAGACCCACCTGAAAGCGTTGAACCCCAATGCTGTTCTCGAGGTCTACGGCCAGGAGCTTAACTCCGAGACCTGGGCCATCGCCCGCTCCGACCTGATGATCAAGGGCCAGGACCCGAGCCGCATCATCCTGGGCAACTCCCTGACCCACGAGGATGGTCACTTCGGCGAGCACTTCGACTACCTGCTGGCCAACCCGCCGTTCGGTGTCGACTGGAAGAAGTACGCCGCGCCTATCCAGGCCGAGCGGGACAGCCTCGGCTTCGAGGGACGGTATGGCGCGGGGTTGCCCCGCGTGTCCGACGGGTCGTTCCTCTTCCTCATGCACATGCTGTCCAAGATGAAGCCGGTCAAGGCCGACGGCTCCGGCGGCACCCGCCTGGCGATCGTCTTCTCCGGGAGCCCGTTGTTCGCCGGCGCTGCGGGTGGTGGCGAGTCCGAGATCCGCCGCTGGATCCTGGAGAACGACTGGCTGGAGGGCATCGTCGCCCTGCCCGACCAGATGTTCTACAACACCGGCATCAGCACGTACCTGTGGATCCTGAGCAACCGCAAGGGTATTGAGCGCCGCGGCCAGGTCGTCCTGCTCGATGCCCGCGAGTCCTTCGAGAAGATGCGCAAGTCCCTCGGCAACAAGCGCAAGTTCACCACTGAGCCCCAGATCGGCGAGCTGACCAGACTGTATGCCGATGCCCTCGCCTCCCCGGGTGCGGACAAGCGGGTCAAGGTGTTTGACCGTGAAGCCTTTGGCTACCAACGGGTTACGGTCGAGCGGCCCCTGCGTCGCCGCTGGGAGCTGAGCGCCGAAGCGGTGGGCGGCCTCGCCCACGAGAAGGCGTGGTTGGCGTGGTTGGTGCCGCCGAAGGCGACCGATGACGCCCTCGCGTTCGTGGAGGAGGTCGAGCAGTCCCAGGACCGGCTGCTCGGAGTCCTTCGGGCGATGGTGGGAATCAGCGAGGCAACCGAGGCCGCCTTCACCAAGCGGCTCAAGGCAGCGGCGACCGACAACAACCTCGACGTCCCGGCCAAGGTGCTCAAGCTCATCATCGGCACGGCCGCGGTCCCGGACGCCGAGGCGCCGGTATTGACCGACCGCAAGGGCAACCCGCTGCCCGACCCCGACCTGCGCGACGCCGAGAACGTTCCGTTGACGTCCGGGTTCCTGGATCTCTCTGAGAACAAACGCGATTCGGTACTGGCTTCGGAGGCGGCGGACTACCTCAAGGCAGAGATCCACCCGTATGCCGACGACGCCTGGCTGGACCTCACGAAGACCAAACTCGGCTTCGAGATCCCGTTCACTCGGCACTTCTACGAGTACGTCCCGCCACGACCTGTCGCTGAGATCGACGCCGAGCTAGCCGAGACCGAGCGCCAGATCCAAGAACTCCTGGGCGGTCTCGCCCGATGACCTCCGTCACGCGCCCGCTCAGACACTGGCTGGACGCTACTAGGCCCCTGACGTATGGCATCGTCCAAGCGGGAGAACATATCCCTGATGGCGTGCCTTACATCCGTCCCACTGACATGACCGAGACATCGGGAGTGCCGGAACCTGAACTCTTGCTCCGCACCTCGCCCGAGATTGCCAAGGCTTACGCCCGTGCGGCAGTGCAGACCGGCGACGTGATCCTTAGCATCGGGCCTTCCTACGGAAAGGTCATGCTCGTCCCTTCGAACTTGGCCGGGGCCAATCTCACCCAGGGCACCGATCGACTTTCGCCCTCGAGTGCTGTCCACAGTTCGTGGCTCTACTGGGCCCTTCAGTCAAAGCCGGCCAGGGACTTCTGGGCAGCTTGCGTGGCAGGAGGGACCTTTCGGGCACTGAACCTGGGACCACTCGGCGAAACGCCTCTTTCCGTTCCGCCGCTCGAGGAGCAGCGGCGCATCGCGGACTTCCTCGATCACCAGGTCTCGCTCATCGATGATCTGATCAAGGCTCGCGCGCGAGCGATTGACCTCAGGTTGCAGCGCCGACGATCGATCACCGAAAACCTGGTGTGGGCAGGACTGGGTGGCGGCATTCTGTCACCTACAGGAATTGGCCCTGCCCCGCTGGCACCGAGTCACTGGAAGCGGTTGCGCAACAAGGTGCTGCTAAGAGAGTCTCGTGAACTTTCGCGATTCGGCGACGAAGAATTGCTCAGCGTTTCACACCTCACCGGCGTCAACCCCAGGTCTGAGAAGTCTGTGTACATGTTTATGGCGGAGTCTATGGAGGGGTACAGGATCGTTCACCCGGGCGACCTGGTGATCAATACGCTCTGGGCATGGATGGGGGCAATACCTTCAACTTAGAGTTAC
>DHJN01000056.1:17983-34032 GCA_002404345.1 Actinobacteria bacterium UBA4719 | reverse complement strand
TTCCAGACCTCGCAGTACGACGAACCGATCGCCTTCAACGGCTATCTCGACGTCGAGATGGCGGACGGATCGACGTTCCGCGTTGACATCGAACGTGCCCACATGGAGGAGGACACGGGCAAGTCGCTGCACATCGGCGGTGCCACCGGACGGATCCACGGTGCGGACCACAGCTTGGTCGACTACAACCGGGCCGGTATCCCGCTCGTTGAGATCGTGACCAAACCACTTGTGGGCGCGGGAGAACGGGCGCCCGAGGTGGCCAAGGCCTACGTCGCGGCGCTGCGCGACCTGCTCAAGGCGCTGCAGGTCAGCGACGTCCGGATGGAACAGGGCTCGCTTCGCTGCGACGCCAACGTCTCACTGCGTCCCAAGGCGAAGGACGCCGATGACGAGGCTGCCCAGAATGCCATTCCCTTGGGCACCAGGACAGAGACCAAGAACGTCAACTCCCTGCGGTCCGTCGAGCGGGCAGTGCGCTACGAGATGACCCGTCACGCGGCGGTGCTGAACAGTGGCGCCTCCATCCTGCAGGAGACCAGGCATTGGCACGAGGACACCGGTGTCACCACCTCCGGTCGGGTGAAGTCCGACGCCGACGACTACCGCTACTTCCCCGAGCCCGACCTGGTGCCGGTGGCTCCGACACGCGAGCACGTCGAGGAGCTGCGCGCGACGATGCCCGAGCCGCCGGCCGAGCGTCGTCGCAGGCTCCAGAACGGCTGGGGCTACAGCGATCTGGAGATGCGCGACGTCATGAACGCCGGTGCGGTCGAGCTGATCGAGGAGTCCGTGACCGCCGGTGCAACGCCTGCGGGGGCGCGCAAGTGGTGGATGGGCGAGCTGGCCCGTCGCGCCAGTGCGGAAGGCCGTGATCTGGCGGACTTCGGTGTGACGCCGGCACACGTTGCCGAGCTGGACGCGCTGGTGGCCTCCGGTCGGCTCAACGACTCGATGGCCCGTCAGGTGCTTGAGGGCGTCCTCGCCGGTGAAGGCTCCCCGGTGGCGGTTTCCGACGCGCGTGGGCTGCAGCTGGTCAGCGACGACGGGGCGTTGTCGGTTGCCGTCGACGCCGTCATCGCGGCCAACGCTGAAGTTGCCGACAAGGTGCGCGACGGCAAGGTGCAGGCTGCCGGCGCATTGATTGGTCAGGTCATGAAGGAGATGAAGGGTCAGGCGGACGCTGCCAAGGTCCGCGAGCTCATCCTTGCGAAGCTTGCCGCCTCCTAGCGTTCCGTATCCGTCGGGTTGCGGGGTGGCTCTTGCCCCTGCTCTGCAGGCTCCCTGACGGGCTGCGAGTCACCCCGCAACCCTCCTGAGGCCTCAGTGAACAGGTAGGCGGAGGGCGAGGATCCGGTCGTCTCCGGGATGCGGGGTTCCGCGGAAGGTGTTGTTGGTGACCAGCCAGAGCCGTCCGTCCGGTGCGGACACGACGGTGCGCAGCCGTCCGTATTTGCCTTGCAGAAGGCGCTCCGCCGCACCCGCCTTTCCCTTGCCGTCCAACGGGATCCGCCACAGGGACTCTCCGCGCAGGGCCGCCATGTAGACCGCACCGTCAGCGCCCACGGCGATCCCGCTGGGGGACGCGTCAGCGGTCGACCACTGGACGATCGGGTCGACGAAACCGGCTCGGTGCGAGATCCCCTCGACGACCGGCCAGCCGTAGTTTCGGCCGGGTGCGATGCGGTTCAGCTCGTCCCAGGTGTTCTGCCCGAACTCGCTGGCGTACATGGTTCCAGCCTTGTCCCAGGCCATGCCCTGGACGTTGCGATGGCCGAGGCTCCAGATCCGCGACCCCGGGAAGGGGTTGCCGCGTGCGGGTGCGCCGCCAGTGGTGACGCGCAGGATCTTGCCGCCCAGCGACCCCTTGTCCTGTGACGGGGTGCCCTGACCCGCGTCCCCGGTGGTGATGTAGAGGTAGCCGTCCGGGCCGAACGCGAGTCGGCCGCCGTCGTGGTGGTCGGCCTTGGGGATGCCGTCGACGATGACTGGGCCCGGCTTCAGTGCGGCGCGGTCGAACGTCATCCGGATCACCCGGTTGTCGTCGCGCGAGCTGAGGTAGACGAAGACGGCCCGGTCCGACGCGAAGGTGGGCGACACCGCGATACCGAGCAGGCCTGCCTCCCCGTTGGGTTCAACGCCGGGCACGCGCCCCACCAACACCGGTGCGGCGGTTTCGGAGACGTGCAGCACCTCGCCCTGGTCGCGCAAGGTGACCAGGGCGGTGCGGTCGGGCAGGAACGCCAGCCCCCATGGCACGGGGAGCCCGGTCGCGATGGTCTCCGTCCTTGGCTTGGTGGCTGCCGGCGTGGTGGTTGCTGGCGTGGTGGTTGCCGTCGGGGAGGCCGAGGTTGCCCCGGCGCCGGGAGGTGAGGTGCTGCTGGGCACAGGCACGGAGGTCGTCGGAAAGGTGACCCGGTCTCCGCCGCTGGTGCAGCTCGTGGCGCCGACAAGGACCAGCAGCATCGACCAGGCCCATCTGCTCATCCCACATTCTTACGCGTTACCGTCTCGGGATGCCTGTGATATCGCTGCCGGACCGTGAGTGGATCGACCTCGTCGGGCCGATGCAGGGCGTCGAGATGGTGCCTTGGGACCTGGCGGGGGAGCCACCACGCCGGGACGAGGTCTCCTTCGTGGTGCCCCCATACATGGGGTCCCCTCCCTGGCGGCGGCTTGGCTTGTTGCCCGGTCTCCGCGTGGTCCAGCTGCTGACCGCCGGCTACGACTCGGTGCTCCCCGCCCTACCGCCAGGGGTACAGCTCGCCAACGCCGCAGGTGTCCACGACGCCTCGACCGCGGAGCTCGCGGTGACCCTGATGCTCGCCTCGCTGCGCGGCATACCCGATTTTGTTGCAGCACAAGGGTGTTCACATTGGCTGCCGATGCAGATGTGGCCGGCACTTGCTGACAAGCGAGTGCTCATCGTGGGCTACGGTGCGATCGGGCAGGCGATCGCGCGACGGCTCAGCGTTTTCGAGGTGACCATCACTGCGGTCGCCTCACGGGCCCGTGCCGGCGATGCGCTGGTTCCGTCCGTGCACGGTCTGGTCGAGCTCCCGCGGCTCCTGCCCGAACACGATGTCGTCGTCATGATCGTGCCGTTGACGCCCTCGACCGCGGGCATGGTCGATCGCGATTTCCTGGCGGCCATGGCACCCGGTGCCCTGCTGGTCAACGTCTCCCGGGGCAAGGTCGTCGACACCCCGGCACTGCTCGAGGCGACCTCGACCGGTCGGATCAGGGCGGCGCTGGATGTCACCGACCCGGAACCGCTGCCGGTCGACCATCCTCTGTGGCTCACGCCTGGCGTCCTCATCACCCCTCACGTCGGCGGGGCCACCAGCGCATTCGTGCCTCGGGCGGTGGCCCTGTTACGTGATCAGCTGGGTGCCGTTGTCGGTGAGAGGCCGTTGCGAAACGTGGTGCACACCGGCTGAGCATTTGCGTCTGTCGGAGGTCCGCTGCAGGATCGAGTCATGACCCAGACTCTGGTCGCCATCGGCACTCGCAAGGGGCTCTGGCTGGCCCGTAGCAACGACCGCACCAGGTGGACGCTGGACGGGCCGCACCACCTCATGCGCGAGGTCCCCAGCATCGCCATCGACACCCGTGGCGGGCAACCGCGGCTGCTCGTCGGGTTTCGTTCGGAGCACTGGGGCCCGACCATCGTGCGCAGCGATGACCTCGGCCAGTCCTGGGATGAGACGCCGGAGGGCGCGATCCGCTTTCCCGAGGACAGCGGTGCCGCGGTCGAGCGCGTCTGGCAGATCACGCCGGACGTGCATGACGACGACGTGGTGTGGGCCAGCACCGAACCGCAGGCGCTCTGGCGCAGCGGTGACCGGGGCGAGTCCTTCTCCCTGGTCCGGGGTCTGTGGGAGCACCCTCATCGCACCCAGTGGGGTGCCGGGTTCGGGGGCCGCGGTTCACACGATCCTGCCCGATCCAGCCGACGCCGACGCCATGCTCGTCGCCATGAGCACGGGAGGCGTCTATCGGACCGCGGACGGCGGCGAGTCGTGGACGGCCAACAACAGTGGGATCAAGGCGCCGTACCTGCCCGACCCGTGGCCGGAGTTCGGCCAGTGCGTGCACAAGGTGGCCCGTGACAGCGTCAACCCCGCACGCCTGTACGCCCAGAACCACCATGGTGTCTATCGATCGGACGACAACGGAGCCACGTGGACCTCGATCGCTGACGGGCTGCCCACCGACTTCGGCTTCACGGTTCTGGCCCACCCGCACCGGGGGGACACCTTGTGGCTCATCCCCGTCACCGCCGACAGCAAACGTATCCCGCCGGACGGCCAGCTGCAGGTCCAGCGTTCCGTAGACGCCGGCGCCACCTGGGTGACCTGCTCCGGTGGTCTGCCCGCTCCGTCATACACGTGTGTATTGCGGGACGCGGCCGCCGCGGACACCCACCAGGAGGTGGGGATCTACTTCGGGACCCGCAACGGCGAGGTGTACGCGTCCGTTGACGAGGGCGAGAGCTTCTCCCTCATCGCCGGTCAACTACCCGATGTCCTGTGCGTTCGGGCGGCCGTGCTCACATGAGCGACGGCGTGCGGATCATCCTTCCGGGAGTCCTTCGGGAGCTGGCTGACGGTCTCAGCGAGGTCGTCGTGCCGGTCGGCGGTGAGCCGACCTCGCTGCGGGCGGTTCTGGATGCGGCCGTCGTGACCCGACCGCAGCTCGGGGCCCGGATCCGGGACGAGGCGGGTGCATTGCGTCGGCACGTCAACGTCTTCGTCGACGGCCAGGACGTCAGACGCCTTGGTGGGCTCGATGTCCTGGTCGACCCCGACGCGGTGGTCCACGTCCTTCCCTCGATAGCCGGCGGCTGACGTCGCTGACTCGCCGGTTCCGGGGATCTGGAGGATGCTCAATTCATGACGACGCCGACGACGCCCACGACGCCTACCACGCAGAAGAGCGAGCGCACCCTGATCCTGGTTCGGCATTCCAAGGCGGAGCATGTGCCGGGCAAGTCCGACCACGTTCGGGGGCTCACACAGCGAGGCCGGGGCGACGCCCGTGCCATCGGTGGGTGGTTGAGTGACCCGTCGCGAGCAATCGTCCTCGATCTGGTCCTGTGCTCGACCGCCAAACGCGCCCGCCAGACCCTCGATGGGATCTGCGCCGGTGGAGCGTCCGACAAGGAAACGCGCTTCGACGAGCGTGTCTACGACGCCAGCGCGGCCTCCCTGCTCGACCTCCTGCGGGAGGTGCCGGACTCGGCCAAGACCGTTCTGATGATTGGCCATGCTCCCGGAATCCCCGTACTGGCAACGGCGCTCGCGCACGACGAGTACGGGTCGGCGGATGCCCTGGACCGGCTGTCGGCCGGGTTTCACACCTCCGGCCTGGCGGTCCTGGGGTTCGAGGGTCCCTGGGCGGCACTGGCACCCGAGACGGCATACCTGCATGACTTCGTCGTCCCGCGAGGGTGAGCCAGAGCTTGCGATGCCCGCAAAGCGAGACCGCCGTTCCAGCCCGTGGACAGGGTCATAGAATCCCGTCATGACTCAGCGCTCGACCGCATCGTCCAGCCCGGCCGCATCTTCCAGCCCGGCCGCATCTTCCAGCCAGCCCGACATCAAGCCGCGCAGTCGCGACGTCACTGACGGGCTCGAGAAGGCCGCAGCCCGCGGCATGCTCCGAGCCGTCGGCATGGGCGATGACGACTGGGTCAAGCCGCAGATCGGCGTTGCCAGCTCCTGGAACGAGATCACCCCGTGCAACCTCTCCCTGGACCGACTTGCGAAGGCCGTCAAGGACGGGGTGCATGCCGCCGGTGGCTACCCCCTGGAGTTCGGCACGATCAGCGTCAGCGACGGCATCTCGATGGGGCACGAGGGCATGCACTTCTCGCTGGTCAGTCGCGAGATCATCGCCGACTCCGTCGAGACCGTCATGCAGGCCGAGCGCCTTGACGGTTCGGTCCTGCTGGCCGGCTGCGACAAGTCGCTGCCGGGCATGCTCATGGCCGCTGCGCGCCTCGATCTGGCGAGTGTCTTCCTGTATGCCGGGTCGATCCTTCCGGGCATCGCCAAGATGAGCGACGGGTCGGAGCGGACCGTCACGATCATCGACGCTTTCGAGGCCGTCGGGGCGTGCGCCGCGGGTCGGATGAGCCGCAACGACGTCGACGCCATCGAGCGTGCGATCTGCCCGGGTGAGGGTGCCTGCGGTGGTATGTACACCGCCAACACGATGGCCTCTGCCGCGGAGGCGCTCGGGATGTCGCTGCCCGGCAGCGCAGCACCGCCGGCCACTGATCGTCGTCGAGACGGGTTTGCCCGCAAGTCCGGCGAGGCCGTCGTCGAGCTGTTGCGCCGTGGCATCACCGCCCGCCAGATCATGACCAAGGAGGCGTTCGAGAATGCCATCGCCGTCGTCATGGCCTTCGGCGGCTCGACCAACGCGGTCCTGCACCTGCTCGCCATCGCCAACGAGGCCGAGGTCGAGATGTCGCTGGAGGACTTCGCGCGGGTCGGGGCCAAGGTCCCGCACCTGGCCGACGTCAAGCCGTTCGGTCGGTTCGTGATGACCGACATCGACCGCGTCGGGGGTGTCCCGGTCGTCATGAAGGCCCTCCTGGACGCGGGACTGCTGCATGGTGACGCCCTGACGGTCACGGGCCGTACGGTCGCCGAGAACCTCGCCGACATCCGGCCACCGGACCCCGACGGTCAGGTGCTACGCGCCATTGCCGAGCCGATTCACAAGACCGGCGGACTGACGATCCTGCGCGGTTCTCTGGCGCCCGAGGGTGCCGTGGTCAAGTCGGCTGGGTTTGACGCCGACGTATTCGAAGGAAGCGCAAGGGTTTTCGACGGTGAGCGCGCGGCGATGGACTCCGTCGCGAATGGCTTGCTGAAGGCCGGTGACGTCGTGGTCATCCGCTACGAAGGGCCCAAGGGCGGTCCCGGGATGCGCGAGATGCTGGCCGTCACCGGCGCCATCAAGGGCGCTGGCCTTGGCAAGGACGTGCTGTTGCTGACCGATGGCCGGTTCTCCGGTGGTACGACCGGCCTGTGCGTCGGACACGTGGCTCCCGAGGCAGTCGACGGCGGGCCCATCGCCTTCGTGCGCGACGGTGACCGAATCCGCCTCGACGTGGCCGCCGGGACGCTCGACATCGACGTGACTCCAGAGGTGCTGGCCGAGCGCGCCGTCGGCTTCACCCCGCCCGCACCGAAGTACCCACGCGGCGTGCTGGCCAAGTACCGCAAGCTCGTGGGCAGCGCCGCCGGAGGTGCGGTTTGCGGCTAACCGGTCGATGTTCCGGACAATTCGTCCGAATATTGAGACCGCAAGCACTGTTGGTTGACACTGCAACCGCGGATATCGCACGGTTGGGGCGTGACCCGAATTCTCGTACTTCCCTGAGCGCGCAGACTCTCACCTCAGTCAGCGCGCTACCCCTCATGTCCGCATCCGGGCCGAGGGGTTTTTTTATGCAGATGGTCCGTGATCACGGACCGTTTCGGACCACGGAACTGACGAGACGCTCGTTCTTGAAAGCGGTGACGAAGTGACGGACGGCAAGGCCCCCCGGCCACGCTCGACCCCAGCAGGCTCGACCCCGGCAGGCTCGACCCCGGCAGGCTCGACCCCGGCACGCTCGACCCCAGCACGCTCGACCCCAGACGCGCCAGGACCTCACGGCCCCTCTCCGGCGGACCTCGCGGGCTCGACTCGCGCACGCGGCGTGGACGTCGGCGGGCCGGCAGCCCAGATGAACGGCGCCTCAGCACCCAAGGTCACCGGCGCGCAGAGCCTGGTCATGGCACTGGAGGCCATTGGTGTCGACACCGTCTTCGGTATCCCCGGTGGTGCGATCCTGCCGGCATACGACCCGCTGATGGACTCCACCAAGGTGCGGCACATCCTGGTGCGCCACGAACAGGGCGCGGGACACGCGGCAGAGGGCTACGCATCGGCCAGCGGCAGGGTCGGCGTCTGCATGGCCACGAGCGGCCCGGGTGCGACCAACCTGGTCACGCCCATCGCCGACGCCTACATGGACTCGGTTCCCATCGTGGCCATCACCGGCCAGGTGCCCTCCAGGTCCATCGGCACGGATGCCTTCCAGGAAGCCGACATCCGCGGCATCACGATGCCGATCACCAAGCACAACTACCTGATCACCGATGCCGGCGCCATCCCGCGCGCGATTGCCGAGGCCTTCCACATCGCCTCGACCGGCCGCCCCGGTCCGGTACTGGTTGACATCAGCAAGGACGCCCTGACGGCCGAAACCACCTTCGTGTGGCCACCGAAGTTCGACCTTCCCGGCTACCGTCCCGTGGCCAGGCCGCACGGCAAGCAGATCCGCGAGGCGGCCCGGCTCATCCGGGGGGCGCATCGTCCCGTGTTGTATGTCGGCGGGGGAGTCATCCGCTCCGGTGCCAGCGACGTGCTGCGCGAGTTCCTCGAGCTGACCCAGATACCCGTGGTGACCACGTTGATGGCCCGTGGCGCCGTGCAGGACAGCCACCCGCTCAACCTCGGTATGCCGGGCATGCACGGCACGGTGGCTGCTGTCACCGCCCTGCAGAAGTCTGACCTGCTGATCACGCTCGGCGCCCGCTTCGACGACCGGGTGACCGGTCAGCTGTCGACGTTCGCCCCCGACGCCAAGGTCATCCACGCGGACATCGACCCAGCTGAGATCTCCAAGAACCGCGTCGCCGACGTGCCGATCGTGGGCGACTGCAAGGACGTCATCACCGATCTCATCACTGCGGTCCGCGGCGAGCAGGAGGCGGGTCATCGGGGCGACTATGAGCAATGGCGCGCGCAGGTCGCGCAGTGGAAGGCCACCTTCCCGTTGGGCTACTCCGCCCAGGATGATGAGTCGCTGTCACCGCAGTACGTCATCGAGCGCCTCGGCGCGATCAGCGGTCCCGAGTCGGTCTTCGTGGCAGGGGTGGGCCAGCACCAGATGTGGGCCGCCCAGTTCGTCCAGTACGAACGCCCGAACAGCTGGATCACCTCCGGCGGCCTGGGCACGATGGGCTTCTCGGTGCCGGCGGCCATGGGAGCCAAGGTCGCCCAGCCCGAGCGCACCGTCTGGTCCATCGACGGGGACGGCTGCTTCCAGATGACCAACCAGGAGCTTGCGACCTGCGTCATCAACAAGATCCCGATCAAGGTCGCGATCATCAACAACTCGAGCCTGGGCATGGTCCGCCAGTGGCAGACGCTCTTCTACAACGAGCGCTACTCCAACACCGACCTGCACACCAGCCACGAGCAGGTGCGCGTGCCGGACTTCGTCAAGCTGGCCGAGGCCTACGGCTGCGTGGGTCTGCGCTGTGAGTCGCCTGCCGACGTCGACACGACCATCAAGGCGGCCATGGAGATCAACGACCTTCCCGTCGTGGTGGACTTCGTCGTCCACCGCGATGCGATGGTGTGGCCGATGGTTCCCTCAGGAGTCAGCAACGACCTGATCCAGACGGCACGCGGCATGACGCCGGCGTGGGACCGCGAGGACTAGGTGCCGTGAGCATCGAAGCGAAGCAAGGAGCGGAGCGGGGTTTAGTCCTCGCCAGAAAGAACAGAGGACTAGGTGCCGTGAGCATCGAAGCGAAGCGAGGAGCGGAGCGGGGCCTACTCCTCGCCATCGGACTTAGAGGACTAGGCGTAGTGAGCATCGCAGCGAAGCCAGGAGCGACGCGGGGTCTCATTCTCGCCATCAGAAACAGTGGACTGGAAGGGCGATCATCATGAGCAAGCACACGCTGTCAGTTCTGGTGGAGAACAAGCCCGGAGTGCTGACCCGTATCGCGGGACTGTTCTCGCGGCGCGGATTCAACATCGACTCCCTTGCGGTCGGCCCCACCGAGCACCCCGATGTGTCTCGCATGACGGTGGTCGTCGACGTGGAGGAGCTGCCGCTCGAGCAGGTCACCAAGCAGCTCAACAAGCTCGTCGAGGTGCTCAAGGTCGTCGAGCTCGCGGGCACCGCCTCCGTCCAGCGGGAGATCCTTCTGGTCAAGGTCAGCGCCGACCTGCAGACCCGCTCGCACATCATCGAGACGGCCCATCTGTTCCGGGCCAAGATTGTCGACGTCGCCGCCGAGGCCGTGACCATCGAGGCCACCGGCAACAGCGACAAGCTGGAGGCGCTGCTGCGGATCCTGGAGCCGTTCGGTATCAAGGAGCTGGTGCAGTCCGGCATGGTCGCGATCGGCCGTGGCGCCCGCTCGATCACCGACCGCTCGCTACGGTCGGCCTGACAGCGGAGCGCTTCTTACGGCACGGCATACAGTCCGGTTGATCCCAGAACCCAATGCTCGCAACCACACTAAGCAATCACATCCAGACAACCACACTAAATACCTGAAGGAGCCCGCCGTGGCTGAAATGTTCTACGACGACGACGCAGACCTGTCCGTGATCCAGGGGCGCAAGGTCGCCGTCATTGGCTACGGCAGCCAGGGTCACGCCCACGCGCTGAACCTGCGCGACTCCGGAGTCGACGTGCGCGTCGGCCTGGCCGAGGGCAGCAAGTCCAAGGCCAAGGCGGAGGCAGAGGGCCTGAAGGTTCTCTCGGTGGCGCAGGCCGTCCAGGAGGCCGACCTCGTCATGATCCTCGCGCCGGACCAGGTCCAGCGCACGGTCTACGCCGAGTCGATCGCCCCGAACCTCAAGGCGGGTTCGGCGCTGTTCTTCGGCCACGGCTTCAACATCCGCTTCGGTTACATCCAGGCCCCTGCTGGTGTCGACGTCGCCATGGTGGCACCCAAGGGACCGGGCCACCTCGTGCGCCGCGAGTACGTCGATGGCCGTGGCGTCCCCGTGCTCGTCGCCGTCGAGAAGGACGAGACGGGCAAGGCCTGGGAGCTGGCCAAGTCCTACGCCCGGGCGATCGGTGGCCTGCGCGCCGGCGGTATCAAGACGACCTTCACCGAAGAGACCGAGACCGACCTCTTCGGCGAGCAGGCGGTTCTTTGTGGCGGCGCGTCACAGCTGGTCATGTACGGCTTCGAGACCCTCGTCGAGGCCGGCTACCAGCCCGAGGTCGCCTATTTCGAGTGCCTCCACGAGCTCAAGCTCATCGTCGACCTGATGGTCGAGGGCGGCATCGCCAAGCAGCGCTGGTCGGTCTCGGACACCGCTGAGTACGGCGACTACGTCTCGGGTCCGCGCGTCATCGACGAGCGGGTCAAGGAGAACATGCAGGCTGTCCTCGCGGACATCAAGAGCGGCGCATTCGCCGAGCGCTTCATCGCCGACCAGGATGCCGGCGCCCCGGAGTTCATCGCCCTGCGCGAGAAGGGCGCCAACCACCCGATCGAGGCGACTGGTCGCGAGCTGCGTGGTCTGATGAGCTGGATCAAGACGTCCGACTCGGACTACGTCGAGGGCTCCGCGGCCCGCTGACCCGAAAGCCTCGCTCGCTGCCCCGAAACCACCGATCCGACCCGTGAGATCGGTGGTTTCGGTGGCGAAGTCAGGTGTAGCGGCCGCACTAGAAGACCCGAGGACCTCCGAGGACCTCCGCGGTCCACATCGCGGGCCGCTGCAGACCGCGAGGCCTGCGCGGACTAAACTCCCTCCGGGCACAATGCGGTGCCGCGGAATCTGCTCCCCACCGGCCGACCGCACACGTGGACCGGCTGGCCCCTCCAGCTGTGAAGGACTCGCCAAGTGACCAAGCCCGTTGTCTTGACTGCCACCAAGCCCGTTGTCTTGATTGCCGAAGAGCTCTCGCCCGCGACCATCGACGCTCTCGGGCCCGACTTCGAGATCCGATACTGCGACGGCGCCAACCGCGAGGAGCTGCTACCGGCCCTCACTGACGTTGACGCGGTGCTGATCCGCTCCGCCACAAAGATCGACCAGGAGGCCCTCGCGGCCGCCAAGCAGCTCAAGGTCGTCGCCCGTGCCGGTGTAGGTCTGGACAACGTGGACGTCAAGGCTGCAACGGTTGCCGGTGTGATGGTCGTGAACGCCCCGACATCCAACATCACCTCGGCTGCCGAGCTGGCGGTCGGCCTGCTGCTGGCGACCGCCCGCAACATCGCGCCCGCCAGCGCGGCGCTCAAGGACGGCAAGTGGAAGCGCAGCCAGTACGGCGGCGTTGAGCTGCTCAACAAGACCGCGGGAGTCGTCGGCCTCGGCCGCATCGGCGCGCTGACTGCGGAGCGGCTTGCCGGCTTCGGCATGAAGATCGTGGCGTACGACCCGTACCTGAGCCCGGCGCGCGCCGGCCAGCTCGGCGTACGGCTCGTCTCCCTGGACGAGCTGCTGCGCGAGAGCGACTTCATCACGGTGCACCTGCCCAAGACGCCGGAGACCGTGGGCCTCATTGGCGAAGAGGCCCTCAAGCTCGTCAAGCCGTCCGTGCGCATCATCAACGCGGCCCGCGGTGGCATCGTCGACGAGCAGGCCCTGGCCAACGCCCTGCGGGATGGCCGCGTCGCCGGCGCCGGTATCGACGTGTGGGCGAAGGAGCCGTGCACCGAGTCGCCCCTGTTCGAGTTCGAGTCGGTCGTCGTCACCCCGCATCTCGGCGCCTCGACGGAAGAGGCCCAGGAGAAGGCCGGCGTGGCGGTTGCCAAGTCGGTCCGCCTGGCCCTTGCTGGCGAGCTGGTTCCCGACGCCGTCAACATCTCGAGCGGTGTCATCGCCGAGGAAGTCCGCCCCGGAATCGCCCTTGTGGAGAAGCTCGGTCGCATCTACACGGCGCTGGCCGGGTCGGTCCCGGTGCAGCTCGACATCGACGTCCGGGGTGAGATCACGCAGTTTGACGTCAGCGTCTGGAAGCTGGCCGCGCTCAAGGGCCTGTTCCAGGACGTTGTCGAGGAGTCGGTGTCCTACGTGAACGCCCCGTTGCTGGCCCAGGAGCGAGGTTGCGAGGTGCGCCTCCTGACCGACCCGAACAGCGCGGACTTCCGGAACGTCACCACCCTGCGCGGAACCCTGGCCGACGGAGGCGTCATCAGCGTCTCCGGCACACTCACCGGTCCGCGGATGATCGAGAAGGTCGTCGGCGTCAACGGGTTCGACCTCGAGGTTGCCGTCTCCGAGCACATGGCCTTCTTCACGTATGTCGACCGGCCGGGTGTCGTGGGCACCCTCGGTCGCGTGCTTGGCGAGGCTGGGATCAACATCGGAGGCATGCAGGTGGCGCGTGACGCCGCGGGCGGCCACGCCCTGGTGGTGCTCACCGTCGACTCGCAGATCTCGGCAGCGGTGCTGAGCGACATCTCCGTGGAGATCGGCGCGACCACGGTCAGGGTTGTCGACCTCGACAGCTGAGCTTGAGGCACACGCGGGACGACCGGCGGCTGTCTCAACGCGCGAGAGGCCGGTTTCACATTGCTAGGACGTCCACGTATTGTCGCTCATGTGACGCGGCGGCTGATCACCTTTTCCGGCCGCAGCGCGCTTGTCCGAGTCACCACCTCGCCGCGGAGACCCCGCGTGCCCTGCTGACTGGCCGACCGGCATGACCGGAGTGCCGCCAAGCGCCTCAATACTGTTGTACGCAACCCCCTTTGGGGGAAGGACGTGATTTGCATGAGCGAAGAAGAGCTGGCTGCCCGCCGGGCGCTGCAGGAGTCCATGGACCTGCGCGACCAAGGCCACACGGACGCGTGAGCCGAAGCTGCACCTGACGAACGGCGCCGGGATGATCCCGGCGCCGTTCGTCAGGTGAGACGGGGAATCCAGGATGCAAGACCGCTCCTACGCTGGTGGACATGGTTGAGGCGCAGGCAAGAGATTCCCTGGACATCGCAGTGATCGGGGGCGATGGCATCGGTCCCGAGGTCGTGGCCGAGGGGCTCAAGGTCCTTTCTGCGGTCACTGGGTCCAACGGCCTCAAGGTCAACACCACCGAGTACGACCTGGGGGCCCGGCGCTGGCACGCCACCGGGGAGACCCTGCCGGACTCAGTGCTGGCCGAGATCCGCGGACATGACGCGATCCTGCTCGGCGCTGTGGGTGACCCGAGCGTTCCCAGCGGGGTCCTTGAGCGGGGCCTGCTGCTCAAGCTGCGATTCGCCCTTGACCAGTACGTCAACCTGCGCCCGGTGCGACTCTATCCCGGAGTGCAGAGCCCCCTGGCGGTTGAGCGGGTTGCTCCGAACGGCATTGACTTCGTTGTCGTGCGTGAAGGCACCGAGGGACCGTACGTCGGCAACGGTGGCGCGCTGCGCGTCGGTTCGCCCGCGGAGATCGCCACCGAGGTCAGCATCAACACACGTTATGGCGTGGAGCGCGTCGTGCGCGACGCCTTCACTCGTGCGCAGGCCCGGGATCGCAAGCATCTGACCCTCGTGCACAAGCACAACGTGCTCGTGCACGCAGGTGACCTGTGGCGCCGGACGGTCGACGAGGTAGGTGCCGACTTCCCCCAGGTGACAACGGCATACCAGCACGTGGACGCGGCCACGATCTTCATGGTCACCGACCCCGGCCGGTTCGACGTGATCGTCACGGACAACCTCTTCGGCGACATCGTGACCGACATCGCGGCGGCGATCGCCGGTGGCATCGGCCTGGCTGCCAGCGGCAATATCAACCCCGAGGGAACGGCCCCCAGCATGTTCGAGCCGGTCCACGGCTCGGCCCCGGACATCGCGGGTCAGGGCAAGGCCGACCCGACGGCCGCGATTCTGTCCGTGGCTATGCTCCTGGACCACCTCGGACGCCCCAAGGATGCCCTCCGGGTCGAGCAGGCCGTGGCGTCGGACCTGCGCACCAGGGGGGCCGCAACCCGTTCCACCGCGCAGGTCGGCGACGCCATCGCAGCCCTCGCGGGCTGAGCCGGCCGGGTCGAGACCACCTTCACTGGGGCAGCGTATGTCCGGCTAACCTTCGGGTAGCAGACACCCCGTGTACGTCCTGGAGGACCCATGTCATCGGCAGCACTCTCGTTCACGGTCGAGGTGCGTTCTGACGCACTGCCGGATGACCAGCGCGAGGCCGTTCTGGCCAACCCCGGGTTCGGCAAGACCTTCACCGACCACATGGTCCTGGCGACCTGGAGCGCCGGTCCGGGTTGGCATGACGCGAAGGTCACGGCATACGGGCCGCTGTCGCTCTTCCCTTCGGCGGCGGTGCTGCACTACGGCCAGGAGATCTTCGAGGGCATGAAGGCCTACCGGCACGCTGACGGCTCGGTCTGGACCTTCCGCCCGGAGGCCAATGCGGCCCGATTCGCCCGCAGCGCCAGGCGACTAGCCCTTCCGGAGCTGTCGCAGAGGGACTTCACCGAGTCGCTGAAGGCGCTGGTCAGCACCGACGAGAAGTGGGTCCCGGCGGGTGACGCCGGGGAGGCGAGCCTGTATCTGCGACCGTTCATGTTCGCCTCCGAGGCGTTCCTGGGGATGCGCCCGGCGGCCGAGGTGACCTACTGCGTGATCGCCTCGCCCGCGGGTCCCTACTTCGCCGGGGGGCTCAAGCCCGTGTCCATCTGGCTGTCCACCGAGTACACCCGTGCCGCCCCCGGTGGCACCGGCGTGGCCAAGTGTGGTGGCAACTACGCCGCCAGCATGATCGCGCTGGTCGAAGCCGCGGACAACGGGTGTGACCAGGTCGCGTTCCTGGATGCCGTGGAGCGCAAGTGGGTCGAGGAGCTCGGCGGGATGAACCTGTTCTTCGTCCAGAGCGACGGCACCATCGTGACCCCTGAGCTGACCGGCACGATCCTCGAGGGCGTCACGCGCTCCTCGATCATCGAGCTGGCCCAGGACCTGGGCCACAAGGTGGATGAACGCCGTGTCTCCATCGACGAGTGGCGCGATGGCGTGGCCGGTGGCGAGATCACTGAGGTGTTCGCCTGCGGGACTGCCGCGGTCGTCACGCCGGTCGGGCGGTTGGCCTGGCAGGGCGGCTCGGTCGTCATCGGCGATCACGACGTCAACGGTGGTGTTGGATCGGTGACCGCCTCGATCCGTCAGTCGCTGCTCGACGTCCAGTATGGCCGCGCGGCGGACTCGCGCGGCTGGCTGACCCGCCTGGTGTAGCGAACTCGGAGTGCGCTGTGGGTGAGAGTGCGCTGTGGGTGAGAATGCGCT
>DHJN01000056.1:0-17931 GCA_002404345.1 Actinobacteria bacterium UBA4719 | reverse complement strand
ATGCGCTGTGGGTGAGAATGCGCCTAGGTGACCACAGGTCGAGACGGGTAGCCAGATGATGGACGCGCGTGCCACGCTGCTGACGTGAGCAGCACATGGACGGTGGTGGCTACCGCCACCATCATTATCGACTAGCGCGACGGGCTTTTCCCGCCGCGCAGACCTCCCATACCCTGGGGGGTCTTTTCGTTCCCGGGCCATGTCCCAGGGTTCCCGGGCCATGTCCCAGGGTTCCCGGGCCATGTCCCAGGGTTCCCGGGCCATGTCCCAGGGTTCCCGGGCCACACCCCGCCCGGGCGAAGCGCGCGGCGAGACGATTGTGACGGACCATGGAGATCACAGCCTCGGCACAGCACGTGCCGGGGGCAGTGCGTGACCGACGACTGCATGTACAGCGTGAGACATAACTGCGTGAGACAGGGCTGACGATGACCGACCTGCACGTCTACGACACCACGTTGCGTGATGGTGCGCAGCAAGAGGGCCTGAACCTTTCGATCGCGGACAAGCTGGCCATTGCGGTGCTCCTGGACGACCTCGGTGTCGGCTTCATCGAAGGCGGCTGGCCCGGCGCCAACCCCAGTGACACGGAGTTCTTCGCACGGGCCCAGCGGGAGCTCTCGCTGCGCAATGCGACGCTCGCCGCGTTTGGCGCCACCAGGCGGGCGGGCACCGTGGCAGCTGACGACCCGCAGGTCCGGGCGCTCGTCGACTCGGGTGCCTCAGTGGTCACGCTGGTGGCCAAAGCGCACGTGCGTCATGTCGAGATCGCCCTGCGCACGACGCCGCATGAGAACCTCGCGATGGTGCGCGACACGGTCGGCTGGCTGACCTCGGAGGGCCGGCGGGTGTTTCTGGACGCCGAGCACTTCTTCGATGGATATCGCAGCGACCGTGACTACGCCCTCGAGGTGATCCACACCGCGCTGGAGGCGGGGGCTGAGCTGGTGGCTCTGTGCGACACCAACGGCGGCATGCTGCCGCATCAGGTGTCGGATGTGGTCGCCGACGTCCTGGACGCCACGGCGGGTCGCCTCGGCATCCACTGCCACAACGACACCGGCTGCGCGGTCGCCAACTCGATGGCCGCGATCCGGGCTGGAGCGACGCACTTCCAGGGCACGGTCAACGGCTACGGCGAGCGCACCGGCAACGCCGATCTGCTCAGCGTCATCAGCAACCTTCAGCTCAAGGAGGGCCTGGACCTGCTCCCGCCCACCCGGCTGGCCGAGGCCACCCGCATCGCGCATCAGATCAGCGAGGTGACCAACGTCCCGCCCTACAGCCGCCAGCCGTATGTCGGAGCCAGTGCCTTCGCGCACAAGGCCGGCCTGCACGCGAGTGCGATCAAGGTGGATCCCGATCTCTACCAGCACACGGACCCCCTGGCCGTGGGCAACGACATGCGCATGCTCGTCTCCGGCATGGCCGGTCGGGCCAGCATCGAGCTGAAAGCGCGCGAGCTGGGCTTCGACCTGAGCGGCCAGAGTGACCTGTTGTCGCGAATCGTCAAACGGGTCAAGGATCTCGAGGCTCAGGGCTGGACCTTCGAGGCGGCCGACGCATCGTTCGACCTGTTGCTGCGCGAGGAGCTCGGGAACCGGCCGAGCTACTTCCGGGTGGAGTCGTGGCGGATCATCACCGACCACACCTACACCAAGGGTGGCCCGGTTTCGGAGGCCACGGTGAAGCTGTGGGCGGCGGGCGAGCGGGTGGTCGTCACGGCCGAGGGCAACGGTCCGGTGGACTCGCTCGACCGGGCGGTTCGCCAGGCGCTGTTGGTTGCCTACCCCGAGCTTGCCAAGATCGAGCTGATCGACTTCCGGGTCCGCCTCTTTGACGCGGCCCACGGCACTGACGCGAGCACCCGCGTGCTGATTGAGCATTCAGACGGTGTGACGTCGTGGGAGACCGTCGGTGTCGCGGCCAACATCGTGGAGGCTAGCTGGATCAGCCTCACCGACGGCATCACCTACGGATTGATGCGTCAGGGTGTCGACGTCCGCTGAGGATCGCGCCCTCGACGAAGATCGCCTCAGCCTGCGAGCTGACTGCGCGAGCGGCTTTGCCCTGTTTTGCGTCGCGCCGGCCTTCTCAGCCTCGGCAGACTTCGCGATCACCAAGAAGGCCGGGCAGGCTTGTCCCCACCTGCACCCGGACTTCCGCTGCGGCATCCACACCGAACTGCGGCAGCAGGGTTTTCGGGGATGCACCGTTTACGACTGTTTCGGCGCGGGGCAGAAGGTCTCAGGTCACTTTCGGCGGACAGGACTGGCGGCGGGCTCCGCGAACCGCAGAGCAGATGTTCGAGGTGTTCCCGATCATGCGGGACCTCCATGAGCTGCGCTGGTATCTGACCGAAGCGCTGACGCTGCAACAGGCCCGCCCGCTCCACGATGAGCTCCGCCTCGCCCTGGGGGAGACCGAACGCCCCAGTGACAGCAGCGCCGATGCGCTCCTGAAGCTGGACGTGGCAGCACATCGACGAGACGTCAACGCCCTGCTGCTGCGCACCAGTGAGCTCGTGCGAGCCGAAGTCCGGCACGAGCATCTTTCTCATCCAGTCCCAGCTGGATGCGGCGAAGGGCGATTCCGTGACCCTGTTGCCGCCGTCGCTCACTCGCCCAGCGCATTGGCAGCCATAGGACACGCTGTCGACGACCCCCGTCTGACCGATCGGCGAGCGGGGCCCCACCATGATCGGCCATCCGATATGGGTATCGCGTCATCCTGAGACGTCGACCACGATCACCGGTCGGCACGTCCGGCGTCCACGTCACGCCGAATCGTCGCGTCGTCCACGTCCAGATCGGGGAGGCTACCGAGCGACGCGGGTCTGTCTGGATGTGGCACGGCTACGACGGTGAGGCCGTCGATGTCTTCAAAGTCCGCGGGGTTGCACGTGTAAACGGCAAGGTCGTTCGATATTGCGGTGGCGGCGATCATCGCGTCATAGCTCCGGGCGGCAACCTTGCGGCCACTGCGGCGCAGCGAGGCAGCCACCTGGCCAAAGGCTCGCGCCGCCTCAGCGTCGAAGGGCAACGGTTCGAAATCGGCCTCGGCCTGCTGAAGATGTGCCTGTCGAGCGGCGCGGTCCTGGTCGGCGGTCGCAACCAGTGGTCCAACCGACAGCTCGGCGAGCGTCACGGCCGTGATGACAGGCTCGCTGGGCAACGTCGACGCGTCCGTGATGCTCCGAAGCAGGATCACTGTGCTCGTGTCGAGCACGCCTCGCCCGCCCTGCTGACTCACGGGCGGCCGACTCACAGGCGGGAGTCGAGCGTGGCATCGATGTCGCTGCGGAGGCGATCGGGATCGACAGCGGGCAGATGCCGCCACCGTGCGAGCAACACCGACGCGGTAAGGGGCGGCGCTCCAACTGGACTCAGCTCAGCAACAGCCTTGCCAGCGCGCGTGATTGTCACCGGCTCACCGTGGGCCACGCGGTCCACGATGTCTCCGCCATGGTTTCGCAGGTCTCGGATGGAGACTTCTGTCATGGGACAAACGGTATCACGGGTGATACTTCAGGAGAAGCACTTGTCCGCTCGCCGGCCGCGACTGCGGCAACGGTGGCGGCGAGCAAGGTGTGGCAGGCGTCGATGAGGCGTTGTCGCAACGCCTGCGCTCGTGCCCCGAAGTCGCGCTGGGCATCGACATACGTCGCCTTTCCTGTGGGAGTCTCGATCTCCACCGGCTCGTAGCCGAGCGGTCGCAGGTCGTATGGCGCTGCGCGCATGTCCAGCTCGCGTATCTCGCGGGCTAGGTCGAAACAGTCCGCCGTGAGGCCGCTCGGGATGGCGGGGGAGAGCTTGTAGGCCCACTTGTACAAGTCCATGTTCGCGTGAAGACAGCCGGGTTGCTCCATGGCAACTTGCGAATTCCGTTCTGGTTCAAGGGTGTTCAGCGGTCGCGCCGGGTCCGTGAAGAACCGGAAGGCGTCGAAGTGGGAGCACCGGATCTGATGGGACTCGACAACCTCATCGGTCCCCGTCTGACCGAGGCGCAGCGGCCAGTCGGCGTGACGGCGCTGCTCCGGCGCCTGGCGGTAGACCATCGCCCACTCGTGCAGACCGAAGCATCCCAGGTGGGCTGGCCGTGCGGCCGTCGCGGACAACAGGTCTGCGACGAACCGCAGCGCTTCCACCCGGGTGGCCAGAAAGCCTTCGAGGTCAAGGGTGGCGGCGCCATCGGCATACCGGTAGTACTTCCAGCCGGCGCGCTCACTGGCATCTTCGAGGGTGATACCGGGACCTGGGTGCCAGCGGCGGAGCTGTGCCGGACGGTGCACGTAGTACGTGAACAGGAAGTCCTCGACCGGATGCTTGCGCGCGTCCTGTCGCCGGCTCAGGTGGGCGGCGGTGAGAACGTCGACGCGGGCGTGATGCGCGGTCTCGAGCGGGCGCCACTCGTCCTGCGTCAGTCGATGCAACATGGTCGTCAAGGGTACGTCGAGGGCTGGATGCAGCGGGTTGGATGCAGCGGGCGGGAGGCAAGAGGCCGGAGGCAAAAGGCCGGAGGCAGAAGGCGGGAGGCAAAGGCCGGATAGGGTCGGTCCGTGCGCATCGCGAGATACACCCTTGGTGAGGACCCGACCTACGGCATCGTGCAGGGTGACCCCGGCGACGAGTGGATCGCCGAGATCCAGGGCGATCCGCTGTACCAACCCATCGTCCTCACGGGCAACCGTGTGTCGATGGCCGACGCCAGGTTGCTGGCACCGGTGATCCCCCGAAGCAAGGTGATCGGTATCGGCAAGAACTATGCCGATCACGTCGCCGAGATGGGCGGCGAGGCTCCCCAAGAGCCGCTGATGTTCCTGGTGCCCAACACCGCGGTGGTCGGACCGGGTGACCCCGTGGTGCTGCCACGGCAGAGCAACGAGGTGCACTACGAGGGCGAGCTCGCCGTGGTCATCTCTCGGATGTGCAAGGACGTCCCGGTCGAGCGCGTCAGGGACGTCATCTTCGGCTACACCTGCGCCAACGACGTGACGGCACGAGACCTGCAGAGGGCCGACGGGCAGTGGGCCCGGGCCAAGGGCTTCGACTCGTTCTGCCCCCTCGGGCCGTGGATCGAGACCGACCTCGATACCGGGCACCTCTCGATCGTCACCCGGCGCGACGGCAAGGTCGTCCAGGACGGTACGACGGCCGACATGATCCACGACGTGGCTTCCCTCGTCGCCCACGTCTCGGCGACCTTCACGCTGTTGCCGGGCGATGTCATCCTCACCGGCACACCGGCCGGCGTCGGACCCGTCGTTGACGGCCAGCGCGTCGAGGTCGAGATCGAGGGCATCGGCACCCTCTCGAACCCGTTCATCCGCCGCGACTGACCGCCGCCTCGGGTCAGTGCGCTGGGCCCTAGAATCAGCGTCATCATGAGTGCACCCACCTCCCCCCGTCCAGTTCGCCTGCGCGTCGCGCCCTCGCCCACCGGCGACCCACACGTCGGCACGGCATACGTCTCCCTCTTCGACCTGGCCTTCGTCCGGCAGCAGGGCGGGCAGTTCGTCCTGCGGATCGAGGACACGGACCAGGCGCGGTTCCGCGAGGACAGCGAGCAGCAGATCTACGACACGCTGCACTGGCTGGGCCTCAACTGGGACGAGGGCCCGGACATCGGGGGACCGTTCGCCCCATACCGCCAGTCGGAGCGGCTGGACCGCTACACCCCGTATGTCGACAAGTTGCTCGAGAGCGGGCACGCCTACCACTGCTGGTGCACGACCGAGCGTCTCGGGCAGATGCGTGAGGCGCAGCAGAAGTCCAAGCAGCCGACCGGCTACGACCGGTTGTGCTACGGCAAGACCCGCGAAGATCGCGCGGTCCTCCCGGGCTTCTCGGAGATCCCCGTCGTGCGGATGCTCATCCCGGCCGATTTCGACGCCAGGTTCACGGACCTGATCCGCGGCGAGCTCAACGCCCCGCACCCCGATGACCAGGTCATCGTCAAGGCGGACGGCTTCCCGACCTACCACCTGGCGGTTGTCGTCGACGACCACGAGATGGGGATCACCCATGTCGTCCGCGGTGAGGAGTGGATCAGCTCCACGCCCAAGCACGTCCTGCTCTACCAGTGGCTCGGGCTCGAGCAGCCGGCCTTCGCCCACATGCCGCTGTTGCGCAACACCGACAAGTCCAAGATCAGCAAACGCAAGAATCCCGCGGCCCGCCTGACCTGGTTCCGCGAACAGGGCTACCTACCTGAGGCAATGGTGAACTTCCTTGCCCTGCTTGCGTATCCGCCGAAGGAGGACGGCCGCGAGGTCTTCACCTTCGAAGAGTTCGTCGCCGACTTCGACTGGGCCAAGGTCAACCCGGTCGGCCCGATCTTCGACCTTGACAAGCTCGGTTGGCTCAACGGTCACTACATCCGGTCGTTGGACTGCGACGAGCTCGCGGTGCGTATCGTCGGCCACCTCACCCTGACCGGCGTCCTGGACCCGGAGCCGCCGGCCGCGCAGGTCGAGCTGATCAGGGCTGCGACACCACTGGTCCAGGAGCGCATGCAGCTGCTGTCGGAGGCCGAGGGCATGCTCGCCTTCCTGCTCGTCAGCGATGGCGACCTCGTCGTCCAGGACGATGCCAGGGCTCAGCTCAAGGACGACCCGGCCGGAGTGCTCGACGTGGCCATCCCCGCGCTCGAGGCTTTGCCCACGTGGGCTGCCGCCGACCTCGAGTCGACCCTTCGCACGGCGCTGGTGGGCGGTCTCGGCATCAAGCCCAAGTTTGCTTTCACGCCCTTGCGAGTGGGCGTGACCGGCCGCCGGATCTCGCCGCCTCTGTTCGAGTCCATGGAGATCCTCGGGCGCGAGTCCTCGCTGGCCCGTCTACGGTCGCTGCGCGCCTCGCTCTAACGTGCGGACAGGCCGGTGATCACCGCGCTGCTGCTCGACGTCGACGACACGCTCATCGACACGAGGGCCGCGATGGTGGCCGCCGGAGCAGCTGCGGTGGCCGAGCTGTGGCCTGAGGCCGGCGTGGAGGTGCACCACGCGGCTGGCCTTCGCTTTCACGCTGACCCGCGCGGCTTCTTCGGTCGGTTCACCAAAGGCGAGCTGGGCTTCGCGCAGATGAGGCAGGGGCGTGTCGCCGATCTGTTGGAGTTCCTCTCCCTCGCGGCGACTGACGATGTCAACCGGCGGTTTGAGGACGCCTACGCCCCGGCCTTCTCTGCGAACGTGCGCGTGTTCGACGATGTCCGGCCCCTCGTGGAGGCCGCCAGCACGGCCGGGATCCAGCTGGGTCTGCTCACCAACTCCTCGTCGGACTACACCCGACAGAAGCTTGAGATCACCGGCCTTTGGGGTGTCTTCGCCGTCGTCGCAACCAGGGACACCCTCGGTTACGGCAAGCCAGACGCCCGGGCGTTCCACCACGCCTGCCGGCTGCTCGGGGCGGCCCCACCCGAGACGGCCTACGTCGGTGACCACATCGAGATCGACGCGATCGCGGCCAAGGCCGCCGGACTGTATGCCGTCTGGCTGCAGCGTGACCCCTGCGACACCGAGGGTGCGGCACGGGCTCGCGAGCTCGGCATACCGGTGGTCACGTCGCTGACCCAGGTGCCAGACCTGCTGGCGGCCCGCTGGCGCTTTGGTGGGTAACCCCACTGGCGGTGCTCTCCGCCTCCGCCCGTCGCCTCCACCTGACGCCTCCACCTGACGCCTCCACCCAGGGCCTCCACCCAGGGCCTCCGAGCCGTACTCTGGGGTATGGGTAGAACCGATTTGGGGACCGAGTGACCCGGCCGGTAAGGTTCATCCTCGGGTCACCGTCCGAACGCCGTGAGAGGCGAGCGGAAAGTGATACCCCTATGGGGTATGGTGTAATTGGCAGCACGACTGATTCTGGTTCAGTTAGTCTAGGTTCGAGTCCTTGTACCCCAGCGTGGATCGCCCCACTCCTTGTGAGTGGGGCGCGATTCGGAGATTACCCGCCCTTACCGGTATGGTTTCCTCCGCTGCCGAGGAGCAATTGAGCGACTCGGAAGCACCAGCTAGGGCCCCGTTGTGTAGCGGCCTAGCACGCCGCCCTCTCAAGGCGGTAGCGCGGGTTCGAATCCCGTCGGGGCTACTCGGGTGAGCAATCCCCGTCCTGCAGGCAGGACGGGGATTCTGCATTTCTGGCCCCGGTATGCCCGCTCTAGCCCCCGGTATGCCCGCTCTAGCCCCGGTATGCCCGCGCTGCCCGGTATGCCCGCGCTGCCCGCATGTCTGTTTTACCCCGGGCGAACTCACAGGGCTCAGCATGCCTGTGCTGCCCCGGGTGGCCTCATCCTTGGGGTGGTCTATGAAGCGTGGGGAACCTGGACCCGACGCAGGATCTCCGTGAGCTTGTTCGCGCCGGCGACCACGGTCGCGGCGTGCAGGCGGCCGGGCTGACGGGAGACGCGCTCGATCGCACCCGAGATGGAGACCGCTGCCACGACGCGACCGGACGGACCGCGAACCGGCGCGGACACCGAGGCGACACCGAACTCGCGCTCGCTCACGCTCTGGGCCCAGCCGCGGCGCCGGACCCCTGACAGGGTGGTGGCAGTGAACTTCGCGCCATGGAGCCCGCGGTGCAGACGGTCCGGTTCCTCCCAGGCGAGCAGGACCTGAGCCGCGGAACCGGCGAGCATGGACAGGCTGGCACCGACGGGGATCGAGTCGCGCAGACCCATCGGACGCTCGGCTGCCGCCACGCAGATGCGCTGGTCGCCCTGGCGGCGGAATAGCTGAGCGCTCTCGTGGGTGTGGTCGCGCAGGGCGCCCAGGACGGGGCCGGCAGCCGCCAGCAGGCGGTCCTCGCCCGCGGCTGAGGCGAGCTCGCCGAGACGGGGACCCAGGACGAAACGACCTTGCATGTCACGCGACACGAGGCGGTGGTGCTCGAGCGCGACGGCGAGGCGATGCGCGGTCGGACGAGCCAGCCCGGTGGCCCCGACGAGCTGCGCCAGGGTCGACGGCCCGGCTTCAAGGGCGCCCAGAACGATCGCGGCCTTGTCAAGAACGCCGACTCCGCTAGAGTTGTCCATGCATTGATATTGCCGTCTCAGAGCCTGAGACGCAAGTTCGTTTCCTGAAATTCTGCGCGAACCTCGAAACTGAGTCACCCGAAGCTGGGTCACCCGGAGCTGGGTCAGCTGAACAGCAGGATCATTGGTACCTGATCCACCCGGCATCACGAAGGAGCTAGTCATGGCAGGCACGTTGGCCGAGAAGGTATGGGATGCACACGTGGTGCGTCGGGCCGAGGGTGAGCCCGACCTTCTTTACATCGACCTCCACCTGCTGCACGAGGTGACCAGCCCGCAGGCGTTCGACGGGCTGCGACAGGCCGGCCGCGGCGTTCGCCGTCCCGACCTGACCCTGGCCACCGAGGATCACAACGTCCCAACGACCCCGGGACCCATCACCGACCCGGTGAGCAGGACGCAGGTCGAGACCCTGCGACGCAACTGCGCTGAGTTCGGCGTCAAGCTCTTCCCGATGGGCGACGTCGACCAGGGCATCGTCCACGTGGTCAGCCCGCAGCTCGGTCTGACCCAACCCGGCATGACCATCGTCTGCGGTGACAGCCACACCTCCACCCACGGTGCTTTCGGGGCACTTGCCTTTGGTATCGGGACCAGCGAGGTCGAGCACGTCCTGGCCACGCAGTCGTTGCCGCTGAAGCCTTTTCAGACTTTGGCAGTGACCGTCGATGGTGAGCTGTCCGAGGGCGTGACGGCCAAGGACATCGTCCTCGCCGTCATTGCCAAGGTCGGCACGGGGGGCGGTCAGGGCTACGTGATCGAGTTCCGCGGAACCGCGATCCAGGCGCTCTCGATGGAGGCCCGCATGACGGTGTGCAACATGTCGATCGAGGCAGGCGCGCGCGCGGGCATGATCGCTCCCGATCAGACCACCTTTGACTACCTGCAGGGCCGCCCGCACGCTCCGACGGGCGCCGACTGGGACGAGGCAGTCGCGCAGTGGTCGACTCTTCGAAGCGCTGACGACGCCGTCTTTGATGCCGAGATCCACCTCGACGCGGCCGAGCTGGAGCCGTTCGTCACCTGGGGGACCAACCCGGGCCAAGGCCTGCCGCTGTCCGCCAACGTCCCCGATCCCGAGTCGTTCGGCGACGAGTCTGACAAGGCCAACGCCAAGCGGGCCCTGGAGTACATGGGCCTGACCGCCGGCACCCCGCTCAAGGCGATCCGGGTCGACACCGTGTTCGTCGGTTCCTGCACCAACGGCCGGATCGAGGATCTGCGCGCCGCCGCTGCGGTCCTCAAGGGTCACCAGGTTGCGCAGGGCGTGCGAATGCTCGTCGTTCCCGGCTCGACCAAGGTGCGTCTGCAGGCCGAGGCCGAAGGCCTGGACAAGGTGTTCAGCGAGGCCGGTGCGGAATGGCGTCTGGCCGGGTGCTCGATGTGCCTGGGGATGAACCCCGACCAGCTGGCGCCAGGGGAGCGCAGCGCGTCGACCTCCAACCGCAACTTCGAAGGTCGACAAGGCAAGGGCGGTCGCACCCACCTGGTCAGCCCACTCGTGGCAGCGGCCACTGCCCTGCGTGGCACCCTGTCCAGCCCAGCCGATCTCTGAGCCGTACGGAATACCGAACCAGAACCGAGGAAACATCGCCATGGACAAGTTCACCACCCACACCGGTGTCGGTGTGCCGCTGCGTCGCAGCAACGTCGACACGGACCAGATTATCCCGGCCGAGTACCTCAAGAGGGTGACCCGCACCGGCTTCGAGGACGGACTCTTCGCTGCCTGGCGCAAGGACGAGACGTTCGTCCTCAACAACCCGTTGTATGCCGCCGGGTCCGTTCTGGTCGCCGGTCCCGACTTCGGGACGGGATCCTCTCGCGAGCACGCGGTGTGGGCCCTGATGAACTATGGGTTCCGGGTTGTCATCTCTTCGCGTTTTGCGGACATCTTTCGGGGAAACAGCGGCAAACAAGGGCTGCTTACAGCTCAGGCAAGCCAGGGGGACGTCGAGCTGATCTGGAAGCTGCTCGAGAACGAGCCGGGTGCCGAGGTCACCGTGGACCTTCAGACCAAGACGATCACAGCCAAAGGCATCGTGGCGCCCTTTCAGCTGGACGACTACACCCGTTGGCGCTTGCTGGAGGGACTGGATGACATCAGTCTGACATTGCGTCACGAGGCCGAGGTGACGTCCTTCGAGGCGACGCGGCCCAGCTACATGCCAACGGCGATCGACGCCTGATACGCCGTTCCGAGCTCCTGGCCGGGCGCCAGGAACATTTTTCTCAGATGGGGTGTTCGCGGTCTGCGGACACCCCATCGGCGTCTTCTCAAAGGTGTGCGGGGGGGCCGTTCAACGCCCGCAGCTCATGGTGGCGACGTGGCCTCGGGTGACGAATAGTGTTGCAGCTCACAGAGATTCATGATGCGACGTCAACTTCGGGCGACATTCTTCGGTGGCGCGGGACCCGCGAGAAGCAGCTTTCGGCCTATCTTTCAGTGATGAATCGCAAGGTCCAAATACGTTGCGACACAACGATTCCGAGATGGCCAGATGGTGGACTCCGAATGGTTGTTGGCCCTAACGTCGTTCTCACGTCGGGCGGTGGCCCGGCCGCCCAAATTCGTCGGGCAAGGGCTCGGTGAACCTTTTCCTCAGGAGGGGAAGACGTGAACAAGGGACAACTGATCGACGCCCTCGAGAGTCGTCTCGGTGGCAAGAAGGCTGCGGCCGATGCTGTCGAAGCGTTACTCGACGTCATCATCCGCGAGGTCGCCAGGGGCCGCAAGGTCGGCATCACCGGCTTCGGCACCTTCGAGCGTGCGGCTCGTGCCGCGCGAACCGGTCGCAACCCGCGCACCGGCGCGAGTGTCAAGATCAAGAAGACTGCCGTGCCGAAGTTCAAGGCCGGCACAAAGTTCCGCACCGTTGTTGCCGACCCCCGGCAGCTCCCCAAGACCGCCGCTGCTGGTGCTCGGGCCGCGGCTGGCACCGGAGCCTCTGTCGCCAAGGCTGCAGTGAAGGCCGTTTCGGGCAAGTCTGCGGCGAAAAAGGCTGCTCCGGCAAAGGCTGCGGTGAAGAAGGCTGCTCCGGCAAAGGCTGCGGTCAAGAAAGCTGCAGTGAAGAAGGCCGCTCCGGTCAAGAAGGCTGCTCCGGCCAAGGCTGCGGTGAAGAAGGCTGCTCCGGCCAAGGCTGCGGTCAAGAGAGCCGTCAAGAAGGCCTGAGGCGCGACACATCAGGGAAGGGTCGGCACCTGTTGGTGCCGACCCTCTCGTATTCCGTCCTGCGCTCTTTGAAGGCGATGGTCGCCGCAGTCAGCGGATGGGCTCGTCGTTGCCGATGCCTACGATCCACAGCCGGGTCAACGCGGTCGCGGACATCTCGACGCTGACGCGCTGGCCAGGGCGTAAGTGGCGCAGGCCGCTGGCGTTGAATACCGTGTCGTCAAAGGGAATCTCGCGGCCATCGTCAAGCAACACGCTGCCCGAGCCGCTTTGGTCGTCGTACCGGTGCACGCTGGCTTGCATGGGATCACGCTAGTCCACGCCGGTCGCTGGCAGATGCAGCACCTCCGCGGTGTGCCTTCCTACCCCGATGGCAACGGCATGGCGTAGCGCTTGGTCGTCGTCCACATCGGTGCGCAGGGCTGGCAGGTCCAGGTCCAGCCGCACGCAGTCGCGTGCGTGCTCGCGTGCGGAGTCGGGACCGAACCGTGGGTTGAGGTCTTGCGGGGACAGTGCGCTGAGCAACACCGTTCCCGTGCCGGACGCATCCGGCACCAGCGCCCGGGGGTGCGCCGCGCATACCGTGAGAGCACTGATCAGGTCTTGGGGCCGAAGGGTGGGGATGTCGCCGAGCAGGACCGCTGTCGGACCGAGGCCCAGCACCCGTTCCACGTACCCGATCCCCTGACGAATGGCGGGGTTGAGACCATCACCGTGGTCGGCTATGACGATGCCGCCCAGATCGCGCACGAAAGTCGCCGTGAGCTCGTCGGAGGTGACGACGACCAGGTGCGTCGGCGGCAAACCTGCGACTGCTGCGGTGATCGTGTCCAGGGCGAAGGCATGTGCCAGATCAGCCCGCGCCACCCCGGCGGGCGGATGCAGACGGCTCTTGGCGCTCAGCTGACCCTTGACCGGGACGATCAGACGCCAGCGGTCGATATCGGGGGAGCACATCTCGTTGATCGTCTCAGTAGGGGCATGCGCCTCGACACCGACCCGCTCCTGGGGCGAAGATGACGGCGAACGGGTCGCCACACAACCAGGCCGCCGGAGTTGGACGATGGCCATCAACAACAGACAGAACGGAGCCTCGGTGCGGCGAACTCGACCAGAGCGGCAGCTGCCGAGGTCTTACCGGGGCATCGCCGCGTTCGTGCGCCCGATGATGATGGTGGTGACCCGCCGTGACTGGAGGGGCGCCGAGAACTTCCCGTCCAGCGGTGGATTCATCGTCTGTCCGAACCACATCTCGTACGTCGACGTGTTCGCCTTCGCCCACTTCCTGTACGACAACGGGCATCCGCCGTTCTTCCTGGCCAAGTCTGGGGTGTTCAGGATCCCGATCATCGGCAGGCTCCTGACTGCGGCACAGCAGATCGAGGTCAAACGCGGCACCAGTCACGCCGCTGTGGCCTTTTCGGCCGCTGTCGCCGCGGTCCAGGACGGCAAGTGCGTCCCGATCTTTCCCGAAGGCACGCTGACCCGGGATCCGCAGATGTGGCCGATGACTGCCAAGACCGGGGCTGCTCGCGTCGCGTTGACGACGCGGTGCCCGGTGATTCCCGTCGCCCAGTGGGGACCACAGGAGATTCAGGCGCCGTACGCCAGGGAGCTGCATCTGTTCCCACCCAAGACCATGCGGATGCTGGCCGGACCACCGGTGGACCTGCGCGACCTGTATGACAGGCCTCTGGTTGCCGCGACCCTGAACGAGGCCACGGCCCGGATCCTGGATGCCATCACGGCTCAGCTCGAGACGATCCGGGGAGAGCAGGCTCCGGCCACCCGCTTTGACTCGCGCAGTGCCGGCGTTGCGCAGACCGGCAACCCCAACAAGCGCCGCGGCAAGAAGTCCTCGGGCACGACGAACGGAGGGTCCTCATGACGCGCGTCGCCGTGTTCGGCACGGGCAGCTGGGGCACGGCGTTTGCCGCGGTGCTCGCCGATGCCGGATCACAGGTCCGGATGTGGGGGCGCCGAGCCGAGCTGGTCGACCAGATCAACCAGTCGCACGTCAATGGTGACTATCTCCCGGATCTCCTTCTGCCCGCAGTGATCTCGGCGACGACCGACCCGCAGGAGGCTGTTGACGGCGTCGGCATCGTCGTCCTGGCGGTCCCGTCTCAGACGTTGCGGGCCAACCTGACGCAGTGGGTCGACTTCCTGCCGCGTCATTCGGCCGTGGTGTCCTTGATGAAGGGCGTCGAGCTGGGCACCACCAAGCGGATGAGCGAAGTCATCGCCGACGTGTGCGATGTCGGTCCGGAGCGGATCGTCGTGGTGTCGGGGCCCAACCTGGCCAAGGAGATCGCGGCCAAACAGCCCGCAGCCTCGGTCGTGGCCTGTGTCGATGAGTCGATGGCGGAACGTGTCGCGTTTGCCTGTGCCGCGCCGTACTTTCGGCCATACACCAACACCGACGTCGTGGGCACCGAGCTCGGCGGGGCGGTCAAGAACGTCATCGCTCTCGCCGTCGGTATGGCCGAGGGCATGGGCCTGGGGGACAACACCAAGTCCACGATCATCACGCGGGGGCTGGCCGAGACCTTGCGGCTGGGCGTGGCCCTGGGTGCCGATCCGGCCACCTTCTCGGGTCTCGCCGGAGTCGGCGACCTGATTGCCACCTGCATGTCGCCGCTGTCGCGCAACCACACCTTCGGCGTGAACCTCGGACGGGGCATGACCGTCCAGGAGGTGGTGGCAATGACCAGGCAGACGGCAGAGGGCGTGAAGTCCTGTCAGTCCATCCTGGAGCTGGCGCGATCCCACAACATCGACGTCCCGATCATCGAGAACGTCGCGGCAGTGGTGCACGAGGGCCGCAAACCCGACCACGTTGCCGACATGTTGATGTCCCGCGCCCGCAAGGCCGAGACGAACTGACCCCATCGGGGCACGGTTGTGGGTGTCGGGGGTCAGCGTGCCCGGGGGTCAGCCGGACGGGATCTGGTGGGCCAGTGCGGCCCCGAGATCGCGCCAGAGATCCTCGACGTCCTCGACGCCGACACTGAGGCGCAGCAGGTTGTCCGGGACCGTTGGCGGTTCGGCGGGATGCCGGCGGCGGCGTTCGATCAGCGACTCGACACCACCCAGGCTGGTCGCGTGTGTCCACAGACGGACCTTCGCGGCAACGGTTTCAGCTCCCTCGAGGCCACCGAGCACCTCGATCGCGATGATCGAGCCGAAGCCCGGGTAACGTACCCGCTCCACAGCGGGGTGGCCCTGCAGCCGGGCGGCCAGCACAGCTGCGTTGGCGCTGGAGCGCTCGACCCGCAGGTGCATGGTCCGCATGCCGCGCAGTGCCAGCCAGGTCTCCATGGGACCCGCGATGGCGCCGTGGAGAAGTCGGTGCTGGGCGAGAGCCTCGTGTAGCCGACGCCCCCGGTCGGTGTCGGCCGTGACTGCGGCGCCCAGAACCACATCCGAGTGTCCGGCGAGGTATTTCGTGACCGAGTGGACCACCACGTCGGCGCCCATCGAAAGCGGTTGCTGGATCAGCGGGGTGGCAAAGGTGTTGTCGCACAACACAAGTGCATCAACCTTGTGGGCTGCCTCGCAGAGGCGCGGCAGGTCGGCGACCTCGAGCATCGGGTTGGTGGGAGACTCGGCCCACAGGACGTCGGCCCCCTCCAACGCCGCGATCACAGCAGTCGTGTCGCTGATGTCGACCCGGCGCAGGATCGCCCGTCCGGCTTTCTCGAGGGACTCCAGCATCAAGCCGGTGCCGGTGTAGGCGTGGGTCGGAACCACGATGATCGCCCCCTGCGGTGCGATGGACAGGGCTGCCGCGATGGCAGCCATGCCGGACGAGAAGACCAGGGCGGATCCGCCCTCGAGGGCGCCGAGGGCCTCCTCGAACGCGGTCCACGTCGGGTTGCCGGCGCGGGCGTAGTCGACCGGACCGTCCGCGACGTACGTCGAGGAGAGCTCCAGTGGGGCATTGAGACCGGCTCCCGGAATGCGTGGCTGTCGGCCGGCTGAGACCAGGATCGAAGCGGGGGCAAGGCCTTCGTGGTTCGCGTTCACCTGCTCAGGGTAGGGCCAAGGGGGTCAGGGTATGGCCAGTCGCGACGGCCTTCGCGGTCAGTCGCAGGTCGGGCGATAGGGTCGCAGGCGATGAACGACACCGACCAGCCATACCCAGAGTCCACCGACGCGCCGCCGCGCAAGCCCACAGTGGCCATCGTCTTCGGCGGCCGGTCCTCCGAGCATGCCGTCTCCTGCTCCACCGCAGCCGGGGTGATGCAGGCGATCGACCGCGACATATATGAGGTTCTTCCGATCGGCATCGCGAAGGACGGACGATGGGTCCTGGCGTCCGGCGACACCGGGGCACTCGAGCTAACGCCCGGCCACGTCCCCGAGGTCGATGGCTCCGGCGCCGCCGTGCTGGTCCCGTTGAGCACCTCCGAGCGGTCATTTCGCGTCCTCGAGCCAGGCGGAGAGCCCAGGGCCGTGGGCGAGGTCGACGTCGTGTTTCCGCTGTTGCATGGCCCCTTTGGCGAGGACGGCACGATTCAGGGCCTCCTGGAGCTGGCTGACATCCGCTACGTCGGGTCGGGTGTGCTCGCCTCCGCGGTGATGATGGACAAGCACTACATGAAGGTCGTCTTTGCCGGGCACGGCCTTCCGGTCGGCCCGTACGTCGTGATCACCGACCGCGAGTGGCAGCGTGACCCCATGGCGTCGATGGATGCCGTGGCTTCACTGGACTGGCCCGTCTTCGTCAAGCCGGCCCGCGCCGGATCAAGCATGGGAATCACCAAGGTGTGCGAGCCCGGGGGCCTGCGTGCGGCCATCGACTTCGCCCGCGCGCACGACCCAAAGGTCATCGTCGAGTCCGGCATCGTCGGGCGAGAGTTCGAGTGCGGGGTCCTGCAGGGCCGCGACGGCGCTCCCGCCCGGACCAGCGAGGTGGGCGAGATCCAGGTCGTCCAGGGTCACGGCTTCTACGACTTCGAAGCCAAGTACCTCGCTGAGTCCGATGTCGAGCTGTCCTGCCCGGCCAACGTGCCTGATCAAGTGGCCGACGAGGTACGTCGGGTTGCTGCGGCTGCGTTCGAGGCTGCCGGTTGCGAGGGGCTCGCCCGGGTCGACTGCTTCTACACCGAGCACGGCGGCGTGATCATCAACGAGATCAACACGATGCCCGGCTTCACGCCGCAGTCGATGTATCCCCGGATGTGGGCGGCTTCCGGGCTGGACTATCCAAAGCTGATCGACGAGCTGATCCAGCTGGCGTTGGCTCGGCGTACGGGACTCCGTTGAGAGGCATGGCGCTGAGTCCTACTGGCAGTGCCGCTCGCCCTGGGGGATGGCCGAAGCCGCTGCGCCGAAGGCCGGGAGCAGCAATGGCTCGGGCTGGTAGGCGCTGGGCACCAGGACCTCGATCGCCGGTGACCGACCATACGTCGTGAAACGCACCCCGTCTGTGAGCTGATGGGCGACCCAGTCGATGCCGCTGACCTGCAGACACTGATCTGTGGTCGGGCCGATGGGGGCCAGCCCGCAGCGGGCAATGATTGCAGGGTCACCCCAGGCGCGCACGGCATCGGAGGACGATGACGTCGGTTGACGTGACTGTCCACCAACGGTCTTGGGCCAATGGGCCGCAGCCGACCGACACGCCGCGGATCCAGCCTCGACCGGGTCCACCACCTCTATGGACGAGCAACCAGGCAGTGCCCCGACGAGGAGGGCCGCACCGAGGCAGGGCGAGAGACGTGCAC
>DHJN01000087.1:15643-31233 GCA_002404345.1 Actinobacteria bacterium UBA4719 | reverse complement strand
CAGAACTAAAGTTAATGCCATTGCGCGTTATCGTCGCGCGGTCAACGCCCGAGGGCACTTCCCGACCGAGCAAGCGGCGCTGAAATGCCTCTACCTGACCACGATGAGCTTTGAGGTGTGTGGCGCTCGACGGACAGTGACCCAAGAAGGGAGAATGGTTCCCGATGAGGAAGGGTCATTATGTCGAAATACCGTAAGTTCACTTCTGAATACCGCGAAGAGGCGGTAAAGATGGTGATCCAGACCCAGCGGCCAACGGCCGAGGTCGCCCGAGAGTTGGGTATCAACGAAGGGACCCTGGGCACGTGGGTGGGTAAATACCGCAACGAGCATCCGGTGACGGAGGAGCTGTCTTTACCGGATCGGGCCAAGCTCAAGGAACTTGAACGAGAGAACAGGGAACTACGTCTGACTAATGACTTTCTGAAAAAAGCGGCCGCCTACTTCGCCAGGGAGCAGCAGTGAGGGACAAGTTCGCCCTCATTGCCGCGGAGCAGGCCGACCATCATGACGACGTGCTCGCGGTGACCTCGATGTGCCGGGCGCTGGAGGTGTCCCGCTCAGGCTTCTACGACTGGGTCCGCGCCGAACCTTCCGCCCGGGCGGTGCGCCGGGCCAAGATCGCCGTGCATCTCAAGGCTGCTTTCACTCTCGGACGCGGCACTTACGGGACCCGCCGGGTCCACGCCGTCCTGGCCCGCAGCGACGACCCCGAGGTCGCCTCCGTGAGCCTGGACTTGGTGCGAACCCTGATGCAGGAGAACGACTTACACGCCTGCCAGCCGCGCGCCTACCGGGTTACCACCGTCTCCGGGCAGACCGCCACGCCGGCCATCGTCGACCACATGAGGCGGGACTTCACAGCAACCGCCCCAGGAACCAGGCTCGTTGGCGACATCACCTACATCCGCACCTGGACGGGCTGGCTCTACCTGGCCACGGTCATCGACTGCCACACCAAGGCCGTCATCGGCTGGTCAATGGCCGAGCACATGCGCACCGACCTGATCTGCGACGCGATCACCATGGCCGCCGAAAACGTCGACCTTGCTCCCGGCGCGGTATTCCATTCCGACCGCGGAACCCAGTACACCAGCACCCAGTTCGCCGCCCACCTAACAAAACACAATATGGTCGGCTCGATGGGCCGCACCGGTATTTGTTGGGATAACGCCATGGCGGAATCATTTTTCGCAGCCCTTAAGAACGAGCTGATCTACCGAACCGCATATCCGACACGGCAGAGCGCAAGACGTGCTATTGTCGAATACATCGAAGTCTTCTACAACCGCATCAGACTTCATTCCGGCCTCGGCTACAGAACACCACTCGAAGTCGCCACCGAATACCGCGAAAACCTGTCACAAGCCGCGTGAATCACGCGAAAGTCGCTGTCCGTTGAGAGCCCACCAGATCAATGCAGCGATCAAGGCGTTTTCCGTGAGCGGGTACTGCTGTGGGGTCGTGAGCTCCTTCTCGACAAGACAGCCCAGCACCCGACCCTCTTCGCACACCCTAAGTCCATGACACACCTGAGCCGCACCCAGCGGCCGGCGATTCGTGCCCGGCATCCCTCGCCGCTGCGCGCCCCGACCCACCCGTTCCACAAGGGATCCACACC
Source organism: Actinobacteria bacterium UBA4719 (assembly GCA_002404345.1). GTDB lineage: Bacteria > Actinomycetota > Actinomycetes > Actinomycetales > Dermatophilaceae > UBA4719. The sequence goes on along the minus strand of DHJN01000087.1, from coordinate 29,612 downwards.
TGCGACGTGTGGATCCTCGTCCCAGCGATTGAGGGGCCTGTCACGACCTGTGCCGCTTGGCTGTTGGCCTGGAACGGATACACGCGTCTGGAGGTGGACAGGCCGGCCATTGTCGAGGACCGGGCAGTGGCACCCGCTCACATTCAGAGACTCATGGCCCTCACCACCCAGATCACGACAGCATGTATCCCATGTCCTGGAAGGCTGGAGACCCTGAAATGGCCGAGCAACCGCACGCTGTCGTGGTCGGCAACATCGAGGTGGCCCGACGGACGTGCTCCGAGTTGGTCGAGCACGGGTTTGTGGTCACCCACCTCCTGCATCCGACGGACTCAGAGATGCGTGCGGCGTTGACCTCGGCGGTCAGTGCGGTAGCCATCCTCGTACGCGGCGACGTCACCGCCCTGCGGTATGCGCTCCTGGTCGAGCATCTGCTACCCGAGGTGCGCTTGGTTGTGACGTTGTTCGACCAGACCGTTGCCGAGCAGCTTTTGCGGGTGGTCCCCAACTGCCAGGTCACCTCGCCGGCCAACGTCGCGGTGCCGTCGATCATCGGCGCCTGCGTCGGCCCCGACGTCTTGGCCGTTGCCTCGCTGGGCGGAGAGCCGACGATGGTCCTCGCAACTGACGAAGGTATCGAGATGCGACAATGGCCACGACGCGGATGGTTGCGCAGGCTGCCCGGGGCACTGTCGGGCCAGGTTCGTCCCCACGACGACGCCACCCGCATCCTTTTCATCGGGCTCTCGGGGCTTGCGAGCATCCTGGTACTGGACTGGCTCTTGGCCGTGACTGCCTTGCATGAGACCGGAATTCGGGCGTGGTACATCGCCACCCGCGTGGTCGCTACTGTCGGCCCCGGCGATGCCGACGCGCACGCGCCGGGTTGGTATCAGGTGTTCGCCTCCATCGCCATGCTGCTGACGATCGGGTTCACCGCCGTCTTCACAGCCGGGATCATCAACCGGCTGTTGTCCAGCAGCAGCATCGGCATCATCGGGTCTCGGACCGTCCCCACACGCGACCACGTGGTAGTCATCGGACTCGGACAGGTAGGGCTTACCCTCTGCATCGAGCTGCGAAAGCTTGGGATCAGCGTGGTGGCCGTCGAGCGCGACCCGCGAGCGGTCAACCTGCGTCTGGCCAAGGCTGCCAAGGTGCCCGTCCTGATCGCGCACGCCGAGGATCGGGAGGTTCTGAACAAGCTCTCCCTGCACCGCGCTCGTGCGCTCGCGGCCATGGGAGCCAAGGACCTCGACAACATCGCGGTGGCCATCGCAGCCCTGGCTGTTGCCCCCGACCTTCGCGTGGCCCTGAGGTCCGGCGATGACGACGTGATCACCGAGACGCGGTCGTTGATGAGAATCGGTGATGTGTGCAACGTCTCTGCCCTGACGGCCTACGCGGTGACCCTGGGACTAGTCGGGCAGCCGCCCAGCGTGGTCTATGCCCGAGGCCATCAGCTGGGCGCGGTTCCCTTTGCTGTTTCCGGCGCGGACACCGCTCCCGGAGTCGAACTGCACAGCTCAAGGCCCCGTTGTGACTGTACTGCGACCCCCAACGGATGAGACCGGCGCGACCCGAACCTCTGCAGCTACACGCCATGCTCTAGTACCCGCTTGCCGCTCACTGAAGGGACGTAGACGCGTCCTCGAGCGCGGGTGGATGAAAGCAAGCCGACCCGGTTCACTGACCGCGGCATAGTCCGGTCGTTTTTCGTGGTTGATCAAGCGTCCCCATTGCGGAAGGGTGACCGAACGCTCGGGCAGCGTCCGAGGCGAGTCGCGGCACAACCTTGACGATCACCGCATGGTGATCAGCTGTTCGAGCATTCGTGAGCCGTCGCCAGGGCGGCCTTAAACTGTTCGTCCAGGGACGTCCACCGATGTGCGGGGAGGTGGACTGCTTGACCAATTGATTGACAAAGGGCACGGATTCGGGTGGACATCCGGGGCCGTTCATATTGGAGTCTTTCAAGCGCCCTAGTCGGGCAACCATGTCGGCAATCGTGGCAGCATCAGCATCGATCCGTACGAGAAAACCTCCCTCAAAACTTGGTGTCGGTGCCACCCTGCCTGCCCATAGGCGAGGCTCGGATGATGCGGGTCAGCCACGACTACCACGGCGGCGGAGCGGCTGGCCTACCTGGCCTACCTGGCCGCCTACGACGTTTACGGGGCCAAGAAGTACGGCCGGTGCGATGCCACGACAGGCATCGAACCATTCACGCGCTGGTCAACCAGGGTCATGACCCTGGAGCCGTACTCATCCGCCGACCGCGCGTTCTGGGTCGTTGACAACGGCTCGTCCCACCGGGGAACAGAATGCCGATGAACTTACAAGCGAGACCACTTAGGTTCCGGGCCAGAGCGAGTCCAAGAGTGGTCCGAGAACGGCTTCTTCGTGTACCGCGAGACCTCGGTGGCACATGGCTGCACCGAGCTCGGCGTCCCAGGCCGGCGAGACCTCGGACCCAAGCAAAGGCAGGCAGGCGGGGGACTCGAGATAGTCATCGGCCGACATGCGCCAGGGCTCGACGTCAAACATGGCAACCAGCTGGTTCGTCATGGCGAGACCTGGCCAGTCGAAGTCGCCGTGGTAGCGAATGTGGGCGAAGGACCCCGAAAGCCGGCGCAGGACTTCCAGGACGACCAGCGTCGAGCGTCCACTCGTGCACACGACCGCGATGCCATCGAGTCCGCGTTCGGCAATGGCCTCGAGCACGCGAGGGTTCTCACAGACGAAGACATCCTGACCGGAAGCCATCTGGAGCCCCCGACGAAGGTCCCACCACGTGACGTGGATCGGGTCGCCGGAGTCGGCTGCCAGTTGGTAGCGCAGGGCTCCGGCCCAGCCATCGAGCACACCGAGACCGAGTGTGAGGCAGGTTGTCGACACCGAATCCGCTGTGACTCCAACGCTTTCCCAGATGTCGCGCCGTTCTGAGGCAGATGTCGGTGCCGGGCGATCAACCCGCAGGGCAAGGGCACGCAGGACCAGCTGACTCAGCCTGCGGTCGTCGTCGAGAGCGTGAGCGTCGTGCGTCGCGGCGGCGGCCAGCTCGGTGCGAGAAAGGCTGGGACGCGAGGGGTCCTCGAGGCAAGTCGCAAGCACTGACAACGCTCGAAGCATCAGGCCCGATGAGTCCGGGTCCCGGATGAGCAAACCGTCTCGCCGCAAAGCCGCCAGCCACACCTCGCTCCATTGATGGACCTGGTCCGGGTGTTGCTCCAACCAGGAGCGTGCCGCGCCGAAAGGCGCCTCACGTTGCTCGCCTCTGGCTTGACGTTGGGACGGTCTGTCGACAAGCGACCGGCCCAGCACGCGCTCGGCCGCCTCAACGAGTCCCTGGTCCGACCTGCCGCGTAGGCGCTCGTCCAGCGACGACAGGTCGACCCGGCACGTGCCAGACGCCAGAACACGGCCCAGCAACCCGCCGAGGGCGTGGCGCTCGCTTCGGTTCAGCTCGTTGACCAGGATCCTGCCCCGGGCCTGTAGTCCGTTGCGTTCCAAGCGGTCTGCCAGCTGCGCCCACACCCGGTCGAGGACATCCGCCGACCACCAGTACGGCGACTCGGATGTCACCTCACGCACCCACAGCGGTGAGCCGATGTCCGTCCCAGCGGTGTTCGTACTGGGCGATACCGCGCTCGGTCGGGCTGCGCAACGCCTCGTAGATCGCCAGCTCCGGAACCGTCGCATGGTCGCCCCACAGACGTTCACTGGTGATCACGAAGTCGAGATCTAGGTCGACCAGCAGGCCGAAGAGCAGGGGATGGGTCCGCACATCGATCTTGGGGAAGGCGTCGTCCAGAAGCACGAACCGGGGTGCGTGCGGCGCGGCGCCCGCCACGGATGTGAAGTGGGCAGCCGCAGCAGCGAAGAGCGGCAGGTAACACAGGACTTTCTGCTCGCCCTGCGACAGAGGCGACTTGCGGTGCAAAGCGGTCCAGTCCTTGGCCTCGGGGCGGTGGTACTGGATGCGGAAGGTGAACCAACGCCGATAGTCCAGGGCCCGAGCCAGGTGCTCGGCATACGACTCCTCGGGGGCGTCGGCCCGGGACACCTCGATGAGCTGGTGCAGGGACTCGCGCAGTTCGCGTCGCTCATCGGCAAGCAGCGCCCCCAGCGGCTCGCCCAGCAGCTGAACGGCCCGCTTCGCCTCAGACGGTATGTCGTCACGCAGCTTCCAGCGGAGTCGGACCCTGATCCCTTGCGAGGTGGTGACCCCGTGCAGCAGCTCGTTCATTGCGGTGACGAGCTCCTCCGCCTTGAGCCGAACCCCTCGCAGAGCGTCGCCCAGGTGACCGAGCACGTGGTCCTCGAAGAGGCGACGTTCGCGTTCGGTCAGTAGTTCGCGGTCTGCTGTGACGGAGATTCGCAGTCGTTCGGCGAGGTCGACCAACGGCAGGTCGCCGGTGTCGTCGCGGCCGGTGGCCGTGAGCACCCCATGAATCTCGGCGACACGAGGCTCAAGGGTGGCCGCTGGGCCACTTTGCAGGTCCCGTGAGGAGGCGAGCACCGCATTGGCGTCGACTCCGCGAGCTGGCGACTCCATGCGCAGGATGGCTACGGCGGTCCGCGCATCGGCCTGGGCGATGTCGCTGGTCTGCAGACCAGGGCCGGCCGTTCCCAAGCCGGAAGCAACCAGCCCAGGTACCTCCATCAAGGCTGCCAAAGCGATACGGGCCATCTCGAGCACAGGCTCGCCGGCGTTAACTGCCGCGAGGTTCCCCTGGACCTGGGTTCGGGTGGTGCCGATCGACTCGTTGATGGTGTCGAGGGTTGACTGCAGCTCTGCGCGGCGGACCGTGGCCGTGGCGAACACCCGTCGAAGGTCGGCCAGTCGCTGCTCAAGTTCCAGGACGGATGCGCCGACGGCCGAGCGCAGCTCGTCATACTCGGCTGCGACCCCTGTTGCGAGCTGCTCGGCCTCGGCCGAGTCGTGGAGCCGCTGCTGGGCTTCCTCGTCATCGTGGCGCGCCTGATCCGCGAAGTCTGTCCACTCAGCGAGGCGTCGGGCCAGCTCGGCAAGCCGGGTCTGATGCTCGTCAAGTCGCGATGCAAGCGATGCGAGGACCTCTCGGCGAGCAGCGAGTCCAGTGAATGTGGTTGGCAGAGAATGTGTGGTGCAAAGCTCCTCGAGAGCAGACCACAGGGCAATGGCCTGCGCCCGCGCCGAGGCCCCGGCGGCACTTGCGCGCTCCAGCTCACGCTGCACACCTGTGGCCGCCTGCTCCGCTGCCGACTGGTGCACCCAAGCGTGGAGAACCTGCTCGTGACGCGGTCGCGCGGCCGTCCAGGTATCGAGTCTCGACAGCAGCGCGCGCGCTTGCGTCCGCGCTTCTCGTGCCACGCCGAGGCCCGTGGCGATCACAGCCAGATCCTCGTCCAGACGCTGAAGCCGACGTTGTCGCTCCGCAGCCCGTGCCGTGGTGCCGATGTACTGGGCACGCTCCTTTTGGGTTCGGCCCTGCGCTGGTCCGGAATGCCAGCGACCATCGCGGGTGACGCCGACCTCGGCTTCACGATCGTCCAGTCCGATGCACGCAAGCAACGACTCGATGACGGCAGCGGGGATGGCAGTGCCGTCCGGCAGGTCCGGGCGAAGGACCTTGGCAAGGGTGGAGCGCACCGACCCGGCAGCCTGGGAGGATGCTTGAAGGGTCACGTCCCGCCGAGCGTCGTCGATGACTCGGCCGTCAGGTTGTACCCAGGCATCGAGAAGCCCGGCACCCTCAAGCGCGGCTTCGACACCCGCGCGCTGTTGGTCCGAGAGGGTGTCTCGAAAGTCCACCAACCGCCACAGCGGAGCTCCTGAGAGGCCAGCCCGGTTGTCGCGTAACCAGTTTGGCGCGGGCGGGCTCGGGTCAGCCTCGGCCTCAACTCCTGCGCGCTGCTCGCGTAGGCCGAGCATTCTCTGCTCACCCTCCCGGATCGCAGCTGCAGCGACGCCCTGCGCCTCTTCGTGACGGGCCCGCACCGGAGCGACGGCACTGCGCACCAGCGCCTCCAGCCCTGTGAGGTTGTCCTCCGTCAGCTCGGGCAGGACCAGACCCACGGCATCGTCGTCGCGCAGCCACGACTGAAGTCGCTCGGTGAGCTCCTGCTCATGGCGAAGGCTCCCCTCGGCGGCATCACGAACTGATCGCGCGGCATCGTCAGCGCGCCCCTCCACCTCGGCAACCCGCTGCTCGGCCCTGGTAGCTTCTGTGCGCGCTTCCTCAGCGTCCCGGTGAGCGCCCTGCACGACCACGACGGCGGCGCGCAGCTCGCCCAGCGCAGGCCTGACCTCGCGAACGCGGCTGGTCATCTGAGCCGCAGCCGCAGCCGCAGCAACGGCTGTTGGCCCCGCCGCGTCCGCGGTCACGGACAGCCCGGACGGAATGGCGAAGGGAGCAGCGCAGCCCGACTTGCCCAGCGACTGCGCGGTCTCGGTCAGCTCGCCATAGAGCCGGGCGCTGTCGGCGGCAACCCCTTCACCGGCACGCCGATCTCTCGTGGCGCTGGTTCCCGCACGGGCCCGCGCATCGTTGGCCACTCGCCGCGAGCGCGAGGCTGCCGACTCCAGGTCGGCAACCCTGCGCGACAGCTCCATCATCCGTTGCTGGGCGCGCGCCTCCGGGCCCTTCTCTAGCTCGCCGATCCGTGAGCGGGTGGACTCGTGCTCCTGGGTGACAGAGGTCAGCTCGGCGCGGGTCGAGGTCAGGTCCGCCTCGACCCCCTCGAGCAGCCTCTCGGAGCTGCGCAGTGCCGAACGCCGTTGTCTCAGCTGATGATCCGCGTCGACGACTGCCTCGGCCCTGGCACGCAACACGCCCTGCGCGTAGCCCGCATAGATGCGGACGAAGTCGGCGATCGCGCTGGCCGCACGGTCACGTCGGGCGATCTGGTCGCCGAATGCCTCCAGCTCGTCGAAGGTGTCGCCTGCAGTGCGAACGGCTCCGTCGTCCACCTGAGGCAGGGCCTGCTCGAGTTGCTTGGCCAGCCGCTCGGGCTCGATGTCCTCCCCGACCTGTGGTTGACGCAGCCAGTAGAGCAGTCTCAGGAGATCGGCGTACTGGTCTGGTGGCAGCCCGAACAGCAGCTGGCCGACGTGGTCGCGGTAGCGCGGCGCCGACTCGAAGAACGAGCCATCGGTGTCCACCTCCGCCCGGCAGCGCTGCATGCTAAGGGGGCCGGTCTCATCCTCAAGCAACAGGTCGTCCCCTACCCGCCGGGGGGAGGTGAAGAACCAGGCCGTGGCCTGCCGCGCCGAGTCCGAGGCGCGGATGCCGACTCCGCAGGTCACGATGATCGTCCGGCCGTCCTCATCCTGTCGAGTGAACTCGACCCAGAGGTACCCGGTGCGGCTCGCGCCGGCATACCCGTCGGTCATCAGCCACAGCAAGCTGGTGTGATGGCGCCCCGAGGCGGTCATCCGGGTCTTGTCGCCGTCGAGGACGAACGGAAGTAGCATCTCCAGGGTCTTGGACTTGCCGGCACCGTTGGCGCCACGCAGCAACAGGCGCCCGCCTGCGAAGGTGAAGATCTGGTCGTCGTACTGCCAGACGTTGAGGATGCCGCTTCGGGAGAGCCGGAAGCGGCCGGTATCGCGGGAGCTGGTCACTGGCCCTCCTCATCGAGGTCGAGGTTGAACAGGGATCGTTCGCCGCTGTCGGACGCTTCGGCCAGCGTCGTGTGGGTGGCGTATCGGGTGGCCGCCGCATGCACAGCCCATGCGCAGCCGTCATCGCTGTGGCCGATTGGCCCGAGCTGGCGGAGCAGGCCCAGCTGTTGGAGCAATCCAAGCGCCTCGCGGACCGCTGCCTCGGGGTCCTCACGCTGGTCGCGCCGCAGGCCCTCTCGCCACAGGCGCAGAACCTCCGAGGCTGCGGAGCGCACCGCAACATCCGGTATGACGCGCCACACATCACGCTCATCCGCGTCCCCAGTCGGGTTGGCCGACCCAGTGTGGTGGCCGTCGCGGGCCAGTCCGGCGAGCTGCTCGAGCAGCAGCAGGGCAAGGTGCTTGGTCGCGCCCTTGCCGGGGAACACGATGTCGCTGAGCTCGTCCTCGGGGTCGACGGCGAGCGCGCCTTCCGCCCGCAGCTCGAGGTCGAGCCCGAAACGGTCACGGAACCACTCTCGCTCACGGTTGCGGTTACGTCGCCACCAGTCGACCTGGGGCTCATCGAGGTCGTCGACTGACATCAGCGGTGACTCGACCAGAGTCCTGCGGATGGCCGTGCGAGCGCCGCCGGCCGCCGAGGGGAGGGCCGCGGTGTCCAGAAGATGCTCGGGTGAGGTGGCAGACGAGAGCGGAGCCGAGATCAGTAGTGAAAGGATCTCGCGGTGCACGTCCAGCAACGACTGTGTGCGCTGGTCGGCCCAGTGATCCAGATCGCCATCTCGTTCACTGAGCACCCCGATGCGTACGAGAACGGTGAGGGCCGCGTGCAGAGCCCTGCGGTCGGCGGAACTGTCGAGGTCGACCGCGATCTTGGCGTCCGCCGCGGCCGACCGCACCTGGGAGACCAGCTCGTCGACCAGGAGCTGGGCCTTGCCTCGGGTGAGTGCCGCGACCGTGAGGCACAGGAGGGCGTAGGCCCGAGGGGTGAAGGGCGCCCCTGATCGCTTGCACAGAGGGCGGGTGCTGTCACGGCCGAGCCCGGCCTTGAACAGGCGAGCGGCGCCCGGCTCGACCACAAGCCGGTAGCCCAGGCCTTCCGCGAACAACCTGACCAGTTCGTTCTGGTGTCGACGGACCAGCCGCAGCTCCTCGGCGAAAGGGCCCCGTGTCGTCATCAACGGGTGCTGCAGCAAGGTGCGGGCGGCCTGAGTGCGTTCTGCGACGGCAAGATGGTCGACTGCAGGAGCCGGGCGCTCGATGCGCGTGGTGGTCACCGGTCGCTCCCTGCTGAAGAAAGACCGCTCGCCTCGACCGGCTCAATGGCCAGGGTCCGGCCGACCAGAGACATTCGACCGGTAGGACTGGTGATCACGCTGTCTCGACCCGGGGTCGCCATGACGCGCAGCCGAACCCCTGTGTCGGCTAGCTCCACCCAGCGGTCGGCGCGGTCGCCGTCCACCAGGCTTCGGGCATACAGGTCGAGCAGGACCTGCCGCGCCTCGTCCGAGAGGCGGACGCGATCAAGCTTTCCAGAATGCGCGGCGAGCTCGGCCAGTGCGTCGCTGCGGCGGCTCTCGGTGCGCTCGCGCTCGGCGAGTCGGGCGGACTTGGTCGCCGTGAAGTCCTCCCTGCGGCCGGTGCCTCCTGCCACCTTGCGCTGACCCTGTCTGCGCAACATCACCGGAACCTCGGCGGCCGGGGCCTGCCACCACGAGGTCGTTGGTGACACCGGGCTGCCGTCGTCATCGGCAACGAACCCTAGGTGACGACAGGGGTACAGGCCGAAGGCGGACGCCCACAGAGCGTGCGAGGTGGCATCATCCGCCGAGTCGAACCAGCGGGCAAGACGCACCAGGTCGGCATACCGGCTTTGCTCTCTCTCGCTGCTGGCTGCGATCCGGCGTAGGTTGACCAGTAGTGAGCGCATCGCTTCGCCAGCCAGTCGGCGCACCCCGTCAGCGTCGCTGCCTCGGCCGCTCTCGCCGTTGAACCACACGTGCAGTCCCTGCCAGTCCTGCGGCGAGAGCCCCGGTGCCCGACGCGCGGCCTGCCCGTCGATGTCCAGCAAGCGTTGACCAGCGTTGGCTCGCTCGCACAGAAATGGCACGCGTGGGGCAAGCCCCCCCAGGATGTCCGCAATCTGTGGCATATATCGGGAGATCTCGTCGACGAAACGCTGCAGGTAGTCCAGCAACGCACTCTTGAACGCCTGAAACTCGCCGCGGTCGAGGTCGAATCGGGAGAGCACCTGGGTCAGATAGGTGTAGAACTCTCGCGTGCTTTGCACAAGGCGCTCGAACTGGGCGAACAGCGTGCCGATCTCACGAGCGAGCACGTCCGGGTCGGCCGCCGCGAGCGCGGCATCGTCGTAGCCATCGAGGGCTGCCAGCCCGGCCTGGATGCCGCCGAGCATCTCGCTGGAGACCTCGCGAGCACTCTCCGAGTAGCCGAGCAGGTCCTCGATCTGACGATGCACGAGCTCGCCGCGTTGGGTCAGCTGATAGCGGGCGCGGTTCTGCAGGTAGTCACGCAGGCTCCTGGCCTCGGTCTCGCGGGGGCTTCGGGCGAGGTTTCCGTGCTCAACGAGATAGGACAGCCGGGTGTCCGTCGTGTCCGTGTCGAGCTCGATCCCCTCTTCGGCCAGCGCGGTTGCCACCTCGGTCGCGGACCGGTCGGACAGCAGGCCGGAAAGGCCACCGGTGAAAGTGCGCATGACGGCGATGTACTGCGCGGACTCCTCGTTCACCGCGTAGCGCAGGGCCTCGAGGCGGACGCGGTCGACCGGCGGCGCGAGACTGCTGCGCTGCTCGGTCTGGGCGTCGGTGTCGGACATTGGCGTCAGCCTACGAGGCAGAACCGACAAGCGGGTACGGGTCTACCGGCTGACTGGCGTGCCGGATGATCCGGACCAGGACCCGGTGCGTGCGGCCTGGCTGCAACTCGAAAGGGTCGGCTGTGGGAAGAACGGGTCCGCGACGTAGACGCCGTCGTCAGCCATCGCAGCGCCGCACACGTTCGGAGCCTGGGCGACCTGATCCCGCGGGTCCACGAGTTCTACGTTCCGACCAGGGTGCGGCTGCGACGGACCGACCTGAGGCTGCGGGTGCGGCCAAGGATTGCCCGCAGGGACTGGAGCCTGTCGGGCGGGCTGCCGGTCTGCACGATTGAGAAGATCGTGGCTGACCTTCTTGCGGACCACGAGGATGAGTCTGCCGTCGCGCAGATCGTCCGGGATGGGATCCGTGATGGGCAGACCAGGGTCAGACTGTCCGGTGGAGCTGTCTGATCCGAAAGCGGCTTGGCTTGGGCTTGCTCAACGTCCACAAGCAACTGGCCGGCGCAGTTGGTGAGCGAACTCATTCACGAAATCAAGGTCCCGGAGGACCAGGTGGCCCGGATGACGTTGGACCAGGCAATGGAAGCCTTGGCGGCGCATCGAGTAGGTTGGCGATCTCGGCAGGCGGATCCTGGGAGTTGAGCAGCGGTGATCGTTCTTCACGCTTGGTGGTCGATCCAGCGCGATCCCAGGGGTCAGCTGATCTTGTGGGCCGAGGACTCCGAGGCGCCGGCTCAGCCACCTGTCCGCCGAGGTCGCCGCCCTGCCAAACAGGCTCACCCCTTTGCCGTCTCTGCGCAGTCATTGGGAGCCATAACGGCCCGCGATGGCGCCCCAGGTACGGCTGTTCTCGTCATGCCTAACCAGGGCAGGGGGCCGTCTGCCTCCGCAGAGGTGCACCGAACCCGAGAGCCGTCGCAGATCCCGGAGTCCTTGGCCGACGGGCGGTGGGAGGTCCCGACTCTGGCGTTGGACCCCGAGGACGCCCTGGGCTACCTGCTGTCAGCGGACGACGCCGAGATCGACCTCGAACAACCGATTGATGGTGCCGGCCTGCGAGCGCTGCAGGCGCTCGCAGGGTTTGCGGTGGATCTCGTCGGACGGGGACGGGTATTGCCTGGCGTGCGGGAAACGGGCGACGGCCGGGTGATGGCCCTATGGGCTGCGGTGGTGACCGGAGCCGACGCTGTGTGGCTGCGCGCGTCAGCCAAGGGACTGCCGGGTTCTTTTACGGCGGCGTGCCCGGCTGCCGTTGACCGAGGTGCGGCCGCGGTGCGGTCGCTGGCCGCCGCCACCGATGCCCTGGTGGACGCAGCGGTGCGCTCGCGTCTCGGCCCTGTTCCACGCAGGCGCGCAGCGGCGTCGTTCCGATCGGCACTGACGGGGTCCGACCCGTACTTCGCCACCACCCCGGTTGCTTTCGCCGCTTTGGACCAGGCACTGGCCGACTGGCAGCGGGAGGTCACCCAGGTCGGTGCGGTTCGGGCCTGTTTCCGGCTGGTCGAACCGATGGGAGCTGCAGAGGCAACGGCGGGCGAGGCAACGGCCGATGACGGGGAGTCTGACTCTCAGTGGAGAGTGGACTTCGCATTGCAGTCGACGGAGGAGCCGAGCCTGGTCGTTGACGCCGCACAGGTGTGGCGTGCCAAGGGGGCTCTGCGCGCCCTGGCGCGTCACGTCGCCGACCCGCAGGAGACCCTGCTCGGAGAGCTCGGTCGGGCGGTGCGGCTCTACCCGCAGATCGAGGGTGCGCTGCGCACGGCGAAGCCGTCCTCGCTGACCCTGGACGTCGAGGGCGCGCACCTGTTCCTGTCGGAGGCCGCCCCGATCCTGCTGGCCTCCGGCTTCGGCGTACTGCTCCCGGGGTGGTGGACCAACCCATCGATGCGGCTGGGCGCGAAGCTCTCGGTGTCGACCCCAGCGCAGCCGGGCTCGGCCGCTCCCAAGGCGGTCATCGGTCGCGATGGTCTCGTGGACTTCAGTTGGGCGCTTGCTGTCGGGGAACACACCCTGACCGAGCAGGAGGTCGCCGACCTTGTCGAGGTCCAGCAGCCGCTGGTGCGGGTGCGCGGTCAGTGGATGTATGTCGACGCCGATCGCCTCGCAAAGGCCCGGGCCTTCCTGGCCAAGCGGTCGCACGGCACTGGGCGGATGAGCGTCGGGGAGGTGCTCGCGACTCTCGGAGCCCTCGATGACGGACCAGGCGGCCTGCCCGTCGTGGACGTCGAGGCGCAGGGCTGGCTAGCGGATCTGCTGTCCGGCGAGGTCGATCACCGGATCACGCCGATGACCGCGCCGCAGGGTTTCAAGGGTGCGTTGCGCCCATACCAGGAACGTGGTCTGGCCTGGCTGTCGTTCCTGGAGTCGGTCGGTCTGGGCGGCGTCCTTGCGGACGACATGGGTCTGGGGAAGACGGTGCAGCTGCTCGCCCTGATGTGCGGCGAGCTTCCTGCGGAGGTGGGTCCAACCCTGCTGGTCTGTCCGATGTCGCTGGTCGGCAACTGGCAGCGTGAGGCGGCCCGCTTCGTGCCTGGCCTGCGGGTGCACGTCCACCATGGGGCTGAGCGACCCAAGGGCAAGGCGTTTCAGGAGGTCGTGGCGTCCTCCGACCTGGTCGTGACGACATACGGGCTGGTGATCCGCGACGCAGACGCGCTGCGTGAGATGAGCTGGCGTCGCGTCGTCCTCGACGAGGCCCAGGCGGTGAAGAACGCCGCGACCCGGGCGGCGGTGGCGGTGCGCTCGCTACCGTCGGCTCGCCGGTTCGCGGTGACCGGGACGCCGGTGGAAAACCGGTTGGGCGACCTCTGGTCGCTGATGGAGTTCGCCAACCCCGGACTGCTCGGTCAGCCCAAGTCGTTCAAGCAACGCTTCGCGACGCCCATTGAGCGGCACGGCGATGCCGAAGCGGCGACCCACCTCAGATCGCTGACGCAACCGTTCGTGCTGCGCCGGCTTAAGACTGACACCTCGATCATCACCGACCTGCCGGCCAAGATCGAGATGGAGGTGGTGTGCTCGCTGACCCGCGAGCAGGCCTCGCTCTATGAGGCGGTTGTCGCGGACATGATGGACCGGATCGAGAGCACCGACGGCATCGAGCGCCGCGGACTGGTCCTGGCGACCATGACCAAGCTCAAGCAGGTCTGCAACCACCCTGCGCAGTTCCTCAAAGATGGCAGCAGACTCGGCGGGCGCTCAGGCAAGCTGGCGCGCGTGGAGGAGATCCTCGAGGAGGTGCTTGCCTCGGGGGAGAAGGCGTTGCTGTTCACGCAGTATGCCGAGTTCGGCGACCTGCTGCGCACTCACCTCGGTGCCCGTTTCGGCCGCGAGGTCGCGTATCTGCACGGGGGGCTGGGCAAGGGCCAGCGCGACGACCTCGTCGCCCGGTTCCAGGACCCTGTCGGGGGCGGGCCGGCCCTGTTCGTCCTGTCGTTGAAGGCAGGGGGCACGGGGCTCACCCTCACCGCAGCCAACCATGTGATTCACGTCGATCGCTGGTGGAACCCTGCCGTGGAGGA
>DHJN01000087.1:0-15510 GCA_002404345.1 Actinobacteria bacterium UBA4719 | reverse complement strand
GTGGGCACCGGCGAGGGCTGGCTCACCGAGCTCTCCACCTCCGCCCTGCGCGAGCTGTTCACGCTCGAGGCCGGGTCGGTGGTGGAGTGAGCCCGCCCGGTCGCATCGGTGGTGGAATGAGCCCGCCCGGCCGCGGCCGCTCGAAGTGGACAGGAGGCTTCCCGCCACCTTCGAAGCCGCGCGCCGTGGACGGCGGGCTCGTTGCTCGCAGCGCGCGAGGTGCCATCGGGGAGCACTGGTGGTCTCGGCGTTTCCTGGAGGTGCTGGAGTCCTTCTCACTAGGCTCCCGGTTGACCCGCGGCAAGAACTACGCCCGACGGGGTCAGGTGCTTTCCCTGGAGGTGGCCCCGGGTGTGGTCACGGCGTCGGTGCAGGGTTCCCGCAGGACGCCGTACAAGGTGTCGATCGCTTTGCCCGCCTTCGGCGAGCTGGTGTGGGCCAAGGTCGAGGTGACCCTTGCGGAGCAGGCGATCCACAGTGCCCGGCTGCTCGCAGGCGAGATGCCGCACGACCTCGAGGAGGTGTTTCTAGCAGCTGGCGCGCCGCTTTTCCCGCAGCGGGCCAAGGACCTGGCGCTGAGCTGTTCCTGCCCGGACTGGGAGGTCCCGTGCAAACACCTGGCGGCCACGTTCTACCTGCTAGCGGAGAGCTTCGACGACGACCCCTTCGCCATCCTGCTGTGGCGCGGACGCAGCCGCGAGGCACTCCTGAACCGGCTCCGTGAGCTGCGTGGCGGCGATACGGCACATGTTGGGCATGAACAGGCGGCGCTGACTTCCGAAGGTCCTCGGATCGGAGCGATGATGGCGCTGGCTGATTTGACCGTGGCTGCTGGAGAATTCTGGACCGGAGCACCAGCGTCGGTGCTCCCAATCCAGGCGGATCTGCCGGTGGATCTGTTGCTGCGCCAGCTCCCCGCGCCGGATGCGTTGCTCGGTGGCCCCGATCTGGTGGCCTACCTCGCACCGTTGTACGCCGTGTTCGGAGAGAACACCGGGTCCCCCTAAGGCCGGATCCGTCAAGGCTGCAACCGTTGCCACGGCGGATCCGGCGGAGGCCGTGAGGCAGGCGTTCACCCAAGCCTTGATCCTCGATCGTCAACTGGGTGTTCCGTCCTCGCAGGAGCAGCTTCCGCAGCAGACTCCGTCTCTCCCGAGGTCGGTGGCTGGTCATCGCTATCCTGAGCACCGTGACTGACTCACTGCCCCCGTGCCCCGAGTGCTCGAGCGAGTACACCTACGAACTGGGTGCGCTGCTGGTCTGTCCGGAGTGTGCGCACGAATGGGAAGCCGCGCCTGCGGACGAAGCACCGGAGTCCGTGATCAAGGACGCCGTTGGCAACGTCCTGGCTGACGGCGATACGGTGATCGTGGTCAAGAACCTGAAGGTCAGGGGGAGTCCCACATCCATCAAGGTGGGCACCAAGGTCCGCAACATCCGCCTGGTCGACGGCGTGGACGGCCACGACATCGATTGCAAGGTGGATGGGTTCGGACCGATGCAGCTCAAGTCCTCCGTGGTGAAGAAGGTCTGACACGGCGCTACGGCGGTGAGCCTCAGTTCGGAGTTAACGTGCCGCCGGCGGCGTAGGTCGAAGCCGAACACGACGGGCTGGGCCTTCGACCACTTGTCGAGCGCCTCGTCTGGTGGGAACATCGGACTTGAGATGGCAACTGACGTGTTGGTGATTCTTGACGATCGCCCGGGCGAGCTGGCTCGACTGGGTGAGGCTGCGGGTGCGGGCGGGGTGAACATCCAGGGCCTGGCTGCGTTCACAGGGGATGGCAAGGGGGTTGTCCACGTGCTTGTGGACGACGACGACCTAGCGCGACTCCGTCGGGCACTGGACGCCGCAGGGATGGGGATCGCGGATGAGCGCGAGGTCCTCGTGGTCGACGTCGTGGACCGGCCGGGCACCCTGGGTGAGTTCACGCGCCGGCTCGCTGCGGCCCATGTCAACGTCGACCTCGCCTACACCACCTTCGGTGGCGTTCGGCTGGTCGTCGCCACCGACGACCTGCGCGGCGCCCGCGCTGCGCTCGGCTGAGCAGCTCGTCGAAAGCACAAACACGAACCCGCGGACTTGCTCACCCAGGATCCACACGGCGACGACGACTCTGGGATGGGCAGGTAGCCATTCGGAAGCAGCGAGCCGCCGTAGAACTTGCCTGCTGAAACCGTCGCTGACGAGCTCGCCTACTTTTGTTCTGGTATGCATGATGTGGACTGTGGCGTTGCCGACTTGGCGCAGGAAAAACTGTGGCGCTGCCGACCAAACACGTTGATGATGGGAGCAGAAGTTCCCGCGACCCAGCGATCTCCCGCACCGCTCGCGCACTGGAAGGTATCTCATGGCCGTCGCCAGCGACGACAACAGCACGTTCAAGGACTACGCCCACCCCGAGCGTTTGGTCACCACCGACTGGCTGGCCAGGCAGCTGAGCTACGGGGTTGTCGGCAGCTCCGACCTTGTCGTGCTCGAGTCGGACGAAGACGTGCTGCTGTACGAAACCGGGCACATCCCGGGAGCAGTCAAGGTTGACTGGCACCTCGACCTCAACGACCCGGTGAAGCGTGACTATGTCGACGGTGAGCGATTCGCCCAGGTCCTCGGTGAGCGCGGCATCGGGCGCGACACCACCGTGGTCATCTACGGCGACAAGAGCAACTGGTGGGCTGCCTACGCACTCTGGGTCTTCACGCTCTTCGGACACGAGGACGTGCGTCTGCTCGACGGCGGTCGGGCAAAATGGGTTGCCGAGGGGCGGGAGATAACCCGCGACGTGCCGGACAGGACGAGCGTGAAATACCCCGTCGTCGAGCGTAACGACGCCCCTATTCGCGCGTTCAAGGACGAGGTCCTGGCCCACATCGGCCAGCCCATGGTCGACGTTCGCTCCCCTGGCGAGTTCTCCGGCGAGTTGCTGCATATGCCCGACTATCCGCAGGAGGGAGCGATGCGTGGCGGCCACATCCCCAGAGCCAGGTCGGTTCCCTGGGCCCGCGCAGCCGCCGAGGACGGCACGTTCAAGAGCCGCTCCGACCTGGAGGCCATCTACCTGACCGAGCAGGGGTTGGCGCCCTCTGATGACGTCGTGGCCTACTGCCGTATCGGTGAACGTTCCTCGCACACATGGTTCGTGCTGACCCACCTGCTCGGCTTCGACACGGTTCGCAACTACGACGGTTCATGGACTGAGTGGGGCAACGCCGTGCAGGTGCCCATTGAGGTCGGTGCCGGGTGACAGCGGGTCAAGTGACCGCCGGGCTGCCGGAGTCCCTGGACGAGATCGCCCAGGACTTCGCGGCCCTGTCGGCTCGCGATCGGCTTACGCTACTGCTCGACTTCAGCGACGAGTTGCCCGAGCTGCCCGAGCGCTACCAAGGGCACGCGGAGCTGCTCGAGCGGGTCGACGAGTGCCAGTCGCCGCTGTTCCTGGCAGTCGAGGTGGAGGGCGCTCAGGACGCTGCCAGGTCGCAGCAGGCCACGGTGCGCCTGTTCTTCCAAGCACCTCCGGAGGCGCCCACGACTCGGGGGTTCGCGGGCATCCTGCATGAGGGCCTGGACGGGCTAACCGTCGGCGAGGTGCTCGCCATACCCGACGATGCGCCATACCGCTTCGGACTGGGTGAGGCGGTCTCACCGTTGCGATTGCGAGGCATGGTTGCGATGTTGACCCGGATCAAACGCCAGGTCCGAATCAAGTCCGCAGTCTGAGCAGGCGCAAGCGTCCAAGGCGAGGCATGCGACGTGTCGGTCAGGTTTCTCAACGGGTGTCGGACCCAGTCCTGGTGTGCTAAATTCTTCTGCGCAAAGCGCCACGTCACCGCAACGAAGGAGGCCTGAGATGTATCGCACAGTCTTGCCGTTTCCGGTCCTAGCCGGAAAGACGGAAGCAGACATCAAGAGCATCGCCGAGAGGTTTCAAGCAGACCCTGAGGCTTACTTCGAGTCCCGGCGCCGTGTCGGGGTCACCTTGGAACGCGCCTACTGGCAGCACACCCCGATGGGCGACTTCGTCGTCGCCTACGTGGAGTCAGAGCGAAGCGCAGCGGACGTTATTGGCAGTTACGCCGAACAAACCTCGGACCTAGACCGCTTTTTCGCCGCCACGGTCAAGGCGGTGCACGGGATCGACATCACCGAGCCTCCCGACGGCCCGCCTCCGGAGACCTTCGGTGAGTGGGTGGACCCCGTGGTCACCCAGCGCGGCCGCGGGATGGCCTTCTGCGCGCCTCTCATCCCAGGGCAAGAAGCCCACGGCGCAGCCTGGACAAAGGGGACCTTCGGCGAGGAGGGAATGACCACGTCCCGACGGGCTCTCGGCCAGAACATCGAGGTGGTCACCCTCAGTGACACCCCGCAGGGACCGATCGCCGGTGTCTACCTGGAAGGCATGGACCCGTACGAGGCTAACCGCACCTTCGCCGCGTCGACCGAGCCCTTCGATGTGGCATTCAAGCAAGAGCTCAGCACCCTGTTCCCGCCTTTCATAGACTTCAGCCAGCCGGTCCAGGGCGTCACTGAGATCTTCGATTCGCTCGCTTTGCCCAAGCGCGCCTGATTTCACACGAACGTCTCACGTCGTTGAGCGGTCGGACGGAATGCGTCCGGCCGCTCAACGACGTGAGACGCCAGCGCCCGAACGGTCGCGACTGGCCTCTCGACTCCGCGGGGTGTCCCGGCCACGAGAAAGTTCCCGCTGATGGCCTCGCCTCGCGTCAGAACGATTCGGAGAAGGACACGAAGCGGCCACGGTCGTCTGATCTTCGAACGAGCCAGCAAAAGTCACGGCTCGAAGGGAGCGCCGCCGTTCGGCGCGGCGGCCGCGCATATCCCACGCGGCACATTTGCCGAGGTGCCCAAGGCCGGGCACTGGCTTCCTCGCGACGCGCCGGAGGCTCCGCCTTATTTCTTGTCGGCGACCGGACCCTCGGGGGTTGCCGATCGCACCTGCCAGAGGTGGCCGTCTGGATCGGCGAAGGTGCTGTGACGCGGTTGCCCGTCACCCAGCCGAAACCACCGGTGGGGATGAACATCACGCGGACGCCGTCATTGAGCGCGAACTGCAACGGCTCGGGGACTCCGTCCTCGGCGGGATCGCCGAGAGGATGAAAACCGAGACCCTCGGCATAGAAGGCGAAACTGGTTCGCCTGTCGGCGACGGGCAAGCAGCCATTACCCGTGAAGGGCAAGTGTCTCGTTACGGTTCTCGGGCGACAACGGATGCGGCCCATAGTCCTGCAACGCCGTGGTGGCCCGTCGTGCTGCTCGCCGTACTAGGCGTGGCGCTTGGGAGCCTCTTGGTGCACGATGGGGTTTCACCGTTTGGTCGGGAGAGAGTGAGGGCCGATGCCCAGGTATCTCTGGCAGATCAGTTACACCACAACCGGCGCACAGGGCCTCCTTAGCGAAGGAGGAACCTCTCGCCGCAACGCCATTACTGCGATGGTCGAGAGCGTTGGGGGTCACGTTGAGGTCTGCTACTACGCTTTCGGAACTACCGATCTTTACGTAATCGGCGAGGTCCCCGATGAAGTGGCGGCTGCATCGTTGAGCCTGCGAACTGCGGCGGCCGGAGCCGCCCGATCCGAGACCGTGGTGTTGCTCACACCGGAACAGGTCGACGAGGCAACCGGCCGCGATGTTTCCTACCGGCCGCCAGGGGAAGGCTGATCGCCGTTTGCTTTCGGTCGCTGCCGAAGGGTTGGTTGAGATGAGCGGGCACACCCCAGCAGCGACCCGCGAGGGCCGCAGCTGGAGGATTGATGTCGCCGGGTCGGTTCTGCGTACGGTGGCCTTGAGGCTCATGAGGGGTGGCGTTGGGCCCGCAGGACGGCGTCGTGGATGGTGACGGGGCGTCCGTCGGGATCGGTGGCGTTTCGTGGGCGGGCGTCGCTGACGAGGATGTCCCAGTCCTCGGGGTTGAGCGTGTCGGCGATGTCAGCGGCGGTGAAGAACAGCTCGGGCATTGGCGGCCGGGCGATCGTGGTCTGCAGGTCTGAGGGGTGGTGGCCGACAATGAGCAGGGTCCCGCCCGCAGCAACCGACGTTGCGAGCCGCGCAACCATTGCATCTCGCTGCGGCTTCGGTAGGTGCATGAACTGGGCCGAGACCAGGTCATAGGTCATCGGCTGGGGCGCCCACGTGGTCAGGTCCGCGTGTAACCAGTCGATGCGCGCGGCAACTTCGGTGCCGGCCTCGCGGGCGTGGCTGGCGCCCCGGTCCAAGGCGACAGTGGAGATATCGGTGGCGGTGACCTGCCACCCGCGTTCGGCGAGCCAGAGGGCGTCGGCCCCTTCGCCCGCACCGACGTCCAGGGCCGTGCCGGGGGTGAGGTCGGCTGCCTCTCTGATCAGGTGGGTGTTCGCGTTTCCGCTCCACACCGAGGGGTTGGACCGGTAGCGCTGCTCCCAGAACTCCTGGCTGAACTGGACGTCCGCCGCGTGTCCGGCATGCGAAACGTGGAGGTGGTCAGGACCAGAGGCAGCCTGGGAGAAGTCGGGGATCGGCATGCGCCCGAGCCTACGCGCGCACCCGGCGGTGAGCTGCGTGCCCGACGATGGGCGACCCGGCAAAAGTCGATCCAGATCCGGGAGCGTCTAAAGTTCTGAACTGCCTTCACATCGGTGTCGAATCGAGGTCTTGACCGGGCAGTCAGTCAGGGTGAGACTGGGAGTGCCCGGTCCGTCTTCGGAACGGCGGACCATCAGCTCGGAAGGTGGTTGGTTCGCATGAGTAAATGGACGCACCCGCAGGGTCTGGCCGCGCTTATTGCGGGGATCTTTGCGGCGCTGTCCCCGATCTGGACAAACAATCCGACAGACACCAACAAGGCCACGTACACGATGATCGCTCTTGGCGTCGTCACAGCGGCTTTGGCACTGTTCGACCTGGCCAGGCCGGGCAGGATCGCTTTCGAGGGACTTATCGCATTGATGGGCGTGCTGTTCTTCGTATCACCGTGGGTCATGAGTTTCAGCGCCACCGCTTACAGGCCGATGGCGTGGACCGCGTGGATCGTGGGAATCGTCACGCTCGTGGCAGGCGCCGCAGATGTGCAGATGACCCGCTCGGAGCACGGTGCGCATGGCGTCGCCGCCCACTAACCTGCGCACCACTGAGAAGGAGGATTTTTGAGGAGGAGGATTTTTCAATGGCGCGGGTTCGCACAGTCGTTCCCGGGCGGGCCCGCGCCCTCAGTCCCGAGGGCTCCTTGACTCCTCGGGATGGCTCCACCAGCGCCGACACCTCCTTGAGCGACGGTGAGGTTACCGGCCGCAGTGACGCCCGCGAACGGATACTGGACGCGGCAGAGGATCTCTTTGCCGCAGATGGCTTCGACGCGACGCCCACCTCTCGGATCGCTCACCGAGCTGCCGTCGCCAAGGGGCTGCTCTTCTACTACTTCCCGCGCAAGATGGACCTGCTGCGCACGCTGTTTGCCGAGCGACTCCCCGTGCACCCCTTGTCTAGCCTCGCCGGGATCGCCGTCAAGGGTGACCTGGCCGGCTCGCTCGTGCGTCTGGCAGACAGGATCGGCCTCACCCGTCACCACTCGCAGGTGCTCAGCGAGATCCTGTTCCGCGAGGCCAGCACCCACCCGGACGTACGCAACCACCTGGATGCGCTGCACACCGCGCTGATGGACGTCACCGAAGAGGTTCTGGACGCAGCCAGCCCGCGAGCACTGGACCGCGGTCGACGCAGAGCGGCTGCTGGCACGTTCGTGGCCGTGCTGATGCACGAAGCAAACTTCCACCGGTTCGACGGCCCGATGCCAGACCTCGGCGCCACGGCCGAGATCGTCTCGAGCGGACTACTCGCATAAGCAACGCTCATGACAGCGCGATCGCCTCGGCCGCCTCAGCGTCTACTCATCCTGGAGGGCACATGACGGTGCAGTCTGCGGCGTCGGTCTACCCCGCGCGCCTCGAGGTCGACTACCCGGAGCAGCACGACCGGGTGACGACCCTTTTCCGCGTGGTCCTGATCATTCCGATCGGGATCGTCATCTCCGTGCTCACCGCTGGCGCTAACCGGACGGTTTACGACCAGAGCGGTCAGGTCGTGCGCAGCTCGAGCGGTGGCATCACCGCCGGCCTGTTCCTCGCGACCCTGCTGATGATCGTGTTCAGGAAGCGCTACCCGCGCTGGTGGTTCGACTTCGCCCTGGAGCTCGCTCGGTTCGGCGCCCGCGTCAGCGCCTACTTCGTGCTGCTCACCGACCAGTACCCCTCGACGGTCGAGCAGCAGAGCGTCCACCTCCAGATCGACTACCCCGATGTCGAAAGCGACCTGAACCGCTGGCTGCCGCTGGTGAAGTGGCTGCTCGCGATCCCGCACACCTTGCCCTCATCGTGCTGTCCGTGGCCGCGTTCTTCGCGGTCGTCATTGCGTGGTTCGCGATTTTGCTCACCGGACGCTATCCGCGGGGGCTGTTCGATTTCGTGGTCAGCGTCGGCCGCTGGTGGCTGCGCGTCCAGGCGTACGCGATCCTCCTTGTCACGGACCGCTATCCGCCCTTCGCCCTCACCTGAGCCCGCGCAGCAGACGGCATACGGTGTTCTCGTCGCGCACCATCAGCCCTGTCACCTTCCTGATCTCGCTGTTCAACGACAACTGGTACAACTTCGGTTTCATGATCGGCTGTCCTTCAGATCGTGCGCTGCGGCAGGCTGAACCGACCTCGGGGCACCACGAAAGGAACGACCCATGAAGCTCGGTGTGCGCCTGGTCAACGTCACCCTGCCCGGTGCGCCCGGCACCGGATGACCACAGTGGTGTGGGCTGGCGGGGCCGGGAGCGGTTGTCTGTATTCGCACACGATCCTCACGCGACCATCCTCACGAAATGAGCTGGTCCCGCACGTAGAGCCCAGGCGCCTCAATGAGAACCGGCTGCGCCTTGCTGCCGAGTGTCTTCGGCGCCTCCACTTCCGCACGGGAGTGCTTGATCGTCCAGTCTGCCCACGCCTCCCACCATGAACCTGTCTTCTGCTTGGCCTTCTCGCGCCAGGTGTCGGCGTCAACAGTTCCCGCGCGGGTACCGACAAAGTAGCTCGCCTTCGGGTTTCCAGGGGGGTTGACAAGGCCGGCGATGTGGCCGGCGTTGCTCAGCACGTATGTCGACCGGCCGGTCGTCAGCTCGGTCGTGCGGTAGGTCCCGCGCCACGGGGTCAGATGGTCGGAGAGCGCACCCATCACAAAGGTCGGCACCTTGATGGTGGACAGGTCCAACGGCGTGCCGAGGTACTCCAGCGCCCCCGGATTGACCATATTGTTCTGCGCGAAGATGTCGAGGAACTGCTCGTGCAGCTTCGCCGGGAGGTTGGTCCCGTCAGCGTTCCAGGACAGGATGTCGAAGACAGGCGGATCCTGTCCGAGCAGGTAGTTGTTCACCCAGTAGTTCCAGACCAGGTCATTGGGTCTCATCCAGGTGAAGGCACTGCCCATGGTTGCAGCGTCGATGACTCCGTTGCGGCGCGACCTCCACTTCGCCAACGAGATTACCGGCGCGGCCTGGAAGGCCGCGATGGGGTTGTTTCCGGACCAGTCAAGCAACGTGACCGCGAATGACGCCCCGTGGACGCGGGTATCGCCTCGCGCGGCAAGGTAGTTCAGGACAACACTGTTCAGGATCCCGCCGGCGCAGAAGCCGATGATGTTGACGTCCTTGCTGCCCGTCGCCTCCCTCACATCGTCAATGGCGGACAGGATCCGTTGAGCGTAGGTGTCGATCGACCAGTCCGCCTGCTCCTTTGTGGGGTTGCGCCAGCTGAGCATGAACGTCTGGATGCCGCGGCCGACGGTGTACTCCGCGAAGCTCCTGCCGGGAGCCAAATCCAGGAAGTAGAACCGGCCGATCGGAGGCGGAACGATCAGGGTCGGTCGTGCGTAAACGTGCGTCGTCGTCGGGGTGTATTGGATGATCTCGGCGACGTCGTCCCGGCTGATGACTCCACCCGGAGTCACTGCGAGGTCCTCACCCACCTGAAGGACGCCAGGTTTTGCCGTGGTCGGCATGCCGCCGTGGCTGCGCACGTCGGAGAGCCAGTTGGTGAAGCCCTTGGCAAGGCTTGCCCCACGGGTGTCGCGTGCCCGTTTCATCGCGGCAGGGTTACTGATGAGCAGATTGGTCGGTGCCGCGGTGCTGGTCACGATACCCATCAGGAACCGCGCCTTCTGGGCGTGTGACCAGTCTTTCTCCTCAAGTGTGTCGACCAGGTTGTCCGACGCCTGACAGGCAGTGAGGTAGGCCTGTTCGAGTCGGTGGAATATTGGGTTGTCCTGCCAGGCCGGATCGCGGAAGCGCCCATCTCCCCGTTTGGGTTCGACCTCAGAGCGGCCGCGTCCGACGCGAATCAGCTCTTCGGCGAGGGTCTTTGCTTCATGGCCGACCACCGATCCTTGGGCCAACATCGCCGTCAGGCCGGCAATAAGCTCTCGCGCTGATGGGACCGCTGCCGGGTCTGTCCCTCCGACCGCGTCAATGACCCCGGGCTCTGGAACCTGCTGGTTCTTCATCTTGAACTCCCTGCGTGCAACCCGGACGGATTTCCGGCATACGAGGCGGTCCCGCAGCGACGCAGGACCCCAGGTCAGGTCAATATTTATCATTCACCGCAACCCGTGCCATCCGGATGATAACCACTAGGTCGGGTTATCCCGTGTGCGAACCACCCGCGGTTCGTCCCTGGTGCACGTGCTGACACGGAAGAGGTGTGGCGTGGCTGTTCGCCCGTGTGATGCACCACCTCGACGGTCCGGTATTGCGCCGCAGTCGCGGCCGTCGCTCCGTCACGTCCGCGATCACCGGGTTGCCCATCGTTGAGCTCACGGCGGTCGGTGCCCGCTCCAAGAAGCCACGGACTTTGCCAATCATCGGCATGCCCGACGGGGACCGTCTCGTGCTCGTCGCGTCCAACTACGGCCAGAAGCGCAATCCGGGCTGGTATCACAACCTCAAGGCTCACCCAGGCTGCGCCGTCGTCTTTCGGGGTCAGCGATACGAGATGGAAGCCTATGAGGCTGACGGCGAGGAACGCGAACGGCTGTGGGAGCTGGACATCTCGGTGTTACCGTCCCGCAACCACTACGCACGGCGAGCACGGGACCGCCGCATCCCGGTGATGGTCTTGCAACGGGCGCAGACAGGGACTGATCACCGTGAAGGGTAAGTGCCACTAGCGGATCGGTGTATGGGCGACGAACAGTGCACAGCGAGCAGTTGACGACCCGGAAGCTGCCTTCCGGGCTAGCCAGGGCGATACCGACAGAGGCAGACGCCAGCACGGTACGGACCAGATGGTCAGCGGGTAGTTCGTGACTGACCCCTCAGTCCCGAAACGTGAAGTCCCCACCGTGACTTGGAGTCGTCCGTCTGGTGCACCAGCGCCCGCGTGGTCATTTCGTGCTTCCTTTGTCGCGCACCTGTGGTGGCAGTAACGGACCCGCCGCTGTGAGAACCTCGAAGGGATTGAGGAATGAGCCGCGATGGCGGAGAGTCTGCTGTCGAGCAGCGGTTGGTCGCCCGGAAACCCCGAGGCCAATCTCGTCGCGTGCCCGGCAGTACTCCTCGTTCGCCACCTCATAGTTATCCCGTTCGCGTCTGTACTTCTCACGCTCGGCGGGAGTCCGTTCGCCTAGACCAAGCACAACCCAATTCGCAACGAGCATGAGAACACCGAGCCCCGCAACCAGCACAGAAGCCTTGACTCCAACAATGAGCGCCCCAGAACTCGACCATGCGAGCATCAAGGTCAGCGGTGCACACACAAAAAGAGCCATCAGCCCCAGGACCACGAACGCACTTCCGACCCTGTTCAGCCTCCTCGTTCTGCGCATGGAAACAGGCGGGACGGGACGCCCTTCCCATCGGCTGCTCGGCATCCGCTTGGTCCTCATGCTGCAAGGGATTGCTACCTCGAGCGGTAGGGCGTCCAGCTGCGTCAACTCCTGCGCGATCCCTTCAGCCCACCCCTGGACCTGAGCCCAGTCACGGAAGTCGCCCTCGGGCAGAATCGCACGACTGGCCGGCCTCTTCAGGCACGACCATTCGACGGAACTGAGCCTGCCGGGATTGAGGGCACCGAAGAAGATGCGGTGGTCTCGCGGATGAATGGCCGCCTGGAACCCGCGGATCTCCCTTGGCTCGAAAGCCGCGCTCAGTTCCGTTGCTTTGGCGTCAGTGGCCTCGGCGCCACGTGGACTACTACTGACGCCAAGTGGACCACTACTGAACAACCGCACCGGCCGTTGCGCCAAGAGCTCCTGGTTGCTCCTCACGAACGCCGTCGCGACCGTCAACCAGTGCGTCGAGCAGGCGGCGCTGCCAAAAGCGAACCGTAATCGTTCAGATCGCCCGCCCCCTGGACCGGTCGAGCGTCGGCGGGCTGTCGAACCGTCCTCAGACCCGCCTCGATCCGCTCGGCGATCTCCTCGGTTGCACCATGCTTGCTCGCATACACCACCAGAACCGACATCTCAATCGCCGGCAACAGGCACAGCGTCGAGGAGCTTGATGGACTTACGCATGAAACGTACTTCCTGCCGGTAGCCTGGCTGACCGCGTGGGTCCCGTGGCTTTGCGTCCCCGACTTGCATCGGGTTTGCCCTTATCCGCCAGCGAAGCCCGCCGGCGGGGCCAGTGTCCCTTCACGGCGGGGTCGGTGTATATCACCCGTTCGGCTGACCCAGGCCCGATCACCAGCCTTCAGTCTTAGCCGGGCAATGTGGTGCTCACGCCTGAGGCCCGCCGCCGTTCGCAGGCTGGTGTTAAACCGGTCAACGAACGCCGCTGCATACGCTTGGCCCGGGGAAATCATGAGACACCGCATTCAGCGGATGCCGTGCTGGGTGGAGAAGGCGAATCTCCAAGCCGTATTCTCTGTGCTCAGAAGCGCTCGTTGTCTCCTATTATCGTGTGGCGGTTCTGACCGAATGCCCTACCGACTCTGACCGAATGCCCTACCGACTCTGACCGGATACCGTAGTGACGGGATCAGCGCCCAAGGCGATGATGCGGGGACTATGAAGATCGAACCTCGCGAGCTGGACCTGCTACGGAAGGTCGAAGCAGCCAACGACGTCGGGACGCCGTATCACATGAACGCGACCGCGCGGACGAGGCTAGAACATCAGAGCAGACGGATCGGGGCATTGATCGGGCACGGACTGCTAGAGGATCATGCGTCGGTCGGGACTGAGACCTTCTTCTCGCCGCGTTCACGGTCATACGCATTGCACATCACGACGCTCGGTCGTGAGTGCTGCGAGGCACTCCGAGCAGATTGAGGCTGTTCCCCTTCACCGGTCGCGTGATGCTCGGGGTGCTCGGAGGTGGTGACCGAGCGTTGCGCCAGCCGAGTGGTCGCATGGTGAGCAGGTGATGGTGTCGCTGCCTCAACCCCGCCCTCACCCCGCCGAGGATCAATGGTGTTATGTGGTCGAGGTCCATGCATGCGGGGTTGGTGGACCCGGTGGCCCGGATCTCGAAAGCCCGGCACCACCTCGTCGACGGTGCGGTCGAAGACGCTGGGGTGCCAAGGCAGTCCGACGGTGGCTCGAACGACCGTCGAACGCCCTTGATGGCAGGGTGGGTCGTGTGCTCATCGAGAGGATCGGCTTCACCCCCCTTAAGGGCGGTCGCCACATGACCCACGACCTTGCCGACCTAACCGCGGACGGGCCGGTGGGCGACCGCGCGTTCTGCCTGGTCGACCGGTCGCGCGGCCGGGTGCTGCGCACGGTGGAGAATCCTGGCCTGGTACGGGCATGCGCCCGATGGGAGGCTGATGTCCTCTCGGTGGACCTCCCCGGCCAGACCATCGAGGGCGTGCCGTCCCCGAGTGGCGAGACGCTCAAGATCGACTACTGGGGCCGGACCGCGGCGGTCCAGGTCTGCACGGGTCCCTGGGCCGAGGCGTACTCCGAGTACCTCGGCTACGACGTCGTGCTCTGCCGCTGCATGACCGCCGGCGACGTGGTGTACGGCGCCTCGGTGACTGTCTTGACGACCGCCTCAATGCGTCTGCTCGCGGAGCGTCTCGGCCGCGAGGTCGAGAGCCAACGGTTCCGCTCTACCTTCCTTGTCGACACCGGCGATTCCACCTCGCACGTCGAGGACTCCTGGGTCGGCCGCGAGCTGCGGGTCGGCGAGGCGACCGTGCGGGTCCGGGCGGTTGTACCAAGGTGCGCCGTGGTCGATCTCGATCCGGTAACCGGTCAAAATGATGCTTCTGTGCTGCGGGAGCTTGCGGGATATCGTCTGAGACAAGGAGAGATCAACTTCGGAGTCGACGCCGTGGTGACCGCTGCCGGACGGGTGCGAACTGGAGACCAGGTCGAACTGAAGGGCTTATCGCAAAGTCTTCCTACGCGGGACTAGTCTCACGACATGAACGCCGCATCGCCACGGTCATCTGTTGTGGTCATCGGCGGCGGCTACGGTGGCGTAACGGTCGCCCGGGCGCTCGACGAGCACGCCCACGTGACCCTCGTGGAACCCAAAGACGCATTCGTGCACAACGTCGCCGCCTTGCGGGCCCTGGTCGAGCCGACCTGGCTGCCCCGAATCTTCCTGCCCTATGACCAGCTGCTCGCCCACGGCACGGTCGTGCGCGACCGGGCCGTGCACGTGGACGTTGACCGGGTCGTCCTCGCATCCGGGCAACGTCTGAGCCCCGACCTCATCGTCCTTGCGACCGGCTCGACCTACCCCTTTCCGGCCAAGAGCGACGAGCCGAACACTGTCGTAGCGATCGGCCGCTACCGCGCCGCACACGCCAACCTCGACCAGGCCAACCGGGTCATGCTGCTCGGCGCCGGCGCGGTCGGGTTGGAGCTCGCTGGCGAGATCGCGGCCGCTTGGCCGGACAAACACATCGTCCTGGTCGACCGGTCCGACCAGATCCTGCCCGGCCCCTACGACCAGCGGCTGCGCGACGAGCTCAACCGTCAGCTCGACGACCTGGGAGTCGAGCGAGTCATGGGCAACGCGCTGGCGCACCTGCCCGATACCGCTCCTGGCGAGGCCCTCACCTTCACCGTCGCCACCACAGCCGGCACCCGCATCAAAGCCGACATCTGGTTCCGTTGCCACGGGATCACCCCCGTGTCCGGTTACCTGGGCGATGAGCTCGTGGCGGCGCGCACCCACGACGGCTACCTCGAGGTCACGCCCCAGCTACAGGTGGGGTGTGTGGCTCTCAACGGACAGTGACCCAATAAGGGAGAATGTCTCCCATGAGGAAGGGTCATTATGTCGAAATACCGTAAGTTCACCACGGAGTACCGCGTCGAGGCGGTACTAATGGTGATTCAGACGCAGCGGCCTATCGCCGAGGTCGCTCGCGAGCTTGGTATCAATGAGGGGACCCTGGGCACGTGGGTGAGTAAGTACCGCAGCGAGCACCCAGTGACCGAGGAACTCTCTTTACCGGATCGGGCCAAGCTCAAAGAACTTGAGCGAGAGAACAGGGAACTAGGCTCTTCGTACTTAAACGGGGT
>DHJN01000083.1 GCA_002404345.1 Actinobacteria bacterium UBA4719 | reverse complement strand
GCTGTCGCAGCCTTCTTCCTCTCGCTCGGGCAGCGCGCGTTGAGCCTGCCGGCACGAACGCTGCGGCGGCGCACCCAGTCCGTGCAAGGCCGGATCTTCTACCGCGACGGTGCTCAAGCAACACTCGACCGGGACTCACTGCTCGAGCCACTGGAGAACGCGTTGCGCGCCGTGGCGTTCGGGCTCGTGACCTTGGCGGCCGCGATGGTGGCCAGCCGGATGTGAACCGGGTCGACGATCGCGGGGAGTATTGATTCCCGGGAGGCGCGCCAGCACGGAACATTGAGTGCGATTCGTGTGGCCGAAGATCAGGCGTGAGCTGCAGTCGTCTTTCGTCGCCGTAACGCTCTTGCCCGTCGCCGTGATCCATGACCGCAGCCTTGGCATCCGTCATAAGGCCCGCAGATCGTGCGTGCTGCGCAGTTGGCTGAGGTGCAACTGTTGACGGAGTTTGAACGCCGTGCAAGAATCACTGACGATGTTAAAGAACTCAGCGCGAGTCGATTGGCGCGAGGCGCGCCGCCAGTCCGCGCGAGCCACCGTCCTCGCGGCGGCCTGGGAGATGGTGCGCGCCGACGGCTTGGCTGCTCTCCCGCTTCGCGACTTGGCGCGGCATGCGGGCATCACGACGCCTACCGTCTACGCGTACTTCGACTCCAAGAACGCCATCTTCGATGCGATGTTCGGTGAGGCTGCCGAGAGCTTCGCTGACAGCAAGGTCGAACTGGTCGACAAGGGTGACCACTACGAAAACCTTGCGGCAGATGCAAAGAACTTCATCGAGTTCTGCGTGTCGGACGTGGCCCGCTACCAGTTGCTTTTCCAGCACTCGGTGCCCGGATTCATCCCATCACCGCAGTCCTACGCGCCGGCCGTACGCGCCCTGGAACTCACCCGTGAGCAGCTGGCGCGCTACGGCGTACGCGACCCCCGGCAGGTTGACGTGTGGACGGCCCTGCTGACGGGACTGGTCGACCAGCAGATCTCCAACGACCCCGGCGGTGACCGGTGGACCCGGCTGGTCGATGACGTCGTGCGCATGTTCCTTACCCACTGCTCCCGCGAAGAGGACCACTCATGACTACCACCATTGATGAGATCGCCGCCGGGATCTACCGGCTGTCGACCT
Source organism: Actinobacteria bacterium UBA4719 (assembly GCA_002404345.1). GTDB lineage: Bacteria > Actinomycetota > Actinomycetes > Actinomycetales > Dermatophilaceae > UBA4719. The sequence continues at coordinate 3,262 of DHJN01000083.1, read as the reverse complement.
TTGTACCGCAAATCGGACCCAGCGGATTCACGTTCAACCAGTTCCTGCTCGACGACGACGAGCCACTGCTGTTCCACACCGGCCATCGCGCAATGTTTCCCAGTGTCCGGGCAGCCATCGAGCGGGTCATGCCGGTAGACCGGCTGCGCTGGATCACGTTCGGTCACGTCGAGTCCGACGAGTGCGGCGCAATGAACGAGTTCCTCGCCGTCGCCCCTCGGGCGCAGATCGCACATGGTGCGGGCGGCTGCCAGGTCTCCCTGGACCAGATGGCCGACCGCCCTCCCCGGCCCCTGGCCGACGGCGAGACGATCACCCTGGGCCGGATGCGCGTACGCCACCTGGACACACCCCACGTCCCACACGCATGGGAGGCCAGGGTGTTGTTCGAAGAAACCACGCAGACGCTGCTGTGCGGGGACCTGTTCACTCACCTGGGCGATGGACCAGCCCTGACCGAAACCGACATCCTCGGCCCATCCCAGCAAGCCGAAGACCTGTTCGCCTACTCCAGCCTGTCCCCGACAACACCCAAGACAATCGATCGTCTGGCGGCACTGGCACCTCACACCCTCGCGCTGATGCACGGTTCGTCGTACAGCGGCGACTGCTCGGCAGCGCTGCACGCTCTCGCCGACGCCTACCGCCATCGCATCGCCGCAGCCTCCTAAACCAAACACGCGAACCCGAATCGAGGAGCCACATGCCCACCGTCACCCAGCCTCGCCTGCACCACCTGGCGCTCACCGTCACCGATCTGGACGCCAGCGTGAAGTGGTACGAGACAATCTTCGACGTCCATTTCCTGATGGACGTCCCCCACCCCGGCGGCGTCGGGAAAATCCTCGCCGATCCGAACATGCAGCTCATGTTCGCGCTGCACCGACACGACACCAACGACGGCCACCTCTTCGCCGAAACCACAACAGGCCTAGACCATGCAGGCTTCGTCGTCGCCACTCGCGAAGACCTGGAAGTCTGGCAGGAACACCTCGAAACCAACGGCGTAGTGCGCGTCGATACGGCCGACAAGCCACTGACCCAATCGCCGATAGCCGACGAGCCCTACGGCGCGGTCCTCGTGTTCCGGGACCCGGACAACATCCAGCTCGAATTCTTCGCGACCGCGCAGCACTAACACGTCAGTTCGGAGTCAACGGTCCCTAGCCGCCTACACAGGAGTGCCGCCCAGAGCAGATTCTGGCCTCAAGTCTCGCAGGAATCCGTGGCCGCGTTTGCGACGCGGACCTCGCCTGGATCTGCCGAAGGACCACAGCGTTGAACACAGCGCGACGTGTTGAGCGCTTGATCGAACGATCGCCTGCGGTCGGGCCCTATAGCAATGCTGGCCGACTTCTACGCTCACCGCCGCAGTCGCCCCGTAGACCGATCGTTCTAGGGGCACCGAGGCTTGGCTCCGATGCGTCCGGTCATCCGCCGGAAGATCCCGTAGTTCGTCAGCAGAGAACTTGCCTACGCCTTGCGGAGATGGTGCCCGGACACGTCGCAGATGCCAGCAAGGTCGCGGGAAAGCTCTTCCGGGGCGCGTGCTATCCAACATCGTTTGGCTTCGTATCCGAGCGATCCCAGTCAGGTCTGCCCGGATGTCTGGCGGACAACGCCTGCTCAGGCTGCTGACTTGATTCGGACCTGGCGTTTGATCCGGTTCAACATCGCAACCATGCCCCGCAATCGCAGCGGTGAGACCGCCTCACCCAATCCGAATCGGTATGGCGCATCGTCGGGTATGGCGAGCACCTCGCCGACGGTTAGCCCGTCCAGGCCCTCGTGCAGGATTCCCGCGAACCCCCGAGTCGTGGGAGCTTCTTGAGGCGCCTGGAAGAACAGGCGCACCGTGGCCCCCTGCGCAGCCGCGGCATCCTGAGCGCCTTCCACCTCGACCACCAGGAACAGTGGCGACTGGCACTCGTCGACCCGCTCGAGCAGCTCCGGGTGCCCTTGGTAGCGCTCGGGCAGCTCGGGCAGCTCGTCGCTGAAGTCGAGCAGGAGCGTAAGCCGATCACGAACCGAAAGAGCCGCAAAGTCCTGGGCGATTTCGTCCAGCGACTCCGGCAGCCCGACGGTCGCCTGGTCCGCCGTCACGTGGCACCGACCTCGATGGGCACCTGGACGGCGTTGCCCCACTCGGTCCATGAACCGTCGTAGTTGCGAACCTTGTCGAAGCCGAGCAGGTGGGTCAGCACGAACCATGTGTGCGATGAGCGTTCACCGATGCGGCAGTACGCCACGATGTCATCGGAGGGTGCTAGCCCCTGCTCGGTCAGGTAGATGGCCTCCAGGTCGAATCGGTTCTTGAACGTGCCGTCCTCGGCGGCGGCGCGGGCCCAGGGAACCGATCTGGCGCCGGGGATGTGGCCGCCACGCATTGCTCCCTCCTGCGGATAGTCGGGCATATGCAGCAGCTCTCCGGAGAACTCGCCGGGGGAGCGGACGTCGACCATGGGCTGGCCGATGTGGGCCAGGACTTCGTCCTTGAACGCGCGGATCGGCGCGTCGTTGCGCTCGACGACCGGGTATTCCACGCTCTTCATGTTCGGCACGTCGCGGGTCATCTCCCGCCCCTCGGCAACCCATTTTGCCCGACCCCCGTCGAGGAGACGCACGTCCTCGTGTCCGAAGAGCGTGAAGACCCAGAGTGCGTAGGCAGCCCACCAGTTGCTCTTGTCGCCGTAGATGACCACGGTGGTGTCGCGCCCGATACCGCGCTCACCGAGGATCTGGGCGAATCGCTCACCGTCGACATAGTCACGCTTCACCGGGTCGTTGAGGTCGAGGTGCCAGTCGACCTTGACTGCTCCAGGGATGTGCCCGGTTTCGTACAACAGCACGTCTTCGTCCGACTCGAGGACGACAAGGTCGGAGCTACCGACAGCCCCGCCCTTCAGTTGCCCGGCCAGCCATTCGGTGGAGACCAGACGCTCGGGGTGGGCGTAGTCCTTGAACGTGCTGTTGTCGTCGCTGGCGACGGCCATGGGTACCTCCCAGTGGACGAGCTATGGGCAGATCGGTGTTGTCGATCGTTGGGTCTCGGGAACTTCTGCTCCCATCATCAACGCGTTTTGTCAGCAGCGCCACAGTTTCTTCATGCACTATGTCGGCAACGCCACAGTCCACATCGTGCATACCAGCACGAAAGCACGCGGGCTCGTCAGCGACGGTTTCAGCAGGCATGTTCTATGGCGGCTCGCGGCTTCCGAATGGCCACCTGCCCAACGCAGAGTCGTCCTCGCAGTGTGGATCC
>DHJN01000002.1:24097-25237 GCA_002404345.1 Actinobacteria bacterium UBA4719 | reverse complement strand
TCGCCAAAGACACCATCATGGACCGCCCAGGCCAAGGGTCGTTTTCGAGCCCAGCCCGAAAGGACCAGCTCGGGCGCGGGCGGGAACTGCTCGACGTGACCGACGCACAGATATGCCACGACATCGAGGTATGCCGGCAGGTCCAGCTCGCGGGCCAGCTCGTCCGGGTCAAAGAAGCTGACCCACCCCACCCCGATGCCCTCGGCCCGCGCCGCCAGCCAGAGATTCTGGACAGCCAGCGCCGCCGAGAACGGCGCCATCCGCGGGTCCGCATGACGTCCCAACGTGTAAGGACCGCCCCGAGTGGGGTCACAGGTGACCACGATGTTCAGCGGGGTCGCCAGGATCGCCTCGACCTTGATGCCGTCGAACAGGCGGGTGCGTCCAGTCGGCAGGGACGCGGCGAAGACGTCGCGCTGACGGGCGGCGAGCGCCTGGATGCGCTGGCGTTGCTCGATATCGCGCAGCAGCAGGAAGTCCCATGGCTGGCTCAGGCCCACGCTGGGGGCCTGGTGGGCCGCGACCAGGATGCGCTCGAGCGCGGCGTCATCGATCGGATCCATAGTGAACCCTCGCCGGACGTCGCGGCGCGAGGCGATGGCGTCATAGACAGCCGCACGGCTATGGGCATCAAAGGCGTGAGCATTCATACGAGATCTCCGGTCTCTGGGCCATGGTGGCCCGGTCGTGGCTGATGACTTGCGAAGAGGAGTCTTCCCCAACAGCTTCCTGGCAAATTTCCGGCCTCGGATGTTTGCCGTTATGGTGTGCCTGTCCTTCACGGGAGTCCGGTGCACCGGGCTGAGAAGGGGCTGACGCAGCCCCGACCGTCCAGACCTGATCCGGATCATGCCGGCGCAGGGAGCTCAGGAGCGCTATGGAGAACCTCATGACCGACGTCAACCCCGCCCGCACCAAGGTCTACGCGCACGGTGAGCGACCCGACATACGGGTGCCGTTCACCGAGGTGCACCTGGCAGACTCCCCCGGCCCGACAGGCCCACAGCCGAACGCACCACTGCGCCTGTACGACACCTCCGGCCCGGGCAGCATCCCAGAGCAGGGTCTGCCGGCGCTGCGTACGGCCTGGGTTCAGGCTCGCAGGGACGTCGAGCCCTACTCGGGTCGCGGGCGCAGCCT
>DHJN01000002.1:1142-24037 GCA_002404345.1 Actinobacteria bacterium UBA4719 | reverse complement strand
CAGGCGCTGGAGAAGGTCGACGGCGAAGCCAGCAAGCTCACCTGGGAGATCTTCCGCGACACCGTGATCGAACAGTGCGAGCAGGGCGTGGACTACATGACGATCCACGCCGGCGTGCTGCTGCGCTACGTCCCGATGACCGCCTGGCGGATCACCGGCATCGTCAGCCGTGGCGGGTCGATCATGGCCGGCTGGTGTCTGGCCCACCACCAGGAGAGCTTCCTCTACACCCACTTCGACGAGCTGTGCGAGATCTTCGCGCAGTATGACGTCGCGTTCAGCCTCGGGGACGGCCTTCGCCCGGGATGCGTCGCCGACGCGAACGACGCGGCCCAGCTCTCCGAGCTTCGCACCCTGGCCGAGCTGACCAAGCGAGCCTGGCAGTATGACGTGCAGGTCATGGTCGAGGGGCCCGGGCACGTGCCCCTGCAGCTGGTCGAGGAGAACGTCAGACTTCAGCAGGAGCTGTGCGACGGAGCCCCGTTCTACACGCTCGGCCCGCTGGTCACCGACATCGCCCCCGGCTACGACCACATCACCTCCGCCATCGGAGCGACCACCATCGCCATGCACGGGACCGCGATGCTGTGCTACGTCACGCCCAAGGAACACCTCGGCCTGCCGAACCGCGACGACGTCAAGACCGGGGTCATCACCTACAAGCTGGCCGCCCATGCCGCGGACCTCGCCAAGGGCCACCCCGGCGCCCGGCTCTGGGACGACACGCTGTCCAAGGCGCGGTTCGAGTTCCGTTGGAACGACCAGTTCAACCTCTCCCTGGATCCCGACACCGCGCGCTCGTTCCACGACGAGACCCTGCCCGCAGAGGCGGCCAAGACCGCGCACTTCTGCTCCATGTGCGGGCCCAAGTTCTGCTCCATGCAGATCACCCAGGACGTTCGTCAGTACGCCGCCGAGCACGGACTTGACGAGGAGGGCGCGCTCGCGGCCGGCATGCACCAGAAGGCCGCCGAGTTCACCTCTGCCGGAGCCAAGGTCTACCTGTCTGCCAACCAGCTCACCGTCGGGACGGAGGTCGCCAGCGATCAGTCCCGCCGTGACGGGCAGTTCCAGGGCAGAATCATGCAGACCTCGCAGTACCCCACCGCCACGTTCAGCAGTCTGTCAGCGCCACCTAGCGCAAACACATCGAGCGGTCGACCCGGTCCTTGGGCGGCGCTACTGCGAAACGACGCTGTCCAGCAGCCCAGCCAACGGCTGCCCGGCGGCGTCGGCCGCCGGCCGTGAGAGGAAGAAGTCGGCGTGGTAGGTACCGGTGTCCTCCAGGCCGGCCGGGTCCAGCCCGCGCCCGCTGACGTCGCGCAGCGCCGCATCCCGCTCGGCCTCGGAGGTGAAGCGGCGCTGTGGGAAGGTCACCCCGGTCAGCTGCTCGGTCACGAGGCCGTGCTGCGCCAGCGTCTCGCTGATTCTGTCGTAGGAGACCGTCCGCAACACGAAGGCGGCCACCCACGGCGCCGAGCCGTCGCGCCGCGCTGCCAGCACCCGGTCGAAAGTGCGCTCGGTGATGTAGCCAACCCCGCCCGTCGTGGTGACAAGGTCCACTCCCTTGAGGTGGTCGGTCAGCTGGGGGGATGGGTCACTGGCCTCCAGATCCTCCGACCAGCCGGCGTCGAGGAGGCCGACGCCGCAGCCGTAGGCGACAGCGTTGCCGGCCACGTCGAGCCCGGAGACGCGCACTGCGTCAGGGCGGCAGCGCTCGGCATAGTAGGCCTCGTCCTTCCGGAAGAGCTCCGCCGGTAACAGGTCGGCGAACGCAGGGTTTGCGTAATGGTCGAACAGCTCGTCCATGCTCACGTCGCAGCGCATCAGCGCGGCGTTGACACCGTATGAACAGCACAGGTCCAGCACCCGGAGTGGAGCAGCGTCGACCGCCTCGCGGCCCGACCGCAGGGCCGTCAGCAACGCCTGAAAGACCGGCAGGGCGCGCTGCGGGATCTCGTACCCAAACTCACCCAGCGTGCTGAAGTAGTCCCGCGGATCGGGCTGGTCGTAGATGTGGTTGAAGTCCGCTTTGCCGTGTCCTGCCTTGGCACTTCCGGTCACTCGGTGCTCCTCCCAGCCGCGGATACCGCGGATACCGCAGTGACGCGGTGGCTCGGTGGCGCCTGTGCTTCCAGCATGTGGCGCCTATGGTTTCCAGCACGTGGGGGCAAAAGTGGCGCCTGCACACGCCATGCCGCCCCACCAGACTACCCCGTAGACCCCGGGCGGCCCTGTCCATCAGGCGACCGGCTTTCGATAATGCCGGACAACCTGATGGAATGACGGGTATGAAAGCCCTCCTCCTGGAAAACGTCCACCCCGACGCCACGGCATACCTCCAAGCCGCGGGCATCGAGGTGAGCACCCGCCACGGCGCGCTCGACGAGCGGGAGCTGAGCGAGGCGTTGCAGGGCGTGCAGCTGCTCGGCATCCGCTCCGGGACCCGAGTGACGCGATCCGTCCTGGCCAATGCCACAGATCTCATCGCCGTCGGGACGTTCTGCATCGGCACCAATCAGGTCGATCTTGTCGCCGCGGCCGAGAAGGGCATCGCGGTCTTCAACGCACCTTTCTCCAACACCCGAAGCGTGGTCGAGCTGGCCCTGGCGGAGATGATCTGCCTCACCCGAGGGTTGACAGACAAGAGCAATGCCCTCCATTCCGGGGTCTGGGACAAGTCGGCGAAGGGCTCCCACGAGATGCGGGGCCGAACGTTGGGGATCGTCGGCTATGGCAACATCGGCAGCCAGCTCTCAGTGCTGGCCGAGGCTCTGGGCATGCGGGTCGTGTTCTTCGACACGGCCGACCGCCTCCCCATGGGCAACGCCCAAAGCATGAGTAGCGTCGTCGAGCTGCTCGAGGTCGCTGACGTCGTCTCCCTGCACGTGGACGGGCGGGCCGGAAACGCAGGGCTGTTCGGGCCAGAGCACTTCGCGGCGATGCGGCCCGGCTCGGTCTTCCTCAACCTCTCGCGAGGATTCGTCGTCGAGCAGGGGGCACTTGCTGAACACATCCGCAGCGGCCACATCGCCGGCACAGCCATCGACGTGTTCCCGATCGAACCCAAGGCGCAGGGAGACCCCTTCGAGTCCGAGCTGCAGGGCCTGCCCAATGTCATCCTCACGCCGCACGTGGGGGGGTCCACCGAGGAGGCACAAAAGGACATCGGCCGGTTCGTCGGGGACAAGCTGCGCGACTACGTCGCCTCGGGGAGCTCTGCGCTCAGCGTCAACCTGCCCCAGACCCGTCTTCATGGAGGCGAGGGCTCACACCGTCTCGCACATCTTCACACGAACACTCCCGGCGTGCTGGCCACGGTCAACAGCGTGCTCGCTGCGCACGACGTCAACATCGAAGGTCAGGCGCTGACGACGCGTGACCAGCTCGGCTACCTGCTCACCGACATCGGCACGGACTACGCACCCGATGTCGTCCAGGCCCTCAACCGTATGCCGGAGACAGTGCGCCTTCGGGTGCTGTCGTGACGCTCGAAACAGATCTCCGCGACGCCATTGGTGACAAGCATGTTCTCGTCGACCCCTCTGTGACGGCGTCGTACGAGACCGACTGGACCCGGCGTTTCGCCGGCCGCGCCCGCTGCGTCGTACGACCTGCCGACACCCACGAGGTCGCGTCGGTGCTGCAGCTGTGCGGGAGGCACGGGGTCACCGTGGTGACTCAGGGCGGCAACACCGGCCTGGTGGGAGGCGGCGTTCCCACCGGCGGCGAGGTGGTCCTCAGCACCTCCCGCCTGCGTCACACCGGGCCTGTCGACACGGTGTCGGGCCAGGTCACGGTGGGCGCGGGCGTGACGGTCACCGGCCTGCAGCAGGCGGTTCGCCCGATGGGCCTGGACTTCGGCGTCGACTTCGCGGCACGGGACTCGGCCACCATCGGCGGGCTGGTGTCCACCAACGCCGGCGGAGAGCGGGTCCTGCGATACGGCAGCACGCGCCAACAGGTCGTGGGCCTGGAGGCGGTGCTCGCGGATGGCTCGGTGGTGTCGCGGCTGGAGGCACTGCCCAAGGACAACACCGGCTACGACCTGGTCGGGCTGCTCACCGGTTCCGAGGGGACGCTCGCCGTGATTACGGCGGTCCGCGTCCGGCTGTGGCCGCTCTTCACCCACCGAACCGTTGCTCTCCTCGCACTGGAGACCACAAGCGACGCTCTTGCGGCGCTGGCTGCGCTCAAGCTCCGCCTGGTCTCACTCGAGGCCGCCGAGCTGTTCCTTGCTGACGGGCTGGCTCTGGTGATGGGCCATACCGGCCTGCCCGCACCCATCCCTGGCGACCACCCGGCCTACCTGTTGGTGGAGTGCGCCGACCGGGTCGACCTCGGCGACGCGATGCTGAAAGCCCTGGAGGAGGTCGGCGCGCTGGTGCCCGGCATCGTCGACATCGTGATGGGTGACGATGCGCGCAGCCGTGCGAATCTATGGCGCTACCGCGAGGCACACACCGAGTCGATCAACGCCATCGGCATACCGGTCAAGCTCGACGTGGCGGTCCCCCACGCGCAGCTCGAACGCGCACTGCAGGAGCTGCCCGGCGTCGTGGCACAGGTCGCTCCTGGCTCACGGACGATCGTCTTCGGCCACCTTCACGAGGGCAACCTTCACGTCAACGTGCTCGGCGCGAACGACCATCACGCCGTGACCGACGTCGTACTGAAGTACGTCGCATCCCTGCGTGGCAGCATCAGTGCAGAGCACGGGGTCGGCCGTGCCAAGTCGGAGTGGCTGAGCCTGACGCGCTCCCCCGCAGAGATCGCGGCGATGAGGTCAATCAAGGCAGCCCTGGACCCGGGCCAGCTGCTCAACCCTGGGGTGATCTTCCCGGGCTAACGCCTCCCAGCGCGATCCAGCTCATCCGCTTCTTCAGAAGGGGATCACCGTCGGCAGCAGTGTTCTTGGACGATCGTCATCTTCTCTGTCTTTTGCGGCAATGTGTCTCTGGACTGCTTCTTCGAAATTCATGTCTCCTTCACCTTTCGCTAGGCTGTCATAACGGTCACCTCCCGTCTTCGCTAAATTGTGGACCGCACTCCTTGTGGATAACTTGGGTTCTCAGCGGTGCGGACCAGGGTCAGCGCCGCGCGCCTGCTCGCAGCAGGAAGGCAGCGACGTCGCGAGCAGCAGCCCCGCTGCAACCGTCTCGCGCGGGTCAAGCCACCGCCGGAGCGCCACCGCCGGCAGAACACCGGGACCAGGAAACCGAAACCGATGGCGTCCAGCTTCACCGGGTATGCCGGGTGGCTGGCTTCCGGGTCAGGGTCGAGACCACGGCCAGCACCACTACGAGCGCGGTCGACGTCATCGCAACCTCGGACCACGCTCGCCGAGGCCCCATTGCAGCCTGCAGGTCGTTGCGGAAGGCTCGGCTTTGGCGGTCATCCAGCACCTCTCGGTCTATGGCGGCCACACACGGCACACGCGCCTTACCGGGACAGTGCATCAGGACACGCATCACGTTACAACCATGGAGGACCAGATGGATCAGGAATCGCGGGCGTCAACCGCCCCCGACCCAGCCACATTGACAGCAACCCGCAGACGCCTCCACGGCATCGGTGAGTGCCTGATGGCCGGACCGCAACGACGCGCCGGCGGCCGGTTCACCTTGCGGGTGACCCCGGGCGGCTTCGCCACGACCGGCGCACCGGCGCTGCGCCTGGACGGCACCGACCTTGTCATCGACGAGAGCAGGCGGTTGGCCGTCGCCGGGACGTTCGCCGAGATGGCCCATGCGCTGGGGGTCGACTTCGGCGCACCGCCGGACAACTACCCCGACGGCAGCGAGGCCAGCCCGGCCGACAACATCTCGCTCGACCCCGCGTCGGCTCGGCTCATCCAGGACTGGTATCTCCTGGCCGACGCCGCACTTCGGGTCATGGCACCCCGGCAGACTCCGATCCTGTGGCCTGAGCACTTCGACGTGGCCATCCTGCTGGACGACACCTCCTATGGCGCCTCGCCCGGTGACGCGCTGCATGCCATGCCGTACGCGTATGTGAGCACCGGCGACCACGGTGGCTCCGACTTCTGGAACGCATCGTTCGGGGCGATCCGCAGCCATGAGCAGATGCACAGCGTCGACGATCTCGTGACCTTCTGGCGCGCCGCCCAGTCCCTGCTCAAGGCCCAGCGCTAACGGCGATCGGAGTCAAGAGCCTTCGGCCGCGACAATCAGTCGAGCGCCACCGTTCAACGGCTCGCCGCAGTCGACGAGCTCGGAACTACGGGGTCGCTGTGGGTCGGCGTAACACGGTCACGGCGAACGGCGCGTCATCCTGCCAAGGGCGCAGATCCCAGGTGGCAAAACGATGCTCGAGCGCCAGGCCTGCGGCCGCGGCCTGGGTGTCGAAGTCGGCGAGGGGATAGCCACGATCAAGGCCGAACCCCACGACGATGAGACCATCCTCGCGCAGGTGCGCAGCAATGCGGGCGAGCACGACACCTTCGGTGCCCGGGGCGAGGTACGGCATCACGTTGCCGGCGCACACCGCGGCGTCGAACGGTTCCGACACGCCCTCGCTGGCCAGGTCAAGCTCGGCCAGGTCGCCGACGAGCCAGGTCGGGCCGGGATGATCGGCCCCGGCTGCCTCGATCAGCTCCGGATCGACGTCGACACCGACCACGACATGCCCGCGGGCAGCCAGCTCGGCGCCAACTCGTCCGGGGCCGCAGCCGGCATCCAGCACACGCGACCGGCGCGCGATCATCGCGTCGAGCAACCGGGCCTCCCCGCCAAGGTCCACCCCGTCGGCGGCCATCCGGCGGAACCGTTCGATGTACCACTGGGCATGACCGGCGCCGTGCGCCGTCACCCAGCGCGTCAAGTCACTCATCCGACGACGTTAGCCGGTCACTGCGTCGCGCGGTCAACCGGCTCCGTCCGGTCTCTCCGTCTCTATCGGGCTCTGTCCGGCTGAAGAGGAAGCGTGGGTCGCCTCAGCGACCTCGGTTGGCAGCTCGGCCGCATTGCCGAGCTTGGCCGCCAACGTGCGGGCCGGGAAGGGTCGCTCGATGGCCGTCAGCCAGTCACCGGCCGCGTAGACCTTGAGGTCGTTGGCAGCACGATGTCCAGGATCACCAGATCCGGGGCGTCGGCGTCCACAAGTCTGCGCGCCTCACCTGCCGTTGCCGCGGTGCTCACCCGGATTCCCCGCTTCTGCAAGGCCAGCCGAGCCAGAGCCAGCAGCCGCTCGTCGTCATCGACAACGACGACGTGGTGTCCCGCGAGAAGATCGCTCACCATGACGAGGGTTCTCCTTCACACCGAGCCGAGCTATCGGCGACGCAGAGAACACGTCAATGGCTTGGCCGCGCCAAGCGCGGAATGTTGATGTTACGACGTCCGGGCAACAACCGACCAGCCTGTTCACCGAAACCTCGATAATTGTCGCCGGCATCCTCGACGACCAGCCAACTGGCACACTCAAGCAACCATCGCGGATACCGAGCCGGCTTCTACGGTCTGACCAGTAGAGCCTGTTGGCGCAGCCGGCGGCCCGCGCGAGAAATGAGGATTGGCATGAGCTCATGACCCGAGATCAGGGCGCGCACCCTGATGAGGCGGTGCAGTACGGCCTCCGTGTCGCAGCTGCCTACGCGTGGCGCCTGACAGTTCTCGCTGTCGCGGTGTACCTGGTCTTCGTCGTGCTGGGAAGACTGACACTCGTTGCCGTTGCCGTGTTCGTCGGCCTGCTGATCTCCGCCCTCTTGCGCCCGCTCGTTGACCTTTTCGCACGCGCCCTGCCCCGCGGTCTGGCCGTTGTGGTGGCACTGCTGCTGACAATTGTCGCGTTCGGCGGCGTCTTCACGTTCATCGCCGACTCGGTTGCTGGGCAGTCGGGGAAGCTGTCGACGCAGTTCATCAGCGGTTTGACCGACATCGAGCGGTCCCTGACAGGAGCGCCTCTTCACCTGCCCGCAGTCGACCTGACCCAACTGGGTCAACAGGTCCGTGACTGGGTGACCCACAACGGAGGCGCACTGGCAGGGCACGCACTCGGCGGTGCCGGCATCGCGCTCGAGGCCCTCACCGGGCTTGTCCTGGCCGTGTTCTGCTCGATCTTCTTCCTCACCTCGGGGGACCAGATCTGGACCTGGCTGCTCAGGCAAACTGGCGGGGACCGCCACCGCTGGGACGGTGCAGCTCGCGCGGGGTGGGCCACCTTCGCCGGCTACACCCGAGGAGTCGTCATCATCGCCGCGACCAACGCCTTCCTCGTCTGCATAGCGCTGCTGATCTTGCGCGTGCCACTGGCGTTGCCCCTTGCCCTGCTGACTTTTTTCGCCGCGTTCATCCCCCTGATCGGCTCCCCCGTTGCCCTGGGCGTCGCCACCCTGGTGGCGCTGGCCGCACGCGGCCCCCTCATCGCCTTGTTGGTACTCAGTCTTGTCGTGGTCATCGGCCAGATCGAAGGTCACCTGCTTCACCCGATGGTGATGAGCCGAGCGGTCAACCTGCACCCTCTTGCCGTTGCCCTCACAGTTGCCTCCGGAACCGTCCTCGCCGGGGTCATCGGCGCCGTCGTCGCCGTGCCGATGGTCGCGGTAACCTGGACGATCTGGACCACGCTCAAGGCTCACCCATCACCAGAAGCGACCGCCAGTGAGAGCCCATCTTCCACTGCGCACCCTGCACACTCGTCGCCATGAGGGTCCAACGCGGGTCTTGATGATGTCGAGGAGGGGCCCGCCAGGTCCGACATACTCGTGAAGGCGCCAACACGGACCCCGACACGAGGAAGAAGTCCGCGACCTGCTCTTCACCGAGGGGTATGCCGCGAGCACCGGCGCACATGTGGCCCGCAGCGAACTGTCGGCCGGCGCGGAGCAAGCTCGACCGCCGCCAGCGCTCACTGTCGGGTCGTGCTGACGTTCAGTCTCCCGCCACGCATCGCCACGACCCAGCCGACCAGGACGAGGTTGGTGACCAGGAGTATCCCGCAGCCATAGCCCACTACGCGCATCTGCAGCCCGAGCGCCGCTCGCTGTTGCTGTGCCGTCGACCCCATCGAGCCCATCGAGCCCATCGAGCCCATCGGGCCCGTCGAGCCCATCGAGCGCATCGAGTCCATCAGCAGCAACTGATTTGACTGCAGGTAGTAGTCGTAGGCCGAGCTGGCCGCAAGCGCGGCGATGCTGATCAGGGTGCCAGCCGCAACGACCAGCAGCGCCGTCGCCACCACGGTCCTCGGCCTGCGCAGCACCGGTCCGAACCAGCGCGGCGTCGGCGTGAGCGCCCCAAGCACGGCGAGGACGAAGACGGGCACGGCAAGGGTGGACTCTCGCAACCAGGTCGCGAACGGCTCCTGGGTCCGTTCGATGGCGCAGGCGGCACCCCGCAGCGAAATCATCCAGAACCCGTCAGCGTACGCCAGCACGACGGCCAGCGGGACGACCGTCAACCAGGGGACAGCACTCAGCCGGCGCCGCAGGGTGCGGGGGCGGGGACGCTTGGTGGTGGCGTTGATGGAGATGGTGGACATAGCGATCTCTCTCATCTTTGGTCGGGGTCGGGGCGGGTGCCTGCCCGCACTTCAGGTGGGGGCAGGCACCGTTCCCTATAACGGCTGAGCCGGTGGGCTCACGACGGGTGACACATACCGACTAGGTGATCTCCCAGCCGAACATCATGGCGTGGTCCTCGTGCGCCAGGTTGTGACAGTGCGCCACGTAAGGCCCGTGGAAGTCCCGGAATCCCCGGTAGAGGATCGTCGACTCACCCGGGTCGAGGGCCACCAGGTCTTCCCTGGAGGCGTCGTCGGGATGGCCGGGATCTGACCCGATCGCCGTCACGACCTTGCCGTTTCGCATGACGGTGCGGTGCTCCTTGATGAGCCACTCGATCTCGCCGCCGCCGCTGCCGCGCTCCACCTCGAAGATCTTGCGGTTGTCCAGCATGCTCTGCCAGTCGCTCGGCAGTGGCGGAAGCGCACGAAGCGGTTTCAGAGGCGACGGCATCACGCTGTTGTCCGGCGCGTCGTCGCCGATCACGAACTTCAGGACCGGCACCTTGTACTTCGGGTCGGGGGCGAAGCGGGACGAGTTGGCCCACATCCGCCCGTTGGGCATCTTCATGACGTTGGTCAGATAGATGACGTCGCCCTTGGTGGTCGGCGTGAGGTCCTGGTACCTGGTGAAGTCGACGATGAACTCGCGCCGCTTGGCCGGCCACAGCTCGAAGGAGTCCCGCTTGATCGCGAACGGCAGGAGCCCACCGTACGAGGCGATCTGGGTGAACTTCATGCACTGCTGGGCGTCGGGGATGCGGTACTGCCCCTCGAGCTCGTCATCTTTGTAGCCGAGCGATGCCGACGACTTCGGGCCCTGCGTCGAGCTCATCAGCTTGAGCTCGTAGATCCTCGAGACCGAGGCGTCCAGGAACCGGAAGCGGTACTTGCGCCGCTTGACGTTCAACACCGGGTAGGCCGTGCCGTTGACCGTGAAGATGTCGCCCACAAAGCCGTGGTTGGGGAAGTGCTTGTAGAACGTCTTGCCCCACCACTTGGGGTGCGTGGCCGGATTCTTGGCGGCCGGGAACTCGCCCATCCCGTCGTGCATGTCCTTGTGCGTGGTGACGCCGTCGTCAAGGCGGGCGTCGAAGAGGACCAACGGAATGTCGTACTTGACGTCGAAGGACCCGTCCGAGTTGTTCGTGCGGACGCCTGGCAGCCGCAGGCCCCCGTCGCTCGTCTCCCATATCCAGACCGTTCTTCGGGTCATAGATGGGGTACAGGCCGACCAAGCACTTGTAGACGTTCGAGCCGGTGTGATCCATCCGGTGGTCGTGGAACCAGAAGGAGCTCTGCTTCTCCGCCTCCTTTCCACCGGCCGGCCAGTTCAGGTACAACTGGTCGACCCACTGCTTTGGCCGGAAGCCCTCGTGCTGCGGCTCGTACCTCATCGAGTAGTGCGGGTTGCCGTCGCTCTCGGGCGCGGTGTGACCGTTATGCAGGTGGATCAGGGCCGACCAGTCCGGGGATCCAAAGTCCTGCCGGTCCAGGTTCAGCGGGTTCTCGTCCAGGTGGTTCTCGAAGCGGACGATCGCCGGCCTGCCGTACTCGGCGTTGATCATCGGCCCGGGGAAGGTGCCGTTGAACCCGTAGATCGTGCTGAGGGGCAGTGTCCGTTTGATGCCCGCGGCGACGGGCTTGCCGGATGCATCGAACGAGACAGTGGGACGGCCCGACGAGTCGATCGGCAGCACCTGCGACGTCGTGAAGGCGTGGGTCGAAACCCGCTCTTTGATCTGGTAGCTGATCGGGTCCGGATAGGGCCCACCTGCGGCTGTCGGGATCTTGCCTGGCCAGATCTGATGCCGTTCGTTGCGCAGCGAGTTCTGTTGACCGGGTCCGGGTCCCGGCGGATTCTTCCAGGCGCTGAACACCAACTTCGGCACCGGGCGAAGAGCCTTCGGGACCAGCAGCAAGTCGCTGAACGGCGAGAGGATCAGCGGGCTCGTCGGGAACTTCTCAATGTAGAACAACTGATCACGGAGCGCTGTCGAGGTGGCGGCGAACGCGCCATCGGCCGACAGCAGGCCCTTCTGAGCAAGAAACGGCCGCCCCACCCTTGCGCGGTAACCAGCGCGACACCGGCCCCCCAACCACCCCCAGCCTCAAGACCATGCGCCGGGACACGCCACCTGCTTCTGCAGATTCCTCCGACTGTCCTGGTTGCACATTTTCGGGCTGTCCTGGTTGCACATTTGCGGTCGTGATGAAACTCCCTTGCCTTGTGCGGTCAGCTTCACTTGTGGAACGGACCGGTCCGCTGGTGGCCACGGCGACGAACCTTCGCGCCGTGGATTGGTGGCCGGCTGAGTGGGTCCCACTGCGGGTCATGCGCACATCGTCCAGGAGGAACCTTGAAGAAACCTTGAAAAAGACGAGACCTATCCTTTGCCCCAAATAGGCTCGATTTGGGGTAGGGCGGACGTCGTGAAGTACGTCCAGACCTTCGTCGTCAGGGGCGGTTCAGGGGATTGGCTCGATCGGCAAGGTGACCTACACGATCGGCAAGGTCCAGACCGCCGGTACATCCGGGTACGCCGTGATCACCGGCTGCCTCGACCAGTCGCAGCTGTCATCAGTCGCAGCTATAGAGGCCCCGAAGAGAGCACCTTCACGTTCGCTGTCGGAGCATGGCTGATCGCAACCAGGGTTTGGCGAGGGTTGACTCTGGCTGTGCCGCTCACGATGTCAGACGGTGGCTGGACTCGTCGAGCGCGTCGCGACGCTGGGGAGCCTTCTAGTCCCCGGCTTCGTACTTGAACGAGACACGAAGCTTCGTCCGATACGTAATCCCGCCGTCCTCTCCCAGGTGGATGTCCTGCGCGACAACTTCGGCGACCCTGAGATCGCGAAGCGACCCGCTCGCCGCCTTGATGGCAGCGGACGCGGCGTCCTCCCAGGACTGCGTACTGGTTCCGATGAGGTCCGTCACTCTGTAAACACTCACGCGACCCTCCTGGCAATGAGGATGGATTTATCTCCCAGGGACAGTCCTACCCGACTCGCGCTCCCGCCGACAAGAGGTAAGGGCGTTCTCCTGAGAAGAACACATGGCGTCCCTGCTCGATGTCAGTTGCCGATCAGCTAGCGGGGATCAGCCCAGAGCCCGGCCACACGCGGCCCGGCTCTGGACCATCAGACATTGTCTTTCGACCCGTTCTTGTCGTCAGCGTCCAGGTCCTTCGCCCTGCCGCGAACTGGGCCCGAGCGGACCGGTCGCCGACTCCCCATCAGGTTCAGTCCGAAGAGCCCCGGGCGGTGAAACGGCGCATCGAGGATCAGCAACATGACAATGGCGACGCCGGCCGCACTGACGATGTACCACGGCCAGGGGCCGAGCACCGACAGTAGCGAGCCATGCCTGGGGACCGCCGCGAGGAACATGTAGTTGGAGCCGGTGAGCCAGTCGAACCAGCCGACGAACGCTGTGTAGGCGGCCGTGATCGCGAACACGCGCAGCACCGAGCCATGCCTTGGCCGCAGCCGCAGGCCGACCACGAGGAACAGGGCCGCGATGACGATCCCGAGGTGACCGACGACGAACTCGAAGAACTCGAGCTGGGGGAAGCCGGCGGACAGATCCGGGGTAACAACCGCCTGTAGCGTGCCGGCGAGTCCCCAGAAGTAGGTGAGCTCGCCGGGCAGGTACCACCGCGGCCACCAGCAGGCGATAGCGGCCACGATCAGTGCCAGGTCACAGAGCGCCAGCGGAAGAGAGGCCTGCACCGACCAGCGGCCGTCGGCCAGCGGGACGCTGACGAACGCGACGGCGTCGGCGACCAGGACGACCGAGATCACGCGCCCGGCGTATACGACCCAGCGTCCCGGCCGCCGCCGGCAGGCGGTGCACAGGCTCACGCAGATCAGGGTGCCGATCGCGACGGCGATCCAGTAGGCGACTGGAGTGCTCACCCGCTCATCATCCGCCGCAGCACACCTTTGCCGCTGCGACCTGCGCTGTCGTGCTGTGGGTCGCTAGCCTGGCCCATCACGCTGGCAGGCGACACACAGGGCGTCCCGCCTATATTGGGCTCGGCGTTTGCAATGCGCGCGGCTCAGGCGAGAACGGACGTTCCCAGAAGAGACCGGGGCTGCTCCTCACTCGTGTGGCACAGGCAAAGTCGACACTCACCAGGGCCCGGGTCCCGGTAATGGGGCGTCCGGCGCTCCAGGTGTCGAACGCGGCTGCTGGGATGGGCGGGGTCAGGTGGTAGCCCTGGAACACGTCGCATCCGAAGCCGGCTAGCGCACTGAGGGCGCTTTGGTTCTCGACGCCTTCGGCGACCATCTCAGGCCGAGGTTATGGCCCAGGGCGATGACGCTCTGCACGATCAGGGAGCCGCGGCGACCGTCGCTCATCGCCAAGACGAAGGAGCGGTCGATCTTGAGCTCGCTGATGGGCAGATCCTTGAGCTGGCCCAGACTGGTGTATCCGGCGCCGAAGTCGTCCAGGGAGAGCCGAACTCCCAGGTCGGACAGCTTCCCCAGCATGAGCCTGGCCCGCTGCGGGTCGATCATGATTGCCAATTCGGTCACCTCGAGCTCGAGCAGATAGGCCGGTACGCCATGGGCGGCGAGGAGGTCAGCGACCAGCTCGGCGAAAGCCTCGTCGTGCAGGTTACGTGCGGAGAGGTTCACCGCGATCGGCAGCGGCCGGCCGGCTCGAACCAGTTACGGGACTGGGCAAGGGCGGCGTCCAAGATGTGCCGGGTGAGCGAGTTGATCAGCCCGGTGTGCTCGGCCAGCGGGATGAACGCGTCGGGGAAGATCAGACCCTGCTCGGGGTGCTGCCAGCGCACGAGTGCCTCGGCGCCGACGATCTCTCCGGTGCTGACGTTGACCTTGGGCTGGTAGTGCAGGACGAACTCATCGCGCTCCAACGCCCGACGCAGGTCCCCGAGGAGTGCGAGCTTGGTGGCGGAGTGCCCATCGACGTTCGGGTCGTAGGCGAACACTGCGAGGTTCTGGGTCTTGGCGACATACATGGCGCTGTCGGCGTGCTGCATGAGGGTGATGGGGTCTTGGCCGTGCTCGCCGGAGATCACCACCCCGACGCTGGCTTCCACGTCAAGGTCGACGCCCTCGACATGGAACGGCGTCGACAGGGCGCTCAGGAGCGTGGTGGCGATGTGGATCGCGTCCTCGCCCCCGTGAACGTCCGGCAGCAGGACCGCGAACTCGTCCCCGCCCAGTCGGGCGATGGTGTCGCCGCCGCGCAGCATGCCGTTCAGGCGGGGACCGATCTGCCTGGGCAGCTCGTCGCCGTAGTGGTGACCGAAAGTGTCGTTGACCTCCTTGAAGTGGTCCAGGTCCAGCAGCAGCAGCCCGACGCTGGTCCCTCCACGCGCCGCGCAGGGCCTGTTCGAACCGGTCGTCAAGCAGTGCCCGGTTGGGCAGCCCGGTGAGGGGGTCGTGCATTGCTTCGAAGGCACGGACTGCGGCTTCTCGTAGCTGGTCGATGAGCCGGCCGTTGTCCAAGGCGATGCTGGCTTGGTGGGCGAACGTCTCCAGTGCGCGTAGGTCGCCGGTGGTGAATGATGCGACGTCTCCCAGTGGCTCCATCAGGACGAGGATGCCGTCGCTGTGGTCACCGTTGCTGACCGCTCGGGGCGCTGTGGTCCTACTCCGTCCTTGGCTGGGGCGGCTACTGGGCCTGGGACCCGGTGGAGAACGTGGCCCTGCTCCCATGGCTGGTCGCCACCGCTTTCCTCAACTCGGTGATGCTGCAGGAGCGACGCGGTATGGCGCGCCTGTGGAACCTCGTGCTGGTGATCGGCGCCTTCTCGCTGATGACGTTCGGGACGTTCCTCACCCGCGGGAACGTGCTGTCCTCGGTCCACGCCTTCGCCCAATCCGGCGTCGGCCCGGCCTACCTGACGTTCCTGGTCCTGGTAATGCTCACCGGCTTCGGCGCCTGGCGGATGCCGACGCTGCGCTCACCGGCCCGCCTCGACTCCGCGCTGTCACGCGAGGCGGCATTTGTCGGGAACAACGCCTTGCTGCTGGCCGCCACTGGGATCATCCTGCTGGGCACCGTCTTCCCGCTCCTGGTCGAGGCGACCACCGGCCGGCAGATGACGGTGGGCGCGCCCTACTTCCGCAGCGCCCTGGCGCCGGTCTTCCTGCTGCTCCTCCTGCTGGTGGGGACCGCGCCCCTGCTGCCCTGGCGGTCGACCAACCGCGCGAGGGCGTTGCGACGCCTGCGGCTGCCGACCACCGCCGCGGCCCTGGTCATCGTCGCGTCCGCCCTGGGAGGCGTGCGCGGAATCGAGCCGCTGGCCGGCCTCGGGCTCGCCACCCTCGTCGCCGTGACCAACGGACAGGAGATCGTCGGTGGCCTGCTAGCGGCCCGACGCGGCGGCGGGCACAGCGTCCTGCGCGCTTTGCGGAACGGGAGACGCCGGTACTGCGGACTCACGGTTCACGTGGGGTTGGCGGTGCTCGCGGCCGGGATCACCACCTCCTCGAGCTTCGGCCAACAGACCGAGGTCACGCTCAGGTCCGGCCAGAGCACCAGCTTCGCGGGCTACGTCATGCGCTACGACGGTTTGCGCACAGCGCAGGAGCCCCATCGCACGGTCCTGACCACGCCCGTCTCGGTCAGCGCCGACGGTTCTTCCATGGGAGTCCTCGACCGCCGCCTGAACCTCTACCCGGCGGCCTCGGTCCCGATCGGCTCGCCGGCGATCCGGCGGGGGGTGGTCCAGGACCTGTACGCCCGTCATCGGGCTGCAGAACAGCGGCGGCTCGGCGACGTTCCGTTCTACATCAACCCCGGCGTGAACTGGATCTGGCTCGGCGGCGCGATCATGGCGCTGGGCGGTGCAGGAGCAGCCTGGCCTGGGTCCGGTGAGCGCCGACGCGGCCAGAGCGCGACCTCAGCGGCCGTGCGCCCGCGCGAGCCCGTCGAAGCGGGGTCCCACTGATGTCCGCCGCGTGGAAACGAGGACTCCGGCTGGCCGCGGTCGTCGCCACCGTCCTGTCGGTGGCCGCCCTGCTCGCCACCGGGCTGGGTCGCGACCCGGCGGCGATCGCCTCCCCGCTGGTTGGTCGTGCGGCCCCTGCCTTCAGACTGGGCGGCCTCGACGGCCCGGCGGTGCGCCTGTCAGATCTGCGCGGACAGGTCGTCGTCGTCAACTTCTGGGCCTCGTGGTGCACCGAGTGCCGCACCGAGCAAGACGCGTTGAACACCACCTGGAGCCGGTACCGCGACTCCGGGGTCACCGTGCTCGGGGTGAACTTCCAGGACACCACCTCTGACGCCCGGGACTACATGGGTTCACACGGGATCAGCTACCCCGTCATAGAGGACAAGGACTCGAGCACCTCACACCGGACTGGGCCAGACGGCATACGTCCTGCCTCTGCTTCTGATGACAGTGGGGCTGGCAGCGGCGGTGCTGCTGCTGCGGCGTTGGCGCCGCGCGCCCGAGCCGGGCGAGGATGCGCAGACGGACGCCGCCCTGACACCGTCGGACCGACACGCCGTAACCGAGCCCTGATGCAACTTCGGGAAGAGGAAGGCCGATGACCGCGACCTTGGTGGCCGCCGGCCTGGCCTCGCTCTGCGTCCTGGTGATCCTGCGGCCCTTCGCAAGCACCGCGCACCTGGCCCTGGCTCCACCGGAATCCGACCCCGAAAGCGACCGTGACGGGGAGCTGCTGCGACAGCTGCGCGACCTCGACGAGGACCTGGCTTCGGGCAAGCTGGACGAGGACGACCACCGCCGGCTGCGCGACCCCGTCGAACGTCAGGCCGCCCAAGCGCTGCGCCGCGTGGGAAGCAAACGGACCGCGACAACCCCGCCCGTGAAGGTCCCCATGGGCGGCCACGGACGGCGATCCACCTGGGTCGCGCTGGCCGCCGGCGCCATTGCTGTCACCGGCGTGTGGGTCCTGCTGTCAGGGTCGCTCACCCCACGCAGCACTGGCGAGACCATCTCCGGGGGTGCCCCGCCGGCCTCCTCCCCCCTGATCGTCAACCCCAAGGCGGCGTCCGGGTCGAGCACAACCGCTACGCCCAACCCTGCCCAGCTCGCCGAGGTCGAGGCCGCAGCCGCCAGGGTGCGCAGCAACCCCAAGGACGTGGTCGCACACCTCGACCTGGCGCGGACGTATGCCGGAGCGGGCAACCCCCAGCTGTCGGCCATCGAGTACCTGGCGGTCACCCAGCTCGACCCCACCAATGCCGGCGCAAACACCCAGCTCGCGCTGGTCGCCTTCGCGGCCGGGCAGCCCGCGCAGGCCAAGAACATGGTCGATACCGCACTCAGGGCCCACCCGAGCTACCCGGAGGCCCTGTATGCGCGCGGCCTGATCCAGCTGATGGGGCTGCGCCAACCCGCCGCCGCCGAGCGCGACCTCAAGGCCTACCTCGCCGCTGCACCGCGCGGATCACACCGTGCCTCGGTAGAGACACTGCTGGCGATGGCAAGAGGCCCAGCGAGATGACGGGCCTGGGATACGTCTCTGTGTCGGGCTGCCACGCGTCCCTGTCGCTTTGGGAAGCATGGCCTATGGCCGCGAGGAGGTGCGCCTGCGCCTGCACACCCATGTCGAGGGCCAGGGTCGCGTAGGAGTGACATACGCATCACCGGCGTGGCTACGGCCAGTTCATGGCGACGGAGGTTGCTGCGTGATCACGAAGTCCCCATGAGCCCCGTCGGCGAGTGCCACCCGACCCGTCGTCCGGGCGACCTCGGCCAGGACCGGACCTCGGGAGTCAAGGGCGACCACAGCCCCCAGCGCCACATTTAGCCGCTGCGCGTCCGCGTCGGCGAGGTCGCTGGGTCCGTCCGGTCCCACACCAACGAAGGTGGGGAGGTATGCCGCGTCAGCCGGCCAGCCGTAACGCAGCGCTTTATCGGCGAACCCGTCCGGTGTCTCCCCCGGCCTATCGAGCATCAGGAGCAAAGTACCGCTGGGGGTGGCTCCCGGCGCTGGCCCGGGCCCTGGCGAGCGCAGGCCCGGTGGCAGCGTCACACCGGGGTAGAGGGCCAGGCCACGCTGGACACCCGCGTTGCCCATGACAATGGCGACGTAGTCCGCCACAGCCCCCTCGACCGTGAGCTGGAGACCCAGTGGCACGACGTCGCTCCACCGCGCCCAGGGCTCGGCGCGGAGAAAGGCGAGGGCCTGCTCGACGAGCAGCGACCAGTCCTCTGTCGAAGGCGGCTCGATCGGCTGAGCCCGGCCGGCCATGTGCCCCATGAGGCTGTCGAAGATGTCCTCAGCCTCCCCAAAGGATCCTGCCTCGATCAGCTCGGGCGATCCGAAGGAGGCCGCCGTGATGGCCTTGCGCACCTCCGGCGCGACCTCGACGAGGCTGACGACGCGAGCGGGCGGTGCCGGCGGCAGATCCGCGGCCTGATTCGTCAGCGCAGCCTCGAAAGCGCCAGCCAGAGCCCCGGCCGCCGTGCCCGAGATGGAGACGCCCAGCACCAGACCCGTCTCCGCGTGAAGCACAAGGGCGGCCATTATGCGGTCCTCCCCGGCAACGTGCACCGCATGAGAGACGTCACGCAGCAGCACCATCCAGGTCCGTCCGAGTTCAGGCATGTGAATAGTCTGCACGTGATCGCGGGAAGTGGCACGAGTGCGGGCGAGGTCCTACTTCGCGGCGTCCGACCAGGCTTGCCGTACGGCCGCGATCGCCTCGCGGGCGCTGACACGCAGTCGGGTCTGGTGTCCGAGAGCCCGAATCCACTCACCTTCGTCGAGCTTGCGATTGAACACCCACGCAGGAGGCGGCTTGCCGAAGCGTCCGTTGGAAGTGAACACCCGCAGCGCGGACGGTCCGATCAGATTTCGCTCGTTCATCGCCCACAGGTCGTAGAGGTCGCGGGGGGTTCCGCGGTCGATCCAGGCCCCCAGCTTCGCGGCAGCGAATGCGGCGGCTGTGAGCACGCGCAGCCGCGCGGTTGGCGCGTCGGAGTAGCGCTGCTCGACCTGAACGACCTCGGTGGGCCAGGTGTAGCCCTTACCGCCGAGCAGTTGCACCTGGACGCTCGTGCCGTCGGGCACCGAAAGGACTGTCGGCTGGCTCCCCGTGGTCGTAGTGAGCGGGGGCCGCCAGGTAGGGCGACCGTGGCTGCGGGCAAGTCCGCGACGGACTGCGCGCTCGATCTGTTTGGCGATCTCCCCGCGATGGATGCGAGCGATCAGGTCGATGTCCTCGCTGAGGCGCGCTTCGGCCAGATGGGTCCGCGATAACGCAGTGCCACCAAAGAAGACGACGTCGTAGGTCGAGATGTCGGTGGCGATCGCCGCGAGCACGTGGGAGATCAGGTGGTCGCGGCGCACCTGTTCCATGCCCACGCCGAACGTCGACGCGACGCGCTCCATATCGGTGATCGACGGGCCGGTCATCGCCCGGCCCTCAGGCGCGCCAGCGTGGCCCGCATGCGCTGCCGACCCGCGATATCGGCGAGGACCAACTGATCGCAGTCGGGCCACAGTGTGTCGATCGCCTCCCGCGCGTCAGCGTCCTGCCCACGCGGGTCGGCCCGCCCTAGGTCCAGGACAGTCTGCTCAGGGGTTGTTGCCAGAGCCTGCCCGAGATCGGTCGTCACAAGCACGGCATCCAGATCCGCCACGGCCCGGGTGACGAAATGAATCCGCCCCGCCCTGTCCACGAGCTGGAGCGGACGCCGCTGAACCGGCACCGCGGCGAAGGCCACGCCGATTGCCCTTGGCAGCGCCCGGTGGACCCGCGCCGCCGTGAGCCCGGTCAGCACCGACACGCGGTCGCCGTAGATGGCCGAGGCAATGCCCGCAGCTGCCGCCTCGATCGTCGGTCGCCACAACGCGGGATCGTGCTCTGGCGGTACAGCGCAGTAGAAGCCATGCGCCAGATGGTGCAGGAGCCCGCGGCGTTCCAGGGCGCGGGCCTCCTGCCGAGGGTGGGCGTAGACCTCAGCAAGATCGTTCGTGCGAATCGTCCGCAGAGGCGCCCGAGCAACAAGCTGCCGGAAGGTGAGTCTCTCATTCACCATGCAAATAGTAGTCGCTGCGACTACTATTTGCACACTCATTCGACACGACTCGAAACGCAAGGGAGCCACCTACCGGGCGCCGGTCACGGATCTGGTCACGGGCCACACATGCAAGAGGCCCTCTCCCAATGGGAAAGGGCCTCTGAGCTGCTACTTCGAAGTAGTCACTCATGGCGGCCTCGCCGCCACCCCGAAGGATGAAAATAGGGGGTGGATCGTCACTCGTGGCGACGTCGGCCCCCCTTGGTGCCAGGAGCCCGAGAATTAGTCTGACGTGAGGCTGCGCCGGCACCCCGAACTGTTGCCTTCGAGCACGACGAGCAGAATCGCTGAACCCAGGACAGCCTCCGATCGAGTGACGGTTCACCTACGTCCAATACTCGGTCAGGAGGCGTGATGGAACAAGCGGTGCGCGGGCATCGATGTGGGACAGGCCGAGTCAATGGTCTGCGCCCGGGTCCCGGACGCGGTCACCGGTGCCCCGGCGGAGCTGATCGCCCGCTATGGCACGACCACCCCCGACCTTCTCGAGCTGGTCGACTGGTTGCGTGGGTTGGGTGTGACCGACGTGGCCATGGAGTCCACCGGGGTGTACTGGAAACCTATCTACTACCTGCTGGAGAACGACTTCACGGTGTTGCTGGTCAACACCGCCCACATCAAGCACGTGCCCGGTCGCAAAACGGACACGATCGATGCTGCCTGGATCGCGCAGCTACTCGCCCACGGGCTGCTGACCGCCAGCTTCGTACCACCGCCACCGGTGCGCGAGCTACGTGACCTGACCCGGTACCGCAAATCAATGAGAAGACCGCGCAGGTCAACCGGATCCACAAAGTGCTCCAAGACAGCGGGATCAAGCTGACGACCTACGCCACCGACGTGATGGGCGTATCCGGTCGGGCCATGATGCGGGCACTGATCGCCGGCCAGAGCGACAGCGCAGCGCTTGCCGAGTTGGCCAAGGGCCGGATGCGGACCAAGATCCCCGACCTGCGTAAGGCCCTGACCGGCCGATTCCGCGAACACCACGGGTTCCTCCTGAAGCAGATGCTGGACCACGTCGAAGCCCAGGAAACCGAGATCGCCGCCTTGGACGAACGGATCGAGACCGCGCTAGCCCCTTTCGTAGCCCAGGTTGAACTGCTGACCACGATCCCGGGCATCGACCACCGCTCCGCGCAGGTCATCCTCGCCGAGATCGGCCCCGACATGGCCGTCTTTCCCACCGCCGCCCATCTCGCGTCGTGGGCGGGGATGTGCCCGGGTCAACGCGACTCAGCAGGCAAACACGGCTCCGGTAAGACCCGCAAGGGATCCAAGTGGCTACGCGGAGCCCTCGTCCAGTCCGCCCGTGCGGCCTCACGCACCAAAGGCACCTACCTGTCCGAACGCAACCGGCAGGTCATGCGCCGCCGTGGTGATGCCAAGGCCATCGTCGCCCTCGGCCACGAGATCTTGCTTTCCGCCTACCGCGTGCTGGCCACCGCACAGCCCTACACCGACCCCGGCCCAACCACCTTGAACAAGCTCACCGCCCAACGACTCACTCGCCAAGCCGTCCGACGCCTACAAGACCTCGGCTACCAAGTCACCATCGCGCCCCGCACCGACGCAGCATGACCATCAGTCCCAGCATCACGTTTGGCTATTTTCTGAGCAGCGGGGGCAGGATTTGAACCTGCGACCTCCGGGTTATGAGCAAGGCGAACCCCGTCCCAGAGCGTCTGATCCGTCTCCCCCGTCACCATTCGTCGTGCTCGCCACGCCGTCGACGTCACAGCCATCCCCAACTGTGCCGCTCCGTCCCATGGCGTCTCGGTCACGGATCTGGTCACGGATACTCACGCTGCCGCGCAGAGAGCCTCGGCGGCCCGCACCTCGGGTCGCACGCAAGGAGCCATTTCATGACGGGCGGCGGTCGGAAGTCAGGGATCAGGTCGATGTGGTCGGTGTCGGTCGACCCAGGCCTTCAACCATGAATGCAGCCTCTTCTGCACCAGCGGATCCAGGCTCGCGGGCAACCGGTCGATGCGCCCGGCAAGGATCGTTGGGTCGATCAAGCCGGACTCGAGCATGGCCGCCGCGAACTCGAAGTCCTTCTCCCGATACGCCACGAGCTTTGACACAACGCAGTCGTGCGGCTCCAGAAACGCCGCCAGAGCTCGGCCGGTGGACTGGTTTGACCAGGGGACGACACGGCCACGCCAACCCTCCGGCAGTACCGCGGTCCGCACGCTGACCCCTTGTGCGTACACACCGTTCATCTCGTGGAATGGGGAGAGCTCGCCGATCGCGCCGTCGACCGCGTCAGCCTTCTCCTCTGTGGGGTCGTCGAAGTAGGCAAGGTCGACCTCCATGGATGCGGTGGCC
>DHJN01000002.1:0-1048 GCA_002404345.1 Actinobacteria bacterium UBA4719 | reverse complement strand
TCGTCCACGATCGTCGACGCCGCGCGCAGGATGTGGGCCAGCTGTTCACGATTCACCCGCTGACCCGGACTCGATCAGCCCGACGGTTGCCACCCGTGGTGACCTTGCGGGGCTGCCCATGGTCCCGACGCCAGTGCCGCACGAAGGATGCCAAGACCAGTGAACGCACCTCTTCGGAGATCACCCCGGCGAAGGGAGAGTTCTGTCGTAGTTCTAACGCTGCCGGTCTCTGAGATGTCAGCACGTCGGCAACCGCGTCGACTCCGGCGTCGAGCACCTTTTGCCATTGATCCAACCAGCGTGCCGTCATGCCCCGCCCCGTGTGCTGGGCCTGCAGGCGCTGCAGATTCCCACCCACCCTCGCGAGAATGTCCTCTGGGTTTTCGACCAGCTCGGCCAGCACCGCGCGGTGCAACCACAACGAGCGTTCCTGATCACGCGTCAGTTTGCCCGCATGCACGGCTCCGAGAAGCCGGTCCAGCTCGGACCGCGGAACACGACGATGTGACCCGACACGCACACAGATCAGGTCGCCGCGATCGCACAGGTCAACGACGTGCTGACGGGAGACCCCGAGGAAGCTCGCAACATCGCCCGTGCTCAACAACGGGGACTCGATCCGCTCCATATCCATCATCGTCCATCACAAACACCAAAAACACAACACAACATGGTCCGACGCAACGACGTCCCTGACACGTGCGCGACCTTTGTCTCCTCTCATCGGCCACAACCCGGTGCGCCTCTGTTTCCCTGCGTCCTGGTCACACATTCGGTCACCAGCGCAGTGGCGCGATCGCGGCTCCCGAGGGAACTCCTCGGCCCCCGAGGGAACTCCTCAACGTGCAGCGCTCCTGGCCGCCACACGTTGCCGAGCTGCATCGAGAGCCGCCGGGTGACCCGAATGAGGTGCCTGAACGAAGATCTTCACCGGGCGGGTCTACTGGGCACCCTCGCGCAGGAGACCCCCACTGACCTCCTGCGTTCCCACAACACGTTCCGCTGATACCTGTTGACGAGGACGACTGGCCCCATTGTTGTGAGGTCA
>DHJN01000249.1 GCA_002404345.1 Actinobacteria bacterium UBA4719 | reverse complement strand
CCTCAAAGGCGTCTCATCCAGGCGGTTGCAGCAGGACTTCGTCGGCAGGATCAACCGGGCGGGGATGCGCGGCAAGTTCTGGTCACCGTCATACTTCGCCGGATCGTGCGGCGGCGCGCCACTGTCCACCGTCAAGGACTGCATCGCAGACCAAAAACGACCAGACTAGGCAAGGTTTCCTCCCTGCCCTGAAGGACAGGGTTTCCACCCCAGATCACCGATGACCGGCCTGGACACCTTCCTGTGGGTCGTCTTCCCCTACATCTGTCTCACGGTGTTCGCCGTCGGCCACTTCTGGCGTTACCGCTACGACAAGTTCGGCTGGACCACCCGGTCCTCGCAGCTCTACGAGAGCCGGATGCTGCGCCTGGGCAGCCCGCTGTTCCACTTCGGCCTCCTCTTCGTCCTCGGCGGTCACGTCATGGGCCTGGGCATCCCCAAGCCGTGGACCGAGTTCGTGGGCATCTCCGAAGGCCTCTATCACTTCATGGCGGTCAGCATCGGAACGGTGGCCGGCGTCTGCACCGTCGTGGGCATGACGATCCTGATCTACCGGCGTCGCACGGTTGGGCCCGTGTTCTCGGCGACCACGCGGATGGACAAGACGATGTACGTCTTCCTGGGGACGGTGATCGTGCTGGGCCTGGTGAACACTGTCGTCGCCAACATCTTCGGGCACTACGACTACCGCGAGGGCGTGTCCGTGTGGTTCCGCGGCATCTTCCGGTTCTCGCTGCATCCAGACCTGATGGCTGCCGCACCAATAGGTTTCAAGCTCCACGCCCTGGCTGCGTTCTCATTGTTCGCGCTGTGGCCGTTCACCCGTTTGGTGCACGTCTTCAGCGCGCCACTTGGGTACCTCACCCGCCCGTACATCGTCTACCGCAGTCGTGACGACCAGCTCGGCAGTCGCGCGCCACGGCGCGGGTGGGAGAAGGTCAAGTAACTGGCGTCGCAACAGGCGGCACGGCATACACCGCCTAAGATCTCAGGCGTGAGGGAACAGGTGGACGGGAGCGCTCAAGGGAGTCGTCCGGTCAGTGACCGAGTTTGGACCTCGCCCAATGTCCTGTCCATGTTGCGGCTGGTCTGCGTCCCCATCTTCCTCTGGCTGATTCTGACCCGCCAGGACAACTGGGCTCTGGTGATCCTGACACTCTCGGGCGTGAGCGACTACCTCGACGGCAAGATCGCCCGGGAGTGCAACCTGGTGTCGCGCGTGGGCCAGCTGCTCGACCCTCTCGCGGACCGGCTGTACATCCTGTCCACCCTGCTCGGTCTGGCCTGGCGCGAGATCATCCCCTGGTGGCTCGTCGCGATCCTGGTCTGCAGGGAGGTCTTCGGGACGGGGCTGCTGATGGTCGTGCGTCATTACGGATATCGTGCGTTGCCGGTGCATTTCATCGGCAAGGCGGCAACGTTCGACCTGCTCTACGCGTTTCCGCTGATCCTCCTCGGGCAGGGCGACAGCATGTTCGCCACCGTCGCCCTGCCGATCGGTTGGGCGTTCGCCTGGTGGGGCACTGTCCTCTACTGGGTGGCTGGAATCATGTATGCGTGGCAGACCCGGGACGTCGTGCGGGTCGCCAGGGCGGTCAACCCGTGAGCTCAGAACAGGCCGGTCGGCCCGACGCGTCGATGACGCTGATCACCGAGATGATGCAGCGTCCGCTCGACCCCGGTTACGCCGCGGCGGCCGAGCGCCGTCAAGAGTCCGGGCTGCCTCCCGCCACGGGGCGACGCAGCCCCATGTTGGTCATCGTCGCGGTTCTGATCGGGGCTCTGCTGGGGACGTCTGCATTTGCCCTGCGAGCCCCGACAACGACCGCCAGCAGGATCAAGCTCGACCTGGTGGGTCGAATCGAGGCGGGGCGCGCACACGCCGATGCGCAGATCCGGCTTATCAACACATTGCGAAACGAGATCAACACCGCACAGGATGCGGCGCTGATCCAGCAGAGTCAGACCGGGCTCACCGCCAAGCTCTCGAGCCTCGAGCTCGCGGCCGGGACCGTGCCCGTCACCGGCCCAGGACTGGTGCTCACCGTCGACGACGCCAAGACAAAGGTCGACCCCAACAACCCTGACGCCGACCCACGAACCTCCTCCGGGCCCGACCAGGGGAAGGTAATCGCGAGGGACCTACAGATCATCATCAACGGGCTGTGGGCGGCGGGTGCGGAGGCGATCTCGGTCAACGGCCACAGGATCACATCCCGTGCCGCCATTCGCTTTGCCGGTGCGGCGATCCTGGTGGACTACCGGCCACTTACCCGGCCCTACGCCATCACCGCAATCGGCGACCCTGGCAGCCTGAACGTGGAGTTCACCGACAACAGCGGCGGCAGCTATCTGCACTCGCTCACGACCAACTACAAGGTCCGCAGCAACATCCAGAATCGAAGCTCCGTCGTGGTCCCGGGGGAGCCCGCGCTGTCCCTGCAGAAGGCCCAACCCGTGCAGTCGGCAGTCACGAAACACGCCGTCACGAGAGCGCCCACCACCACTGGGGGCACCGCCACCACGACAGCCCCGCAAACGACAGCCCCGCAAACGACGGAGACCTCACCGTGATTCCAGCCCTTGGCCTGCTTGTCGGTCTGGCCGTCGGCCTCTTCCTGCACCCCGATGTGCCGCTAGCCCTTCAGCCCTACCTGCCCATCGCCGTGATCGCCGCCATGGACGCAGTCTTCGGAGGTGTGCGCGCCGTCCTGGACGGCATCTTCAACGACAAGGTCTTCGTCGTCTCGTTCTTGTCGAACGTGGTCGTGGCCGCCTTCATCGTCTTCCTCGGGGACCAGCTCGGGGTGGGCTCGCAGCTGTCGACCGGAGTCGTCGTCGTCCTCGGTATCAGGATCTTCTCGAACGTGGCATCCATCCGCCGACACCTGTTCCGCGCATGAGTCAGCCCAGCCCGCCGGTCAACCCGTCCGCCCGGAAGCGGCTTCTCTTGATGGCGCGTCCGCGAGCCACCAAGGCCAACGCGTTCGCGGCCCTGCTGGCCGTCCTTCTCGGCTTTGCAGTGGCAACCCAGGTTCGTCAGAACCAGTCGCTGGGCCTTGCGTCGCTGCGCCAGAGTGAGCTCGTCACCATCCTGGACAACGCGACCCTGCTGTCCGCACGGCTGGACCAGAATGCCCGTGAGCTCCAGGCCACCCGAGACCAGCTGGTCAACGGAAGCACCGGTGATGCCGCCGCGCTCAAGGCGGCGCAGGAACGAGTCGACGCGCTGGGGATCCTGGCGGGTACCGCTCGTGCCCACGGCCCCGGCATACGGATGACTATCGGCGACCGCGGTGGCAAGGTCACTCCGCCGCTACTTCTGGACGCCATCGAGGAGCTGCGCGATGCCGGAGCCGAGGCCATTCAGGTCGGCAACGTCCGGGTGGTTGCCAGCTCGCACTTCGACCAGGTCGCAACCGGGGTCGAGATCGACAACACCCCCGTCACCCAGCCCTACACCATTCTGGCAATTGGCGACCCACCGACGATGTCCTCGGCGATGGAGATCCCCGGTGGTCTGTCCGAGAACGTCCGGCAGCTTGGTGCGAGCATCACCATCACGCAGGCCAAAGACCTGACGGTGGGCGCGTTGCACTCGCTGCATGCGCCTCGTTACGCTCGCCCCGTAGCGCCGCCGGGTGCCACCCCGACGCCGTAAGTTGTTGTTCTCGCCTGTAGTTCACACCAAGAGGTTCATCTTTCTAGCCAAGGAGCAGCATGAGCGAGTTGGAGTACCCGCAGGACTTGCGTTACACCGCAGAACACGAGTGGGTGCGCGTCGGGTCTGACGGTGTCGCTCGCGTCGGGATCACCGCCTTCGCGCAGGACGCTCTCGGCGACGTCGTCTACGTCAGCCTGCCTTCCTTGGGCGACTCGCTGAGGGCCGGCGACTCCTGCGGCGAGGTCGAGTCGACCAAGTCGGTCAGCGACCTCTACGCACCGGTCTCGGGCGAGATCGTGGCCGTCAACGAGATGCTGGACTCGGCCCCTGAGATGGTCAACAGCGATCCCTACGGTGAGGGATGGATGTATGACGTGAAGCTCACCGACGCTGGCGCAGCGGAGTCTCTGCTCGACCTCGCGGCATACCGCGCACTGCTGGGCTGACCCGACCTCGATCTCTGATCTAGGGTTGGGTCTGCCCGGGTCGCGACTACAGTCGCAACACAGTTGCAGACACAACGGAAGGCGGTGCGCAGGTCATGACGGACAACGAGCGCGAGCAAGAACATGGGCGAGTGGGCGAACCCACGACCATGCGCCTGCCCGGCATCGGAGCCCCGGTTGAGCCTGTGGCCGATGCCGATGCCAGCCTGTCCGCCCAGAACCAGGCCACGGTTGACGCACTACGCCACGGCACGGCGCTGCTGGTGGTCCTTCGGGGGCCGAACACCGGTGCACGATTCCTGCTCGACGCTTCCGAGGTCAGCTCGGGGCGTCACCCGGACAGCGACATCTTCCTCGACGACGTCACGGTGTCCCGCAAGCACGCGACGTTCCGTCGCGAGGGTGATGAGTTCTTGGTTCGCGACGTCGGCTCCCTGAACGGCACCTACGTCAACCGGGAACGAATCGACGAAGCCACCCTCAAGACCGGCGACGAGGTCCAGATCGGCAAGTTCCGGCTCGTGTTCTACGCCGGTGTCGCCACGTGACTACCGGCCCAGAACACTGAACATGAGCCCCTCAGCCGGCCCTCGTCGGATGTCGATCGGTGCCGTGCTGGCCGCGCTCGCAGCGGACTTTCCTGATGTCAGCATCTCCAAGATCCGGTTCCTGGAGGCTGAGGGACTCCTCGCTCCCGAGCGCACGGGTTCTGGCTATCGCACGTTCTCGACCGACGATCTCGAACGACTTCGTTACATCCTGACGGCCCAGCGTGATCGCTTCTGGCCGCTCAAGGTCATCCGCGAGGCCCTGGACAAGCTCGAACGTGGGCTGGAGCCAGCACCCGGCCAAACAGCACCCTCACGTCCTCAGGTTCCGGCTGGAGCCACTGACCCCGATCTGCCCACGGCGTTCGAGTTGGGCCGCCGCGGTGACCTCCGACTGACCGGCGACGAGCTTCGCGATGCCGCCGGCCTGGACCAGCCCACCTTCGAGGCCCTGTCCACGTTCGGCCTGCTGCGCCCTGACTCCAGCGGGCACTTCGGAGACGCGGCGCTGGCTGTGGCGCGCGCAGCCGGCGCCCTGGCGGCATACGGCATCGAACCCCGGCACCTGCGTCCGTTCCGGACCGCTGCGGACCGCGAGATCGGGTTGGTTCAGCAGGTCGTTTCCCATGTGCGCGGTAGAAGCCGGGGGACGGGCGGCAAGGTTACCCGCGATCCGACGCCACAGATCCTGGTCGAGTGCATCGCTTTGCACACGGCTCTGGTCAAGGCCGGGCTCGCCACAGATTAAGCGAGTACGGTTGAGCAGGTGAGAGAACTGGACGTCCTGGGCGTTCGCGTAGAGATGCCAACCAACCAACCGATCGTCCTGCTGCGCGAACGCGGCGGTGAGCGCTACCTGCCCATCTGGATCGGCGCTGCCGAAGCCACGGCGATCGCCTACGCCCAGCAGGGCGTTGTCCCGCCGCGCCCGATGACCCATGATCTGCTCAAGAATGTGATCGAGGCACTCGGGCACGAGCTGGTCGAGGTCCGGATCGTCGCGCTCAAGGACAGCATCTTCCACGCCACCCTGGTCTTCGACGGAGCCCTCGAGGTCAGCGCCCGGTCTTCCGACGCCATCGCCCTGGCACTTCGCACCGGCACCACGATCCTGGTCGAAGACAGTCTTTTGGACGAAGCCGGCGTGGCGATCGCGCACGAGGAGGACGACGAGGTCGAGCGTTTTCGGGAGTTCCTGGACAACGTGTCGGCAGAAGACTTTGACAACCCGGACGAAACCGGCCAGACCGAGACCTGGCCCCCGGAACAAGGCTAACTCTCTAGTGGACATTGAGGGTTGGTTTTGAGGAAGTACGACACGCCGACCAGAACACGACACGCCAAAGAGCAGCCATGCGAGGTGATTGACGCTCGTGTGTCGTCCGCCGTACCGTCAGGACAAATGACGAGACTGTAGTTTACGAGGAGGCAAGCGTGTACTCCACCGGAGAAGCGCGTCATCACCCAGGTTCTGCGCCGGTCGCCGCACAGGGTCTGTTGTTCACCGACGACCTTCCCGAGCTTCGTGAGGACACCGGCTTCCGCGGACCGACCGCCTGCAAGGCCGCGGGCATCACCTACCGACAGCTGGACTACTGGGCCCGCACCGGCCTGGTCGAGCCCTCCGTTCGCGGCGCCACCGGCTCAGGGACCCAGCGTCTCTACGGCTTTCGCGACATCCTGGTCCTCAAGGTGGTGAAGCGACTGCTGGACAGTGGGGTCTCGCTGCAACAGATCCGCATAGCGATCAGCCACCTTCGGGAGCGTGGCGTCAAGGACCTCGCCCAGATCACCCTGATGAGCGATGGCGCGAGCGTCTACCAGTGCACCTCGGCCGAGGAGGTCATCGACCTGGTCCAGGGCGGTCAGGGCGTTTTTGGCATTGCCGTGGGTCGCGTCTGGCGCGAGGTGGAGGGCGCGCTTGCCTTGCTGCCATCCGAGTCACTGTCCAGCGAGTCACTGTCCAGCGAGTCACTGTCCAGCGAGTTACTGTCCAGCGAGCGCCCAGAGGATGAGGCCCCCGCGGCCCACCCTGGGGATGAGCTCATCTCCCGCCGACAGGCACGCCTGATCAGCTGAACCTCAGTTCATTTGACCGGTGTTATGGTTGCGTCGCTGATTACCCCGTGCGGGAGAGTCCCCGTGCACTGCGATCTCCAACTGTTTCGAACGATCTTCATCTGTTGCGAACACTGTTGGCGAACGCGTTGTGATGGGGCGCCGAAGGGGCAAACCTCCCCGGAACCTCTCAGGCGCCAGGACTGCAACGGGCAGGCACCTTGAAGCCAACTCGAGGCGACAGGCGGGGAGGCCATGACCGCTCGGCACATGCTGCCGCCCGCGTGAGGAGCCTTCGGTGACCATCGATTCCACCCCAGCCATTGATTCCACCCCAGCCATTGACTCCACCCCAGCCACGAGTCCACCCCAGCCCTTCGAGCCGGACTTCATTTCCCGGCACATCGGACCGGACCACGACGACGTCGCGGCCATGCTCAAGGTTGTCGGCCAGCCCAGCCTCGAGGCGATGCTCGACACTGCGGTTCCCGGGGTCATCCGCAACGAGCGCGTCCTCCGTCTTGGCGCGGCACCCACCGAGGAAGCCGTCATCGAGGAGCTGCGCTCCCTTGCCTCTCGCAACACGGTGCTGACCCAGATGATCGGCCTGGGTTACTACGGCACCGTCACCCCGCCCGTGATCAAGCGCAACGTGCTGGAGAGCCCGGCCTGGTACACCGCGTACACGCCCTACCAGCCGGAGATCTCCCAGGGCCGGCTCGAGGCCCTGATCAACTTCCAGACGGTCATCGTCGACCTCACCGGTCTGCAGACCGCCAGTGCCTCGCTCCTGGATGAGAGCACCGCGGCCGCGGAGGCCATGACCGTGATGCGTCGGGCCAGCAAGACGGCGCCCAACGCCGTTCTGGTCATTGACCAGCACGCGTTTCCCCAGTCGATCGCCGTCATCGCGACCCGCGCCAAGCCGCTCGGTCTGGGCGTCGTCGTCGCCGACCTGACCAACGTCACGACCGCCGAGGCACTGACCGCGACGGCCGGGGGCAAGGCCGTCTTCGGTGTCATCGTGCAGTACCCCGGTGCCGATGGTGAGCTGCGTGACTGGTCGGCTCTGGCCACTGCCGCACACGAGGTCGGCGCACTGGTCACCGCCGCAGCCGACCTGCTTGCCCTGACCCTGGTCACGCCTCCGGGGGAGTGGGGCGCCGACGTGGCCGTCGGAAGCAGCCAGCGTTTCGGGGTGCCCATGGGCTTCGGTGGTCCGCACGCAGGCTTCATGTCGGTTCGCGCCGGCCTCGAGCGCACGCTGCCCGGCCGCCTCGTGGGAGTCAGCCGCGACGCCGACGGCCACCCGGCATACCGACTGGCCCTGCAGACCCGTGAGCAGCACATCCGCCGCGAGAAGGCCACCTCCAACATCTGCACCGCCCAGGTGCTCCTGGCCGTCATGGCCTCCATGTATGCCGTGTACCACGGCCCTGCGGGCCTGGCCCGGATCGCCCGCCGAGTACATGGTCACGCCACAGCGTTGGCCGAAGGTCTGCGCGCTGGCGGTATCGAGGTCGAGACCGAGCACTTCTTCGACACCATCACGGCTCGGGTGCAGGGCCGGGCCAGCGAGATTATCGCCGAAGCGGCTGCTCGTGGAGTGAACCTCTGGCAGGTCGATGCCGATCGCGTTTCGATGAGCACCGACGAGACCACCAACCTGGCGGACCTGTGCGCGGTGTGGGCCGCGTTCGGGGTGCAGGAGCTGTCGGACCTCGCTACATCTGCTTCAGTCGAGATCCTCAGCTGGCCCCCGGCACTGATCCGTGAGTCGGACTACCTGACCCACTCGGTGTTCCACAGCCACCACAGCGAGACGGCAATGCTGCGTTACCTGCGCAAGCTCTCCGACCGGGACTACGCCCTCGACCGGGGCATGATCCCGCTCGGGTCCTGCACGATGAAGCTGAACGCCACCACCGAGATGGAGGCGGTGTCCTGGCCGGAGTTCGCGGGTCTGCACCCGTTTGCACCCACGACCCAGACCGAAGGAATCCGGTCACTGATCAAGGACCTCGAAGCCTGGCTGTGCGAGATCACGGGTTATGACGCGGTCACACTCCAGCCCAATGCCGGCTCGCAGGGTGAGCTGACCGGTCTGCTGGCCATTCACGCCTATCACGAGGCTCGCGGCGAGTCGGCCCGCAACATCTGCCTGATCCCAGCTTCGGCGCATGGCACCAATGCGGCCAGCGCGGTCATGGCCGGCCTGAAGGTCGTCGTGGTCAAGACCGCCGGCACCGGCGAGATCGAGATGGAGGACCTGCGGACCAAGGTCGCGACCCACCGGGAGAACCTCGCGGCGATCATGGTCACCTACCCCTCGACACACGGTGTCTTCGAGGACACGATCACCGAGCTGTGCGAGCTGGTGCACGACGCTGGTGGCCAGGTCTACATCGACGGAGCCAACCTCAACGCGCTGGTCGGCGTCGCGCAACCGGGCAAGTTCGGCGGCGACGTGTCACACCTGAACCTGCACAAGACGTTCTGCATCCCACACGGCGGCGGCGGCCCAGGCGTCGGTCCGGTGGGCGTGCGCAGCCACCTGGCGCCGTACCTTCCGAACCACCCGCTGGCCCCTGAAGCGGGTCCCGGGACGGGTGTGGGCCCGGTCTCCGGCGCTCCGTATGGTTCGGCGGGCGTCCTGCCGATCTCCTGGGCCTACGTCCGGCTCATGGGCGGCGCCGGACTAACCCGTGCGACGCAGGTAGCCATACTGTCGGCCAACTACATCGCCGCCCGGCTACGTGAGCACTACCCGGTGCTGTACTCCGGGCACGAAGGGATCGTGGCCCACGAGTGCATTCTTGACCTTCGCGAGCTCACTCACGTCACGGGAGTGTCCGTGAACGATGTCGCCAAACGCCTCATCGACTATGGCTTCCACTCCCCAACGATGTCCTTTCCGGTCGCCGGCACCCTCATGGTGGAGCCGACCGAGAGCGAAGATCTCATCGAGATCGACCGCTTCTGCGACGCCATGATCGCCATCCGTGGTGAGATCGAGCAGGTTGCCCGCGGGGAGGTCTCCGCAGCAGACAGCGTGTTGCATCATGCCCCGCACACGGCGGCGTCACTGGTCGAGCAATGGGACCACCCGTACGATCGCAAGCTGGCGGCCTTCCCCGCGGGTGTGGACAAGCTCTCCAAGTACTGGCCGCCGGTGCGTCGTCTCGACGAAGCGTTCGGTGACCGTCATCTCGTCTGCACCTGCCCGCCGCCAGAGGCTTTCGAGGGCTGAATTACCCATTCGTCTGATAGCCCATCGGCCGGTGTGATTGGCTCACAGTACGCCCGACGAAGGAGGTCGGCATGGGCATAGACGTTGCGGGCACGGCATACACCCATGCGCAGCGGCAGCAGTACCGCGACAAGGTGCGCCAGAATCTGGATGTCTTCGAGCAGATGCTGGCCCAGAGCAGCTTTGACTTCGAGCATCCTCTCACCGGTATGGAGATGGAGCTCAACCTCGTGGACGAGAGCTACCAGCCGAGGATGACCAACGCCGAGGTCCTGGAGCGCATCGCGGACCCGGGGTTCCAGACCGAGCTCGGGCAGTACAACATGGAGCTCAACGTCAACCCGCGACCGATGCGTGGTGATGCCGCCATCGAGCTCGAGAACGACCTTCGCCGGAGCCTGAACCGTGCCAATGCCCTGGCCAACGAGACCGGCGCGCACATCGTGGCGATCGGCATCTTGCCCACGGTCATGCCCGAGCACTGCCACACCGAGTGGCTGAGCGCCAAGGTTCGCTACGCCGCCCTGAACGAGGCGATGTGCAATGCCCGCGGTGAGGACATGTTCATCGACATCGAGGGCGCCAGTGGTGAATGCGTTGCCATGTATGCCGATTCGATCGCGCCCGAGACCGCCTGCACCTCGGTGCAGCTGCACCTCCAGGTCGCACCGCACGAGTTCGCCGCTCACTGGAATGCCGCCCAGGCACTCGCCGGCCTGCAGCTCGCGATCGGTGCCAACTCGCCGTACCTCTTTGGCAAGCAGCTCTGGCACGAGACGCGGATCGAGCTGTTCCGCCAAGCCACGGACACCCGCTCGATCGAGCTCAAGAACCAAGGCGTGCCGCCTCGGGTCTTCTTCGGGAAGCGCTGGATCACCTCGATCTTCGATCTGTTCGAGGAGAACCTCCGGTACTTCCCTGCGTTGCTTCTCGAGATGAGCGACGAGGATCCTGTGGCGACGCTCGCGGCCGGTGAAGCGCCTGATCTCTCCGAGCTCAGACTTCACAACGGCACCGTGTACCGCTGGAACCGTCCGGTGTATGACGTCTTCGAGGGCACCCCACACCTTCGCGTCGAGAACCGCGTTCTGCCGGCCGGCCCCTCGGTCATCGACACCATGGCCAACTCGGCCTTTTACTACGGCGTGCTGCGAGTACTTGCCCAGGAGGACCGTCCGATCTGGACGAAGATGAGCTTTGCTGCGGCGGAGCAAAACTTCCGGACATGCGCCCGACGTGGCATCGACGCCCAGGTCTGCTGGCCGGGCTTCAGGGAGGTGTCGGCCGTTGAGCTGGTTCTTCGCCACCTCCTGCCGATGGCCCACGAGGGTCTGGAGCAGCTGGGGGTCTCCACTGCGGTGCGGGATCGCTATCTCGGCGTGATCGAGGCCAGATGCGCTGCCCGAGTCAACGGCGCCTCCTGGCAGATCGCAGCCGTGCAGCGGCTCGAGGACTTCGGGATGGACCGTGCCACGGCCTTGCAGCGCATGCTCGAGCTCTACGTCAAGGCCATGCACACCAACGAGCCGGTGCACACCTGGCCGTTGCCATAGGCCGTCGTGGCAGTCGTGGCAGTCGTGGCAGTCGTGGCAGTCGTGGCAGTCGTGGCAGTCGTGGCAGTCGTGGCAGTCGTGGTGATCGATCTGGCAGGGTAGGGGTATGCCTCCTGACTCACATCGCACGGTCACCATCACCCGCACGTCGGTTGGGCGATACACCGCGGTCAACGGTCGGGGTGGCACGCTCAAGTTCGGCACCGGGGATGTCGACGACTTCACACCGGTCGAGCTGCTTCTGGCCGCCATCGGCGGGTGCACAGCGGTCGACGTGGACGTCTTCACCACCCGTCGGGCCGAGCCGGAGTCCTTCGTGGTGCAGGTCGACGGGGACAAGGTACGCGACGAGGGCGGCAACCGGATGGAGGAGCTGTCGGTGACCTTCCGGCTGAGGTTCCCCGAGGGCGAAGGCGGAGACGCCGCGCGGGCGCTCCTGCCTGAGGCGGTGCAGCGATCGCACGACCGGCTCTGCACGGTCAGCCGGACCGTTGAGCTCGGCGCGCCCGTCACCACGCGCATCGAGTCCTGACCTCTCCCAATGACCATGAAGCTCAGCTACCGGACCCTGAACGTCTTCACCGATGGTGACAATCCGTTCTCCGGCAACCCTTTGTGCGTCTTCGAGAACGCAACAGCCTTGTCCGACCAGGACATGCAGAACCTGGCCCGTCAGCTCAACCTCTCCGAGACAACCTTCATCACGCCCGGCGGCAGGGACGTGAGCGCCAACGATGTGAGCGCCAACGATGTGAGCGCCAACGATGTGAGCGCCAACGTCCGCATCTTCACGCCCAACTACGAGATGCCCTTCGCCGGGCACCCGACACTGGGCACGGCATACGTCGTGCGTGAGCTTGCGGGCGCGGGGGACGCGGTCCTCCTGCGTATGCCGGCCGGAGACATCCCGGTGCAGGTTGCGGGCCACGTGTGGACCCTGCAGGCCAACGCGCCCACGTTCCTCCCGGTCGATGTGCCGCGCTCTGATCTGATGGCAATGATCGGGCTGACGGCGGATCGCGTTGCGGGCGAACCGTTGTGGGTCGACAAAGGCACGGTCCAGCTGATCCTGCCGCTGCGCTCAGCCCAGGACGTCAGGGCTGCCTCTGCCGATCCAAGGCTTCTGGCCGAGTTCGCCGCGAGGCCGGACGGTGAGGTTCTGGTCTATCTCTGGGCGCCGACGGGTCCAGACACCATCGAGGCCCGCTTCTTCTTCACCCAGAACAACGCGGTGATCGAGGATCCGGCAACCGGATCGGCGTGTGCCAACCTCGGCGGCTGGTTCCTCGCGAACGGAGAGCTGGGGATCCGACGCCGTATCCACCAGGGGAGTGCGATCCAGCGTCCTTCGGTCCTGGACCTGGCTGTGGGGGAGGACGGCACGATCCTGGTCAGTGGCGCCGTGCGTGAGGTCGGTCGGGGGACCTTCACCCTCTGATGGCCACCTACATCGCGTTCCTGCGTGCGATCAACGTCGGCGGCCGATTCATCAAGATGGCTGACCTGCGAGCAGGGTTGTCCCACAAGGGTTTTGGTGAGATCGAGAGCCACATCCAGAGCGGAAACCTACGGTTCACGTCGAGCCTGCGGTCGCCAGCCAGGGTGGAGCTTGCCGTGGAGACTGCGCTGGAGGAGCTCTGCGGGTTCACCGCGAGGACCATCGTGCGCACGCCCGGGCAGCTGGGCGAGCTGACGTCATACGGGGCGGGTCTGACCTCGCCCCTGGAAGGGGAGGTCCGACGTTATGTCACCCTCCTCAAGGAGGACCCTGATGACGACTTCATCGCGATGGCGAACGGCTGGGACGTCGTGGGGGAGCGGGCGCACGTTCGCCGCAGTGAGGTCTACCTGTGGCTGGCACATCCGTCGCACAAGGCGAAGCTCACCAACGCTCGCCTCGAGCGCAGGGGAGTAGTGGCGACCACCCGGGACTGGAAGGTCATCTCGGCGCTGGGGGAGATGTGGGGCGTATGACGGACCCGGACCTGACGAAAACTGAGGTGAGCTCGGACCGCCTGGGTACGCCGAGATGACCCCGGGATCGTGGTTGGTCGCATCGGCTTTCATGGTCCGGCCGATGACGATGGCATGCTCGAGATCGGCTACGAAGATTTTCCCGCGTACCGCCGACAGGGATATGCGCGGGAGGCCGTGCTCGCGATGTTCCGGTGGGCACAGCGAGACCCTGCGGTTCTCCGGTTCCGGGCGACTGTCAGCCCGGAGAATCTTCCATCACGCGACCTGGTGACCGGACTCGGGTTCATCGAGGTCGGCACTCAGTGGGATGAGGAGGACGGCGAGGAGACCGTGTTCGAACGGACCCCTGTCGGACCGTTGGAACGGACCCCTGTCGGACCGTTGGAGTAGAACGGGGATTGCGCTGGGCCGCGTCGATCTGTCAGCTGTGGGCGCCGCAGCGTCGGGCGGCCAACAGTGCGAGGGCTCGTGCCGACTGCAGAACCTCCTCGATCGCAACCTGCTCGAGTGGGGCATGGAGGAAACGGGCTTGCCCAGGGCCGTAGTGCAGGGTAGGGATCCCGCCGATCCCGGCGTACAGGCGCAAGTCGCTACCATACGGAGCAGCGGCGCGGGTGGGTGCCCCTCGGCCGGTGATCGCCGTGACGACGTCGCTCGTCTGCGCAATGAGCGGATGCTCGGCCTCGATGCTTCCGGACGCGAACTGGCCTCCTGACCAGGTCACCTCAACGGGGTGGTCGCGCAGCCATGGGTCCCGCGTGCAGGCGTCAGCGATCGAGCGTTCGAGCGCGGTACGTGCAGAACTCGGCTCCTCGCCGAGCTGGACCCCGAGCCGGCCCTCCGCCACGAGGAGGTCGGGCACGCTGCTCACCCAGTCGCCGGCGCGGATACGCCCAATAGCGATCGCGTAAGGCAGCGGGTTACCGCTGAACAGCTCGCTGGGATGTGCGTTCCGCTCTGCTTCGAGCGCCTGCAGAGCTGCGTGCACGGGCAGGAACGCTTCGAACGCGCTCACGCCGTCCTGGCGCATGCTGGCGTGCGCCGCGCGGCCGGGTACCCGCAGCTCGAAAGTGAGAGCCCCGGCGTTCGCGACGACGATCCGCCCGCTGGTCGGCTCGGTGATGACAGCCGCGTCGCCGCCGTGCCCACGGACCATCGTGGCGAAGGCTCCGAGCCCGCCGTCCTCCTCGCTGATGACGGAGTGAATCGCAAGGCGGCGCTCCAACGTCACTCCGGAGCGCTGGATCGCGCGCGCGACCTCGAGGTTGACGGCGACGCCCCCCTTCATGTCACAGGCTCCGCGGCCAAAAAGGACGCCGTTGACTACGTTCCCACTGAAGGCTTCTCGGCCCGGCCAGTTGGCCAGGTCACCGGTGGGGACGACGTCGACGTGGCCCTGGAGGACGAGTGCGGGGGTGCCCTCGCCGGGTGTACTGCCCACGACGCCGTATCCCTCCGTGCGAGGGACCTCCGTCCCTGGGAAGCGCGGGTCGGCACGTAGGGCTTCAAGGTCGAGCTGCCACAGGTCCACGTCCAGACCGGCGTCGCGGAGATCCCACGCAGCGGCATGCTGCAGGTCGTGCTCGGGATCCTCACCTGTGACACTGGGCGTGCGGACGAGGGTCTGCAACGACGCGACGAGGGCACCATCGTCGATGGAATCGAGGATGCGGGCCTCCACGCTGGTGATCATGGTGGCCATTGTGCCTCTCTTCCGGTGTGTGCCGATCTGGGTCCCGGGGATAGGTTGTCACGATGCCTTGAGCTCTCGTTGTCGGTGACACCGGCCTGATCGGCCGTGCCACGGCCCGCCCGCTGCGATGGGACAATCGCACTGTGCACGTTCGCCCGGCTACCGCCGACGATGCGCCGATGATGCTGGTGAAATGGTCGGCTTCGCGGTCCGCACGCTCCGCACGGCCGGCTTCTCGTCCGCGACATCTTCTCGTCCGCGACATTGTGGGTACTGGATGATGTGAGCGGGCGGGGTCATGCATCCGAAATACTACAACTTGACATAATGTAGATTATCGGCTAATTATCCGACCGTGTTCTGATGGACAATCAAGTAGGATTCCCGCCTTCTGCAACTACCTGACCGAGCCGCTCTACGGCTGGGCGCCTTTCTGCGAGACGGTCTTCAATGACGTCCCGAGCCAGATCGTCTTCGAGTGGAACTCACGGCGCCACACACGGCCGATAACGACGTTCCTCCCGGGCGTCGAAGCCTGACTCTCGATGAGCTTCAGCAGCTCTTCGACGCGGCCGACCACGAAGCTGATCGCCGACCGTTTCCTGAATTGGGCGATCAAGAATCGGCTCGCACGCAAGCGGAGTAACCATGCCCAAGCACCGCCGAGGTACCAGCAAGAAGCTCAGCGCTGCCGACCAAGAGACCGCGCTCACCGAAGTCATCGACGGCGGCGACCTGAGTTCGCGCGATCGCGCGGCCGCGATACTCATTCTCGTCTTCGGCCAGCAGATCGAGGACGTCGTCGCACTGACCTGGGAGGACGTCAGCGTGACCGATGATCTCGTGACCATCACACTCGGCGACTTCGCGATCGAGCTGAAGGAGCCGCTGGACGCACCCTGGCGGTCCCTCGCGGCCAATCCGGGCAACAACCTGACGGC
The DNA here is from genome assembly GCA_002404345.1 of Actinobacteria bacterium UBA4719. Lineage (GTDB taxonomy): Bacteria > Actinomycetota > Actinomycetes > Actinomycetales > Dermatophilaceae > UBA4719. The sequence goes on along the minus strand of DHJN01000249.1, from coordinate 603 downwards.
CGCACATCCGAACAGTCCGTGGGTGTTCCGCGGCTACTCCCCCGGCCAGCACATCCACGCCGTGAGTCTGCGAGACCGCCTACGAAGCCGGCTCGTCAGCACACGAGCCGCGAGGCTCGGCACACTGCACGAGCTCACCAAACTGGAACCAGCGGCCATCATTGCCGCGGCGCTCGGGTACTCCCCCGCGACGATCGAGCGCCACGCGAAGGCATCCGGCGCGGAATACGCCCAGTACGTCGCCGCTGTCATCGACGCCGGCCCGTCTGCTGCGCAGTAGGTCCCGGCTCACTCGGGAGGACCAGCACGACAAGCGTGCGCCCAACGAACGAGCAAACCCCCGGCTGCCGTGGCTACACCGGGGGCCAACCTGACTTACGAGCGGTTCAGCAAGGAGCCCAAGTCTTTGCTGCATCAAGCAGGGCGTCGCGAACTCAGGCGCCCGTGTGGGAGGTTGCGCAGGTCATGGGCATGTTTCTCACTCGTCTCACGGTGTCCGCGAGTGCCTCGGTCAGGTGCCGACGTAGGCCGCGAGGTGCTCGCCGGTGAGGGTGGAGCGGGCGGCGACGAGGTCGGCGGATGTGCCCTCGAAGACGATCCGGC
>DHJN01000143.1 GCA_002404345.1 Actinobacteria bacterium UBA4719 | reverse complement strand
TCCACCCCTGCGACATCCACATACGTGCTCACGCTGGACAAGTACGGCGCACCGGTTGAGATCAGCAAGCCCTAAGGCGCTGCTGGCGACCGCGTCCGTCGCGGTGGCGCTCGCGGCAGCGGATACCTATGTCGTTGTCCTGGCCCTGCCCGACATGATGGTCGGAGTCGGCCTCGGCACGGACGCACTGCAGAGGGCGACGCCGATCATCTCGGGCTTCCTCCTCGGCTACATTGCGGTCCTGCCGCTGATCGGCCGGGCTCTCGGATCTCGTTGCGTGCCAAAATATCTTGCTGTTCTGCCTCTCCGTCTTCGTGGTGGGTTCGGCCATCACGGCGGTCTCCATCGAGCTGCCGGTCCTCGTGGCCGGGAGGGTGCTGCAGGGCATCGGCGGCGGCGGGCTGGTGCCGGCGACGCTGGCGCTCGTGGCCGACCTGTGGCCGCCTGGACGTCGCGGAGTGCCGCTGGGTGTGGTTGGCGCGGTGCAGGAACTCGGCAGCCTTCTCGGTCCGTTGCTCGGTGCGGCTGTGCTCGCGGTGGCTGACTGGCGCGCGATCTTCTGGCTCAATGTCATCCTCGGTATCGTCCTTGCAACTGTTCTGGCGCTGACCGGCGGTCGCGATATGCGGCCTCAGCTACGTTTACTGCCAACGGTTCTGGGACTGACGACCGTTGGCGTTGGCTTGCTGACCTTGGTTGCGCCAACGTCCCTGGCGAACGACGTCACCCTCGGTATCCCGTTCGTCCCCTTTGCCGGGACGGGCCGCCTCGCGACCCCCCTGGGCGTGGTCACACTCGTGCTGCTCCTGGCGACGGTGGCAACAATGGCGACCAAGACGACCACATCAACCGCGCCGGTCGCCGCAGGATCGCTCCTTCCCCTGTTGCGCCGGATCGACCTGCTCGGGGCCTTCTGTATCGCCGTCGCGTTGGGTTCTCTGGTTCTCACCTTCGCCTCGGCCAATCCCGAGCACGAGGTGGTGGGGCCCTGGGGCTGGGCCCTGGTGCCGCTGGGACTGGTGGCTGTGACGGCATACATCTGGAGGCACCGCACCGCGCGCGACCCACTGGTGCCATGTGGGCTGATGACCACCAGGGGCGGTTCCACGCTCGTTCCCGCCCTGCTGGTCAGCGTCCTGGTCGGGGTTGCGCTCGTGGCCGTCGTGGTCGACGTCCCGGTTCTGGCCCGACTGACGGTGACCGGGTCGCAGACCACTGCGGCGCTGCTGCTCGTCCGTTTTCTGGCTGCCGTCCCGGTCGGCGCCCTGTCCGGTGGCTGGCTGCTGCACCGACGGGGTCCGGCAGCGGTGGCCTCGGCTGGCCTCATGCTTGCCGGGACCGGGCTCGCCGTCATGTCCGGGTGGGGACACGGTTCATTGCAGTCATGGTCGACGACCCCCGACCTGGTGCTGGTGGGTCTGGGCCTCGGGCTTGCCCTCGCACCGGTCAACGCCGCGGCGCTCGCGTCGGCGCCGGGAGACGCGCACGGCGTCGTCAGCTCGCTGGTCGTCCTCGCCCGCATGGTCGGGATGGTGGTCGGGCTGGCGCTGCTGACCGCCATCGGACTGCACCGGTACTACGTCACGGTCGCCGCGCTGCCGGACCAGAGCGACACGGCGGCGCTGGTTGCCGCGGGCGTCGTGCAGGTGCAGACCGTCTTCTTCGGCGGGGCCGTGGCCGCGGTCCTCGCGGCCGGCATCGCCATCGCCCTCAGCGGTCCCAGATCTCGTGGCTAGTCACTCCGAAACTCGTGAAAGTGGTGGACCGGTCCGTGGCCACCTGGGCCATGGCCGATCTCGAGCCCGTCCGCCGTGACCAGCGCCGCCCAACGCCTCACCGTCGACGTCGAGCAGCTGGACTAAGAGTCGCGTTCGTGCATTCGAAGGAGTGATGTGTCTTGAGGTCACCGAATCCACAGTGGCAACGAGGAGAATCCACTGGCCGGGTAGGCGGCTCTCAATGGCTTCTTCCCCGACACCAGGCCGATGTGGTCGGTGCGCTCGAGTAGCTCCTCAATAACAACGCGCAGCTCGAGCCGGGCCAGAGGTGCGCCCGGGCACACATGGACCCCAGCGCCATAAAGCAGATTCTCGGACGGCTCGCGATCCAGCCGAAACTCATCGGGATCACCGAATACGGCTTCGTCCCGGTTGGCCGAGGCCCAGATGAGGGTAACTCGCTCGCCGGCTCGCAGCCTGCGGCCCCCGATCTCGACCGGTTTGGTGGCGATCCGGCGATTAGAGATCAGCGGTGCGTGGATGCGCAATATCTCATCGATGGCACTCGGCAACGACGACAGCCGTTCCCGCAATTGCTGCTGAACCTCCGGGTGTGCGGCCAGATAGTGGACCAAGATACCCACGCTGGCTGCGATGGTGCTCAGCTCGCCCACCGTCCAATTACGGAGAATGCTGACGATTTCTTCATCCTGGAGGAGCCTGTCCCCGACCCGCTCCCGAAGCAGGCTCGTCGTGATGTCATCAGGCGCCGCCGTGCCAGCCTCACGGCGCACGGCTAACAACTGCTTGATATAGATATCGAACTCGAGGGCGACGGCGGCCATGGCAGCCTCGTCACTGGCTAGTGTCGCCTCTTGATTCTTGTCAACCCACTGGCGCAACGGCTCGTGCAAGTCCTTCGGCCAAGCTAGGAACGCGCGCTGAACCCGGAGGGCGAAGACCCGGGCGAACCCCTCATTAAGCTCGATCTCGCCTCCGCTCGGAAGGCGCTCTACCAGATCGACGGCGATCTGGCGGCACGCATGCTCGAAGGTGGTCATCCGCTCATGAGTGAAATAGCTATCAACTATCCGCCTGTACTCCGTGTGCTCTGGAGGGTCCATGCCGTTCGGCACGGAGAGGTGCGCGGAGACAGCGCTGCTGAAGGTCTCATGATCGTCGAGTACCCGCACGACATCACCATGCCGAAACACTGACCAGTTCAGATACTCGCTGTGAGCCACGGGGCAGCGTTGGCGCATTTCGTCATAGGCTGCGATCTGATTATCGAGCACCTTGTCGGATCTGGGATCCCAATCGGGTCGAAGGCGTTCTTTCAAGGCATTTCCTCACTCGACATGACGTCACTTGGATGCAATCGGGGCGAACGACTTCGGACCGACGTCCCGTAGGGCGCCCCGACACCTACGCGCGTCGCGCTGGTGTCCGGGCCCGCTCAGACAGGCCAGGTCTCCTTGCGCCAGGCCGCGTCCCAGAACATCCACTCGTAGCGCGAGGCCGTCGCGAACGCCTCGTGCATCCGCTCGACAGTCGCCGGATCTGCATGTGCCGCAAGGCGATCGAGGATCATCTTCGCCCGTTCGGTCGACGCGGCGAACTCGGGGTCGCCGTACGTACTGATCCAGTCGGCATACGGGTGTCCGGTGAGGTCGCTCACCCGTGCCTTGAGGCGACGACCCACATCTTCATAGATCCAGAAGCAGGGCAGGATGCCCGCGGCAAGGGCCGGGTAGCGGCCGGCGGCTGCCAGCGAGAACAGATACGAGGTGTATGCCGTACACGTGGGCGACTTGGTGCTCGCCGCGAAGTCGGCCACGTGAGCGGCGTGCAGCTCGCGCTCCACGACGACGGTCATGTTGGCGCTGCGAGCCCAGAAGAGCAGCTCGTCCGGGTCGGTGGTCTGGCTCGCCGCCGCGGCCAGCACCCGGCCGTAGTCGGCGAGGTAGTGCGCGTCCTGAGCCATGTAGTAGACGAACGAGTCGCGGGGGAGGCTGCCGTCCTCCATGCCGGTGAGGAGGGGCAGTTCGTCAATCGCCTTGCGAATGGGGGCGATCGCTTCCCAGGCGTCCTGCGAGAACGACATCAGCGGTCCCAGATCTCGTGGAAGTGGTGGACTGGTCCGTGGCCACCTGGGCCATGGCCGATCTCGAGCCCGTCCGCGGCGACCAGCGCCGCGGTGAGATAGCTCTTGGCGTCCAGCGCTGTCTCGAACCAGGTGTCTCGCCGGGGGCGCAGGGCCGCCAGGGCCGAGGACAGCGTGCAGCCGGTGCCATGGGTGT
>DHJN01000134.1:938-2938 GCA_002404345.1 Actinobacteria bacterium UBA4719 | reverse complement strand
TACTTCGCCAAGCACCCCGGGCACGGCTCGTGCCACTGGGTCCGGGGCTGGGTGCCTGCAGCAGAAGCAGCCAGCAACGCCTGATCTGATTCCTGCGCAAACTGGCGCGGCTAGCCCTATCCTGTAGGCCGCTTGCCCCTTCAAGGGCAGCGTGATAGGAGGTTGGGCCCGTGCAGTGTGACCATTGCGCGCAGGACGTCCCGGACGGCGTTTTCTGCACCCGCTGTGGCGCTCACCAGGGCACCACCCAGGAATCGGGCAACGCCAAGACCCGCGAGCACCGCTACGCGGCTCACCCAGGCGAGCACGTAGCTCAACCCTCAGTCATCTCGACCCTGTTTCCGCACCTTGGCCACAACAAGGTCCACGAATTTCGATGGGCTTTAACCGCCGGCCTGGCCGGCGTCCTGGTCCTCTACCTCGCCGGCCTGATCACAGCGGCCATCCTGGTCGCGGCGTTCCTGGTGCCAGTTCTGTACCTCATCTACCTCTACGAGGCGCAGGTCTATCGCGACGAGCCGGCAACAGTCCTTGGCTTCACCCTGGGAGGCGGAATCGTCGTCGGGATCGTGGTCACGATCCTTGGTCGCGCGATCTACAACCCCTTCGACTACAACCACAACCCGCTGGGCAGCGCGAGCATCAGCATCGGCGGGCTTCTGATCGTCGGATTGCTCATGCCCGTGGTGCAAGAGGTGTTGAAGGCGGTCCCCGCGTATTTCCTGCCCAACCATGCGGAATTTCCGGAGACCGTCGACGGACTTGTCTTCGGGGTCGCAGCCGGCTTGGGATTCAGCCTCGCCGAAGGCCTCATAGGGTTCTCGAGCGCCTTGACCAGCCTGGCCCACGTCGCGCCGGGCAACTGGATCTACGACCTGACCACGCTTGCCGTCTTCCAGCCGCTGATGCAGGGCAGCGCGACAGGCATGGTCGTGGCGACGATCTGGCGTTACCGCAGAGGACGGCTAGGCGGGAGGGAGATCGGGGCCGTCGTCATGGCGGTGGTCGCACACATCGCCTTCTCTGCGGGGACGCTGCTGCTGAAGGACGCCGCCGTCAACCCCCTGGCGATTTTGATCTGGCAGGCAGTCGTGGTCGGAGCGCTTCTCATCTACATCCGCTACCTGCTGCATCACGCTTTGCTCGAGGAGGCCGCGCACATGGGGTTTGCCGAGACCGTCTGCCCCAGCTGCCACACGCACATCGTGGCGGCCGGCTTCTGCCCGAACTGCGGCATGGCGCTTACGGCCGCGCCCAACTCGATCAAGCGCAGCCGCCGGCCGCGTAAGGATCCGGCTGCCACCCCATCTGGAGGCGAATAGATGGCGGTCACGTGCGCGAGGTGTGGAACCCAAAACCCGGATGGCAACCAGTTCTGCCAGGCATGTGGGACTCCGCTCGCCGTGGCTGCGATGCAGCCGGCGGCACCCCCTGCGGGAATGCCAGGGCCGCCTGCCGCAGCGCCACCGCCTCCGCCGCCCGGCTACCAGAGCCCTTACTACGCGCCGAGCGCCGTGGGTCCGCAGCCGCCCGTGCACCGCACGCCGTGGACGCTGATCATTGCCGCGATCGTCGTGCTCGTACTGCTCATGGCCGGGTGCGGCACCGCGCTCGCCGTATTTGGCAGCCGGAGCACCGGGAGCAACCAGGGAGCGGGACTCCTCCCCAGCCCCAGCCCCGCGGGCACTCCAAGCCCTGTGGGCAATCCAACTCCAGGCACGACCGGCAGCGGGACGGCGTCCAACGCCGGAGTTGCGTTCACGTTGCCCTCGGGATGGACGGTGGTCAACCAGGACGACCAGAGCATCACGATCACGAACGCTGATAACACCGGCTCGATCACCATCGGGAGCGGCGCGTCAAACCCGGCTCAGAACGCTCAGCAGAACAAGGACACCGTCGACAAGTTCTTCACGAGCAAGTACCCCGACACGAAGACGTGCCCGGGCAGCAAGACCCAGGCGGCGACCCTCAACGGAGCGACAGGAATTGTCTGGGAG
>DHJN01000134.1:373-821 GCA_002404345.1 Actinobacteria bacterium UBA4719 | reverse complement strand
ATCCTGATCCTGGCGACACAAGCCGACGTGAAAGCGTTCGTCACCGCCGCCGGACCAGTCCTGGACAGCATTCAGTGGAAGCTCAAGTAACGCTCGAGTAGGCGGCAGGCCCTGTATCCAGGGCCTGTATCGTGATGCGGATGTTCGACCGCTGGGGCCGCTTTGTATACCGACGCCGATGGGCGGTGCTGATCGTATCGGCAGTGCTTCTGGGACTTTCGGTCGCGGGCATTCTCGCCGGCGGAACGCTGGCTGGCAACGGAGGCTTTGGCGCCAACCTGGCGGCCGGCCAGACGGCGAAGCTGATCACCGCCGAGATCCAGCCTGAGCAGGCCCCCACGGGTTCGACCATGGAGCTCATCTTCGCCAGCGGCACCCTCGCCGCCACCGATCCGAGCTACCAGTCAGCCGTTGAGCAATCAATCGCTCCTCTTCTGGCGGATTCGCG
>DHJN01000134.1:0-161 GCA_002404345.1 Actinobacteria bacterium UBA4719 | reverse complement strand
GCGCAGAAATACGTATCGCAGGTTGTCTCGGAGATCCACCCGAGCGGGCTGCAGGTTTACACAACAGGCCAGGTGCCGATCAACCTCGCCTTCAACAACACGCTCGAGCAAGACCTGCAGCGGGCCGAGTACGTCGCGCTCCCGATCACGTTGATCCTCCT
>DHJN01000189.1:13010-20247 GCA_002404345.1 Actinobacteria bacterium UBA4719 | reverse complement strand
CCTATCTGCGCGCGCTCTAAGCCAGTAACTCTAGGGGAGGCACCCCAGCTTCTTGCCGTGAAACCACCGAATCCTGTGGTGGGAGAGCAGGATTCGGTGGTTTGGGCGCAACAGGCGAGGCTGGGTTGGGTCAGTCCAGACGCAGCTGGAACCACTTGGCGCTAACGTATATGCCGAACTTGAACCCGACCTCGTCCAGTGTGCCCACCTCGGTGAAGCCGAGCCTGCGGTGCAGCGCGTTGCTGGCCGGATTCGGTTGTGTCACCGCGGCAATGACGAGATGGACATCGTCCTTGCGCAGCAGGTCGAGGAGCTCGACGTACAGCTGCGTCCCGATGCCGGTCCCCGTCGCGTCTGGCGCGACGTAGACCGACGTCTCGCGGGTTCGATCGTAGGCAGGACGGGGCCGGAACATCCACGAGTAGGCGTAACCCACGACCTCGTCGTCATCGCAGGCAACGAGGAAATGGTCACCTGCGGACGTGCTGTCAAGCTTTGCCTGCCAGTAGGAATCTGGTGGGTCATCCAGGTCGAAAGTTGCCGCGCTGGTGCGGACCGAGTGGGCGTAGATCGCAGCAATCGCACCGAAGTCGGTTGGTTCGGCACGTCGAATCCTGATCCTGCTCATCTGTGCTGTCTCATCTGTGCCGCCTTATCTGTGCTGCTTCATGTTCGCAGGCGCTGCTTCATGTTCGCAGGCGAGTCGGGTGCAGATGACGGCGCAGCTCGCAGACCAGCTCGTCGCGGTGCGCCCGGCCGATGGTGGTCGCTCCCGGGAAGCTCGCGAAGCCGTGCGGCGCACCGACATAGTTCGTATGCCGCACGGGAACGCCAGCGGCAGCCAGCCGCTCGGCATACAGCCTGCCTTCGTCCCGTAGCGGATCGAGATCCGCGGTCTGGACCAGGGCGGGTGGAAGATCAGCGTGGCTCGCAGCCCACAGGGGCGAGACGAGAGGATCGGTTGCGGCCAGACCATCCGGACCGAGGTAGAGGTCGAGGAACACGTCGATCTTGGCCCGGGTGAGGATCGGTCCTCTCGCGTGCTCGACGATGGACGGCTGGCTCTTGGTCGCATCGGTGGCGGGATACAGCAGAGCCTGGTGCGAGATGGTCGGTCCGCCATCGTCGCGGACGACCTGACACACGATCGCCGCGAGGTTTCCGCCGGCGCTGTCACCGGACACCGCGAGGCGAGAAGGATCGCCACCCAACAAGTCTGCGTGTTCGCCAAGCCAGCGGACGGAGTCAACGCAGTCGTGCACGGCCTTCGGCGCGCGGTGCTCCGGCGCCATCCGGTAGTCGACGCTGACCACGACCGCCTCGACTGCCCGGGCCAGGAAAGTGCACAGCGGGTCGCCCATGCGGGTGCTCCCCAGCACCCATCCACCGCCGTGGAAGTACACGATCACCGGTGGTAGCTCGCGCGGCCGTGACCCAGCTGCCGGGCGGTACACGCGCAGTCGCACCTCATGCTCGTCACGCGCTGGAAAGGTCGTCTCCTCGCGCGTGACGTCCCTGAAGACGGGGCCCGTGATCCAGCTGAACGGGGGCACTGCGGGTGTGACGGCGGCGCGACTCCTGCGAATCCCGTCGAGGTCCAGGCCGACGATCGACAGGCCGCCGATCCGGTCGAAGACCCTCGTGAAGACCCTGGTTCGCAGGGGCATGCGGCTGGCAGCGACATCAACGGGAATCCTCACCCGGCCATCATGCCCCCGGCGGATCTGCGCGGTTCGCCTAGGCTGGCGGCATGACGGTGCGTCGAGTGATGGGGATCGAGACGGAGTACGGCATCTCGGTGCCCGGCGATCCGACGGCTAACCCCATGTTGCTGTCCGGATATGTCGTCAACGCCTACGCCAGCATGCGAGGTTCGCGCGCCGGTCGGGCCAGCTGGGACTACGAGGACGAGATGCCGTTGCGTGACGCGCGCGGGTTCGAGGTCCCCCGGCAGCTTGCGGATGCCAGCCAGCTGACCGACGAGGAAGACCCCACGCTGGCCAACGTGGTGCTGACCAACGGTGCCCGCTTGTATGTCGACCACGCACATCCGGAGTACAGCTCGCCCGAGGTGACCTCACCAAGGGCGGCCCTGTGCTGGGATCGGGCGGGGGAGCAGATCATGCTCGAATCGGTCCGGCGCCTGTCCGGGGTGCCGGGGACGGCCGGGGTGAACCTTTACAAGAACAACACCGACGGCAAGGGCGCGTCCTATGGCACGCACGAGAACTACCTCATGCGTCGCGAGACGCCGTTCTCGGAGATCACCCGCCATCTGATCCCGTTCTTCGTGGCTCGACAGGTGATGTGCGGTGCGGGCAGAGTCGGCATCGGCCAGGACTCGACACAGTCCGGGTTCCAGATCGCCCAGCGGTCGGACTTCTTCGAGGTCGAGGTGGGCCTTGAGACGACCCTCAAGCGGCCCATCATCAACACCCGCGACGAGCCGCATGCGGTGGCCGCGCTGTACCGCCGCCTTCATGTGATCATCGGTGACGCGAATCAGTGCGACGTCGCGGGCCTGCTCAAGATGGGCACGACCAGCCTGGTCCTGGCGATGATCGAGGACGGGGCGATCGACGTGGACCTGAGCGTCCGCAAGCCGGTGGCCACGCTGCATGAGGTGTCGCACGACCCCGGTCTGCGATCGCTCGTCGAGCTGCGCGACGGGCGCACCATGACTGCCGTCCAGCTGCTCTGGATCTACTACGAACAGGCCGACCGATACCTCCAGGCGCGTTACCCCGGTGCCATCGACGACGACACCTCGGAGGTGATGTCGCGCTGGTCCTCGGTGCTGACCAAGCTCGAGCGCGACCCCATGGAGTGCACTCGCGAGATCGACTGGGTCGCCAAGCTGGCTCTCCTGCAAGGGTATCGGGACAGGGACGGGCTCGACTGGTCCGATCACCGGCTCAAGGCGATCGACATCCAGTGGTCGGACATCCGCCCCGAGAAGGGCCTGTTCCACCGTCTGTCCCAACGCGGCCGGATCGAGTCGCTGACCGAGGATGCCGCGGTGGACGTGGCCATGACAAACCCGCCCGAGGACACCCGCGCCTACTTCCGAGGTCGCTGCCTGGAGAAGTACTCCGCCGAGATCGCTGCCGCGTCCTGGGACTCGGTGATCTTCGAGGTCCCGGGCCACAAGGCCCTGCAGCGGGTCCCCATGCTCGAACCCCTACGCGGTACCCGTGCGGGCGTCGGTGACCTGATCGACCGCAGTCCCGACGCAACGACCCTTTTGCGGGAATTGGCCGCCGTCAACAGTTGACAGCGGGTTAGGCTGCCAATGACGAAGGTTGTCCGGCGTCTGCCGGTCCCGATCAACCCCGTGGAGGACACATGCCAAGCCAGGAGCAGAGCCGACCCCAGCGTCGCGACGACACCCCGGACGAGGCGCCCGAGCCCACCGCATCCGCGCCTGAAGCGGCGGCGCGCAAGGACGCCCTCGATGATGACATCGACAGCGTGCTGGACGAGATCGATGGGGTTCTCGAAGCCAACGCAGAGGAGTTTGTGCGCGGCTTCGTGCAGAAGGGCGGCCAGTGAGCCTCAGCTCCGGGGGCGGCGCCGGACGCCTGCCCGCAGCGTTCATGACGACCGGCTCCTCGTCCTTCACCGAGTTCATCGGCGCGCACTCGCCTGAGCTGTTGCCGTCGCGGCGCCCGCTGCCGGTGGGGGGCATGTTCGAGGCACCGCACGGCACGACGATCGTGTCGCTCACCTATGACGGCGGCATCGTCATGGCGGGGGACCGTCGCGCCACCATGGGCAACCTGATCGCCAACCGCGACCTGGACAAGGTGTTCGCTGCCGACGCCTACTCCGCCGTCGGGATCGCCGGCACCGCGGGCCTGGCCATCGAGATAGTGAAGCTGTTTCAGGTGGAGCTCGAGCACTACGAGAAGATCGAGGGCACCCTGCTGTCCCTCGAGGGCAAGGCCAACCGGCTCGCGACGATGATCCGGGCAAACCTTCCGATGGCCATGCAGGGCTTGTCCGTGGTCCCGATGTTCGCCGGTTTTGACCTCCCCACCATGGGTGGCCGGATCTTCTCCTATGACGTGTCCGGCGGCTGCTACGAGGAACATGACCACCACAGCGTCGGCTCGGGGTCGTTGTTTGCCCGCGGTGCGATGAAGAAGCTCTGGCGGCCCGGCTTGGACTTGGCTGCGGCGATCCGCGTGGCCGTCGAGGCGCTGTATGACGCTGCCGACGACGACTCGGCCACGGGCGGCCCCGATCTCAGCCGAAGGATCTGGCCGACGCTGGCCGTGGTGGATGTCGAGGGACTGCAGTTCCTGGACGATGACGCACTCGCTTCGGTTGTCGAGCAGATCGTGGCCGACCGCCGGGGCAACCCCGGGGGTGCCCGATGACCATGCCGTTCTACGTCTCGCCCGAGCAGCTCATGAAAGACCGGGCGGACTTCGCCCGCAAGGGGATCGCCCGCGGTCGGTCCGTCGTGGTCCTGGGCTATGACCGAGGCATCGCCTTCGTGGCCGAGAACCCCTCCCGCGCCTTGCACAAGGTGTCCGAGATCTACGACCGCATCGCCTTCGCCGCCGCCGGCAAGTACAACGAGTTCGAGAACCTGCGCGTGGCCGGTGTCCGCTATGCCGATCTGCGCGGCTACTCCTACGATCGCAGCGACGTGACCGCGCGGGGACTGGCCAATGCCTACGCTCAGACGTTGGGCACTGTCTTCACCCAGGAGTCCAAGCCCTACGAGGTCGAGATCGTCGTCGCCGAGGTGGGCGAGACCGTCGACCAGGACCAGATCTACCGGCTGACCTATGACGGTTCGGTCGCCGACGAGCAGGGCTTCATCGCGATGGGCGGTGCCGGGGAGCAGATCACCGCAGGCCTGCAGGAGCGGTGGCGGCCCGGCATGAACCTGGGCGACGCCCTGGTGCTGGCTGTCGAGCTGTTGAGGCAGGATCCCGCCGGTGGGCCCTCACGCACCCTGACCGCAACCCAGCTCGAGGTCGCGGTGCTCGACCGGGCACGGCCTCGGCGCACTTTCCGTCGTCTGGTGGGGCCGTTGCTCGAGGCATTACTGAGCACCGAGGACCCCACCACGGATGTGCCTGCCGACGACGACCCGACACCCGGCCGTCACGACACGCTGACCGGCGAGGGCGCACCGGCAGACCGACCTGTCGACCCACATGACCCGGATCCTTCATGACCATCGCGGTCACTGGTGCCACCGGTGATCTCGGCGGCCGGGTCGCCCGTGAGCTTTCCGCGCGAGGAGTGGAGCAGCGGTTGATCGTCCGCGACCCCGATCGGGCGCCGCGACTGCCGGGTGCGGATATCGCCACCGCGTCATACGAGGACTCCGAGGCGATGGCCAGGGCCCTCGATGGCATGGGCACCCTGCTTCTGGTGTCCGGGCACGAGAACCCTGACCGGATTTCGTTGCACCGCAAGGCGATCGATGGCGCCCGCCTGGCCGGGGTCGAGCGCATCGTCTACACCTCGTTCATGGGGGCCGCGCCCCACGCGACGTTTCCCTACGCCCGTGACCACGGTGCCACCGAGGAGGCAATCCGCGGGGCGGGGATCAGCCTCACCTCGATGCGCGACGCGCTGTATGCCGACGTGGCGCCCCGGTTCGTGGGGGCGGACGGGGTGATCCGCGCTCCGGCCGGACACGGTCGCGTGGCTTGGGTGGCTCGCGCCGACGTGGCCCGCCTTGCGGCCGTGCTGCTGATCGAGCCCGGCCATGAAGGACAGGTCTACGACGTGTCCGGACCTCATGCGATCGACCTGCACGAGACCGCGCGCATCCTGACCAAGGCCACGCGCCGGGCGATCACGTACCACGCCGAGACCCTCGACGAGGCCAGAGCTTCGAGGGCTGGCCATCCTGACTGGCTCGTCGAGGGCTGGATCGGGTCCTACCTCATGCTCGACACGGGCGAGGGCTCGGTGACCAGTCATACCATCGAGCAGCTGACCGGCCAACGCCCCATGACACTGTCAGAGTTCCTTGCCGCCGAACCCTCATCCTTTGCCCACTTGCTCAACTGACCAAAGACCGGCCGGTGACCCAAGACCGGCCAGCTCCTGCTCGTCAGCTCGTTGGTACGAGGTCGTCATCCTTCTGCGGTGTGTCCTGGCCGCCCTGGGCGTCGGCGACAACCTCTTGCGGGACTTTGCCAGCGGCCCCCGTCTGGTCGGCAGCAGGTTCTGTCAGCCGCAACGGGTTGAATCTCGTGACCCCACCGAGCGCCGCGAGGTCCTTGCGGACGATGCTGAGCTGCGCGTTGATGCTGTCCCGACGTTGGGTCGCGGCAGCGAGCTCGCGTTCGGAGTTGCTCCGTACACGCTCAGCCTTGGCCTCAGCCACCAATGTCTGTGCGTGCGCCGTCGCCTGCGCGAGCTGCTGCGCGGACTTCGCTGCTGCCTCCTGCTGGGCTTGCTCGGAGTCCTTGCGGGCCTGCTCCGACCGCAGCCGGACAGCGGCCAGCTGCTGCTCGGCGGCGGTGACCTGGGCGGCGAACTCCAACGCCGAAGTGTCCCGACGCGCGGCCAGGGTCGTCTCGAAGTCGACGGCCGCGGCCGCAGACCTGGCGCGCGCCCGCTCATAGACTGCTTCGGCTTCTTCCCGTCGGGCCATTGCCTCACGGTCGGCATCGTCCAGAAGGCTGTCCGCGTGCTGCTTGGCGTCGTCCAGAAGGCTGTCCGCGTGCTGTTTGGCGTCGTCCAGAAGGCTGTCCGCGTGCTGTTTGGCGTCCTGCAGGATCCGCGCGATCTCGTCGTCGGTGGCGCTGCGTGTCTCCATTGCATAGTCGTCCGCGTCTTGACGGGTCGCCAGAGCGCTCTCGTCGGCGAGCGCGCGATGGTTCGCAGCGTCCGCCCGAGCGCGTGTCCGCAGCTCCCTGGCTTCCATATCTGCCAGGGTCAAGATGGAGCCGATGCGTTAGCCGAGACCCCCGTAGGTGGGGGCCGCAGCCTCCATCTGGGCCGCTTCGAGCGCACGGGCGCTGTGGACGAGACGTTCGACCTCGCTCGTGAGCTGACCATGGGCGGCCTCGAGCTTGCTGACCTGGATGGTTCGCTCGCCGGCCTCCTGTCGGGCTGCAGCGGCTGCCTGCGCGAGCTGACGCACGTGCTGGTCCACCTGGACGGGGTCGTATCCGCGGAACACGCTACGGAACTGGGCGTTGGAGTCGGGCATCGGGTTCCTGTCGTAGCTTCGTTGGTGAGACAAGAGACTGGTGAG